>CBFGUT010000112.1:0-9810 GCA_965652265.1 uncultured Cellvibrionaceae bacterium | reverse complement strand
ATTTTTCTATCGGGCGCTCTAATCTTTATCGCTTTTGTACTTGCACTTATATACGGTCTTTACAGGAGAGAAGGCGTCACTGCTTGGTTGGTCATTCTGTCCCTCACCTGTGCGCTACTGCTCTGGGCTGAGTCCTGGCGAAGCCTGTTTGGATACGCTTATAACTGGCATACGTTTCGTCTAAATGTGGTGCTATGTCTGGCTTTTGTCATTGCCGTGAGCCTCACCGGATATTACCTAAAGTTATATTCTCAGCCCCGACGTTGGGCGTGGTGGGTGCTATCCATCACGCTCTATGTAGGAGTAGCTTTTTCCCCATTAAGTTATGACTTTAAGGTCTGGCTGCTTTTTCTGTTAGCTATCCTGCTATCTTTAACTGTTTGTCTGGCGGCCACTTTAACGAAGAGTCCGGGAGCGAAAATCGCCTTGACTTTTCTGCTAATTACCACCCTGCTATTTATTTTTCTTAATATGCGCTTTGTCGAGCATTGGTTTGCAGTGGTTTTTGGCGGGCTGGTACTTTTTAACCTCTACCAATTAATTCAACGTTTCTCCAGAGACCGTGCACGGTCTCTGGAAGCCGATAAGCTGGAAGCCGAATTGTTGCGTCGCTGTTTACAGCCGCATTTCCTAATGAATAGCCTCACCCTGATAATGGAGTGGATAGATACCGATCCGGAAAAGGCCAATAGCTTTATTTCATCGCTGAGCCGGGAGTTTCAGCTACTAACCGAGTATTCCCGAAAAGCAATAATTCCTCTGGAGAATGAACTTTTACTCTGCAAAAATTACCTGAATATTATGAGCACTCGCTTGCAGTGTAATTATAAATTGCAGGTAAAAGGTAACACAGGGTCTATCAAACTGCCTCCCGCGATAATCCATACGTTGATAGAAAACGCCTTTTCCCACGGCAACCTGAAAGCAGATACATTTGTGCTCACGATTACGCACCGGGCTGGCTGGATTTATTTAGATTTACTGTGCCCCTACGGAAACTCTCATCGTAAAGGGCTAGGTATCGGTATGCGCTATATTAAAGCGCAACTGGCGCGCTCATATGGTGAATACTGGCGGATTGATTCATATAAACACCAGGGCCAATGGAAAACCAGTATTAAATTCAAGGAGAAATCATGAACGTTCTTATTATGGAAGATGAACCTATTATTGCTCAACGTCATCATCGTCTTCTTCTGGAGTATTATAACATTCGTCCCGATCTTCACCAGGGGCGAGAGAAAATTTGTGCAACTTTGGAAGATGGGTTGGATCATTTAGAAGATAACCATATAGATCTTTTACTGCTTGATCTTAATCTCAGAGGCGAAGATGGCTTTGAAATTCTCAAGCAATTCTCTACAACCTCCTTTCATACGATTATCATTTCAGCTTATGCAGATTTCGCCATCCATGCATTTGAATACGGCGTCCTCGACTTTGTTGCAAAACCCTACGACAAAGTACGCTTTTTCAAGGCGTTGGATAGAGCTCACTATTCTTCGCAAAGAACAGGTCAGGAGATTAAGGCTGTCGCCATTAAACGCCAAGCCGGTCTGGAGATGATTCCCTGTCAAAATATTCTTTGGCTACAGGCCGACGGCCACTATACCCAAATCCATTGCACGGACGGAAAGGAGTACTTGCACGAAAAATCCATAGAAAAATTGTTGCAACTGTTACCTGATAATTTTATACGGACACATCGTTCATATGCGGTTAATCTGCATTACGCCCACAGAATAAATATTGCGGGTGGAGGAAAATATTCCCTAGAGGTAAATGACGTTGCCGTACCCGTTTCACGCTCTTTGATACAGAGCATTAAAGATAAAATGCAGCTATAACATGCTGCAGGTGAAATCTACAACCATCCGTAAATAATATTCTTAATTATATTTTCCCGTGATAACCCTATCTTTTCGAATGAGTTTTTGTCAGATTCAAATGATCCATTCATTCCTTAATTTCCTATCACTACATACTCTGACCCGTAATCAACGAGCGATCACGAACGCCGAGACTATAAAGCGTTTTTGCCTATATTGACTTACTGCCCCCTTTCATTATACTGTATAAATATACAGATAAAGGTTTATTTTATGCCCTCTACACCACTCTCACCTCAAAAAGGCCGCGGCGCCGTAGGCAATATGCCCGGGCGCTTTGAGGTGCGCACCCAGGAGACATTTGACGATGGCTGGGGGAACGACGAGGCTCCGGCGCCCGCCAAGCTGCAAACCCAGGTGATACCCGAACAGGCTAAGAGTATTCTCAACCGCAACAGCTCCCCGGATATTCCCTTTGGGGTATCACTCAATCCCTATCGGGGGTGCGAGCATGGCTGCATTTACTGTTTTGCCCGGCCCACTCACAGTTATTTGGGCCTGTCTCCAGGTTTGGATTTTGAAAGCCGCATTATTGCCAAGATGAACGCCCCCGAGCTTTTGCGTCGGGAGCTGGCGAAACCGAACTACTCACCCGAGCCCATTGCCCTGGGCATCAGTACGGATGCCTACCAGCCCTGTGAGCGACAATTGGGATTGACGCGACAATTGCTGGAGATTGTGCACGAGTGCCGTCAGCCTATCGGATTGATAACCAAGTCCGCACTAATCGAGCGGGATATGGATATTCTGGCTCCCATGGCCGAACAGCGGCTGGTGGCCGTAGCCGTTACCCTCACCACACTGGATCACGACGTTGCCCGCACCTTGGAGCCCAGGGCCACAGCGCCGCGCCGGCGCCTGGAGATCGTACGCCACCTGACCGCCGCCGGTATTCCCGTCAGCGTGAATATTGCCCCGGTCATTCCCTTTATCACCGATTGCGAGATGGAAAACATTATCGAGGCCTGCGCCGAGGCGGGCGCCGTGAGTGTGGGCTTTATCGTGCTGCGCCTGCCGTGGGAGGTCAACCCGCTGTTTCAGGAATGGTTGCAAGCTCATTTCCCCGAACGCGCGGAGCGCGTTATGAACCGCGTGCGCGACCTGCACGGTGGCAAGGACTACAATCCCGCCTTCGGCGAGCGCATGCGCGGCCAGGGCGTCTGGGCCGAGCTGTTGCGCCAGCGCTTTACCAAGGCCGTGGGCCGCAGCGCCATTGCCAAGCGCCGCTCACACTTTGGGAAACTGGACTGCTCGCTATTCCGGCGCCCCCAGAGCGTACCGCTGATTGCCAGTGATAGACCCGATGACGGGCAAATGGATATTTTTGGCTAACAGGCTGTTAATTAGCTAATCTTTTTTATACTTCCGGCGCAGTTCTTGAATCGGCTTTATAAAGGTCGTAAATACGGAAGAAGAACACCACTAATAGTGCAGATATCACAAAATCAATAAACATGTAAGTGATGTATGCGATAAAATTAATTGTTGCTGATTCGGGCAGCATTGAGTAAATCAAGAAATATAATAAATAAATCGGCACACTAATAAGCAACAACCCACCCAAAAGTAGACTGAAATAGCTATTTGTTTGACGCCAGCTCTTTTTCATGGCCTCTACCGGCGAAGCATTGTTAAATAACAGCTCAAATCCCGAAAAAGCCATTTTGGTAAAAACAAAGACTCCCGGGACAATCAATAGTATTAAACCAATAGATGTAAACAAGAAGATATTTATAGTTAGATGCAATAACTTAATAAACCTTTCCTTCACACGCAGTAGAATTGTCGCAAAACTTATTTTTTCACCAGATACGCAACCCGCAATATAATAAGCTGAAATTCCTAAAAACAATGCGTCGCCAATCAGCTTTATCAAAAGTGAAACCAACGAAAACACAATATAGAAGCGCGACCCTGCAGTGGCAATCTCAATTAAATCAAACAGTAAATATAAAAAGCTTATAGGCAGGTATATCAGAAATAAAACCTTCCAGTGTTTAACAAAAAAACTCCAGCTATCAATAAATGTTTGTTTCAACATTATTCCGTCCTTTACACATAATTCCTTTCATCTGACTTTTCAATTCTATTTAAGCCATTTTTTTGAAATCGATCTGCCTTACTTCACTTTCCAGCCCGGTAAGACCACATCCATATTTTCGGGGGGACTTTTTGCCCAAATTTCCAGGTATTCCGGCGCAGAAGTCTGTGTCCAGCGGTATACAGCCTCCCAGGGAGTTTCATCATAGATAGGTTCTTGAACCTCCGCTCTTGGTACCCGCTCTCCGTCCACATCCAACCACTGCTCTACCACTTTATGTTTCTGCCAATCGTGGTGACTATGCGGCTGATCTTCCGGCGTCGGTGGCTCGGTGTCGGCTTCGCGAGTGTTTAATTCAACGGCATCTATTGGGCCGTAGACGTTGCTGTAAGTCAGTTCGATAGTCCATTGATCGCCATCCTCATCCTTAAACACCTTAGCCTGCAGGGTCGTCTCACCCGCCAACTCCCAAACAGTCTCTGCATAGGGCTGCTCTTCTTCCTCGACTTCAAATACAAATCCATATTTTCGCAGGTGATTTACCAAAGCCTGTAATGGCATTTCCTGCAGGTCGTCAAAGAAAAACTCAGACATTTTTTTCTGAGCAACGTCCACGTCCAGGCCCGCCTCCATGAGCAGATCCACAATCCTGCAGCGCTTTTGCAGCTGCTCTGTGGCATCAGCCTCGCTTAGCGTCAGCTTATTGGCTTCGTCAATTAGGCGTTTTCGTTGCTGTTCGGCCTCGCGCATCAGCTGGTTGAAGTTGGAACCGTCCGGCTTAATCAGATGATTGTCTATATGCACGCTGTGAGAGCCGGCAGGGCCGACATGCTTGATATAGTGGTAAGCATAAAAATCTCTTCCTGGTAGCTTGTCACACCAGAAAAGATGTGAAATGCACGCTTCTCGCAGGGGATGCAACTGGGCAGTGACCGCCTTGTTGATATCGAATTTTCCGGCGAGAATGCGGCGCACAGACTCCACATCCAAACAGGCACAGTAATAGCACAACAACAGGTTTTGTACCGGCGCCCCAAATTTGGCCACCTGTTGCAGTTGATCCAGAAAATCCGGGTGAGGTAGTAGCTCACGCACTAGATTAACACTGGCAGTAAAGGGTTTTAGCTCGGCGTTTTTATAAGCCTGCAGAAAAGCAGACAAACCTTCCGGGCCTCGGGTATAGAGGCAAATTTCAGGGGCCGTCAGTTTGAGTCGGTCTTTTGCCGCTGGCTTGGCCCCGGCGGCCAATAGCCTTTCCATAGCGTAGATATTACCAAGGCGGCAAGCTGTCAATAGTGGTGTACGGTGAAAATTAAGGTCGTCGCCAAAAGAGGCCTTTAATCGCTTCTCTGCCGATTCCAGAGGATATTCTATATCCACTTCTCCCAGCATGTAGTTAACTGCGGCAGTCAATTCATCGACAATAGGCGCGGCAAACTCCAAAGCTTTTTTATCCTGGATCAGGATATCGATAACCGCTCGGTTATCGCTGGCTATGGCTGCATCAAAAAACGTGCGGTTTCCATCATTCTGGCACAAGTCGGTCTGCAACTGTAACCGTTCAAGTGCCTCTTCGCTGTGTTGCTCAATTAAAGTAATAAGGGATTCCGTAGAGGTGGCCATGATAATCCTTTCATTTCAAAGTCTGCTAAAACCAAAAAGAAAAGTACAAACGCACCACATCCGCATCAAAATTATAGAAGGGCTCATTGCCTACCGCGCTCTCTTCATCCAGCACATTGCGGAAATTGTTGTAGTCGAACTGGAAATGATCCCAATAAAGATTCAATGTGGTCTTGTCAAAGATTTTCAGCCAGTGTTCCGGCAGGGTCCAGGTGACACCCAAGCCTATAGTGCTGGAGTTGAAATCGCTCAACTCTTTATCCCGAGCGAGGAAGTTTTGCGCATCCCGAAAAGGAAAGAGATCGGCGTAGAAATCCGCCTGGGTCTGTTCGTATTGCCGGTACTTGACCTCAAAGAGCAAGCTACGCCAGGGGTGTGTGTAGCGCAGCTCCCAATTACTGGCCTCTATACCCCAGCTATCGGAATAGAGGCGATAGTCGGCACGCAAAGAGGCGCGGTAGGGCAGGTAGTACATGGCGCGTATGCTGGCGGCGTCGGAATTGCGGGTTTCAGGGTAGACCTCGGCCTGATAGCTATAACCGCGCGCCGCATTTGCATCCAGGTAGCGTACCTGACGATAGGGGTTGTTGAGAAAACCTTCATCCGCCGCCGACTCCACTCCCAGATTGACAATCAGCGAGCGGGTGAGTATTTGAGATAGATTTAAACGATAGCGACGACGCTCCAGATCGCGCATAAAATCGGGGTTGCCATTCTGACCTACCTCGTCCTGGCCAAAACTGGCCCCCAGACTCAGAGTGGTGAGATCGCCAAAAAAACTCTGGCTGATATTCAGCGCATAGGTTTCCGCGCTGTAGTCGTTTTCCTCACTGCTGGTATAGCCCAGCGTGATCATGGTGCGATCACGCAGATAATCGACACCCAGGGAATACTCGTCGCGCTCTTCACTGTATTCACTGGCGGTGGCCAGCACATCGATTGAGGCGCTGCTGACCATATCCACATAGTAATTGGCCGACACAGACACACTGCGGCCCAGGCTTTTGCGCACCAAGACCGATGGGCCGTCAATACTCGCTCCCCCGCCCTCGTAGGCGTGGTACATAATATCCAGTCGATCCGGCGGCAGGACTTCGGCGTGAAGGGGGGCCAGCCATAGCAGGGCCAGCAGTAAAACCACCACCCCCTCCCCAACCCTCCCCCGCAAGCGGGGGAGGGCGTTAGTTGGGTGGCTCGGCTTTAACATCCTGCGTCGCTCTACCTTCTGCGTCCCTACAGTCGTTCCCCATAAGCGGGAGAGGGAGTTTGTTAGTTGCCTTTCCCGCTTGCGGGGAAGGCAGTAGAAAGAGAAGCCTTTCGCAGTCAGCAATTCGCGTCTATCTACGTTCTGCGTTCTGCATTCTGCGTTCAGCCCGAGCCGTTCCGCTTTACGCGTTCCCCGTTCCCCATTCTCCGTTCCCCGCGTCCTGCATTCTGCGTTCCGCGTTCCGCGCCTGAAATCAATTACACCCACAACCACCTCCACTGGAGCCATCGGCACCGCGCGCAGCCTCGCGGGCATCGTAGACGTGGTGCAGGTAAGCACCGGCAATGGGATCGCGTTCAAAGCTCATGATCTCGTCCGCCAGACGCTCGCGCTCGTAGGGTTTTACCCAGGGTGTGCAGGCCGCCATCAATAGACAAGCTGTGAGCGCGATCAGGGTTTTCATTCGCGAATCAACTCCCGAATCTGTTCGCGGTATTTTTCCTCATCGCCATCGCGGTAACCGCGGTTGACGTAGCGAATATTGCCGTCGCGGTCGATGACAACCGTGGTCGGCATGGCGTCCACGTTATACAGGCGGCTGACTTTACTGTCGGTGTCATAGAGTATGGGAAAATTCAGTCCCATCTCCTTGGCCATTTTATTGGCGGGCTCGCTTTCCGGTTCCACATTCACGCCGTAGAGTTCAAAGCCGGCGGCGTTATAGCGGTTGTATAGATCATCCAGCAGTGGCATCTCCTTGCGGCAGGGGGCACACCAGGTGGCCCAGAAGTTAAGCATCACCACCTTGCCACGCTGCTCGGCCAGGCGAATATTTTCGCCACTGTTGCTCTTCAATGTAAAATCGGGCGCTGTCTCCTGGGCCAGCGAAATACTGGCGATCAGTAACAGCGTTGCGGCGAATATGGAACGTGTGGCGAACATCAAAACCCCCTAAAAGAAAATCGACAGACCCAAGTGGCCCTCAAAATTATTGACCCGCTTACTCTCGCCAAAAAGCTCGTGAGTAAAAATATGGTCGCGCATGCCCAGCTCCATGGCGAACCAGTCGGTGGCGTAGAATTTATACCCCGCACCCAAAGACCAGGTGTTGTAGCGATTGCCGGCGAATTCAGTATTGCCCCCTCCCGCCTGCAGATAGAAATGTGTATTAAAAGCCAGCTTGCTGCCAATAAAGACCTGACCGGGAAAGATTTTGTAACCCAGCGATAGGTCGTAATAGGTGTATTCGCGCTCCTCCTCGTTGAGCAATTCCACGGCGCCGCTCAATAACTCATAGCTGGTTTTATTGGCTTCGCTGACACCATAACTGGCGCGCAGGAAAAAGTCTTCGGTCACATGGTAGGCGAGGCTGGCACCCGTCACCGAGTTGCTGCCAAAATCCTCAATGCCCAATACACCGCCCCAGACACCGATTTCAAAATTTTCCGAATCCAGCATATCCTCTTCAATCTGCCGGCGCTCGATATCGGCACCCACAATCGGCTCCAGAGGTTCCTCCTGGGCCACAGCAACCCCAGAGGTCAGGCTGACCAGCAGGGTCAGAAAAAGACGTTGAAACCAACTCGCCATTGGTGAACCTCATCGTTGTTTTCGCGCGTGGTTAACAGATAGTGATTGACATACTCGGCGCGCAGAAAAAATCGGCGCGATAAGTACACATAGGCACCGGCGCGCGCTACAAGCACATTGTCTTCGCGGTCTTCCGTGGACACCAGCGTGGCATTGGGGTGTATCTTTATTTGCCCCGCGCCTATCCCCACAAAGGGCGACACCCGCCACTCGGGAAAGGGCTGATGCAGAATCGACCCGGTTACCTGTTCACTGTTGGAAAACTGCCCGGTGTTGTGAGCATAATCCACTTCCGCGGTCAGGTTGCGGGTAAAGCGGTAACCCAGGCTCACCCCCAGCGAATCGGCCCCACCAAAATCCCCCAGCGCCATACCCAACTCCAATCGGCCGGCCACCGCGTCGGAGCGGTATTCATCCACAAAGTCCGGCACTTGACCATCCGGGCCCAGGGTCTGCTGCATGGCGTCGCGGGCTATCCAGCCCGTCACTCCGCGATCGCTTTCCAACTTGATCCACCCGGTGCGGCTTTTCAGCAGGGTAAAGGCCTCGCCCTTCTCCAGGGCGTAAAAGACCGGATAACCGCGGCCCGGGCCGGTGTGCACATCGATATAGGCGGTATCGACCGTGACTACCAGAGGTTTATCTCCCCACCAGCCCCATGCCTGTGCACTGTCCACAGGCAACCCCCACAGGCAAAACGCCAGGGCCATCACCAAGGAATGTAAAGGGCTAAAGCGTTTTCTGGGCAACATTAATCCGGCACGTCAAAGGGGTTATTGTAGTATTGGGCACCGATATCCAGCCATTCCGCCAGCAGTTTTAACTCGGCCGCATTGAGCAGACCGCGGTGATCCACCGTATCCGTTGCCGCGTCGAAAGTCAGCATACGGTTAAAAAAGCGCGCACTGGCGTAAGCGCCACCGGGGGACATGGACCGCGAAATAGGTACCCGCACCAGAATAGGAATGGGATTGCCCAGCTCATCCAGAATCAGTTCGCCCTCGTCGTCGGTTTCAAACTCCCCCGATTCTATCAGGACTTCCTGTAGCACGCCGTCCACAATTTCCAACTCAAAGCGAGTGGCCAACAACTGCCGATAGGAGGTGATGTGCGGCGTGTTATTTTCCGAAGCCGTCAGATCCAGTTGCCCGGCGGGCAGCTGTACCAGACCATCGGCATCCACGGGGTTATGACAACCAGTGCAGGTATTGTCTACAAGGATCTCTCCCATGTTATCCAAAACCACACGCGGTTTTTCCCAGAGAGGGTGAATATGCTCGGGATAATTGATAACGATCCGGCAGATGGATTGCCACTGTGTCTGGCAGGCTTCGCTGGTAGGTACTTGCTCCGGGTCGGGGACGGCTGACAGCTCGGCATAGCGATAGGCAAAGCTGGCGGACTTGGCGCGCACGGCCGGGTCGGTCCAGTCGTCGCTGTACTCAATGTCCACGCTGGGA
>CBFGUT010000111.1:0-9822 GCA_965652265.1 uncultured Cellvibrionaceae bacterium | reverse complement strand
ACAATCAGCCCGGAGTCTTCCGCTTCCGGAATAAACTCACCCGGTAATACCAGCCCACGCGTGGGGTGATTCCAGCGTACCAGTGCCTCGGCGGCAATGATTCGGCCAGAGGCAAAGTCCTTAACCGGTTGGTAATAAAGCTCAAATTCGCCAGCACGCAGTGCCGAACGCAACTCCCGCTCTATAGTCAACCGGCGCTCTACAGCCAGGTTCATATCGGCGGTGTAAAACTGCATGGCATTGCGCCCTTTTTCCTTGGCCTGATACATGGCCAGGTCGGCGTTTTTCATCAATATTTCCGCCCGGTCACCGTCGTCCGGAGCAATGGTAATACCAATACTCACGCCCATGACAATTTCCTTGTTTTTGAGGTAGATGGGCTCGTTTAACTGGTGAATAATTTTCTGTGCCACCCGGTAGATATATTGTGGCCCCTCCACGGCATCCAGCAGGACGGCAAACTCGTCTCCGCCAAGTCGCGCCACCAGGTCTTCCCGGCGCAAACAGTCCTGAAGACGCTTGGCAATGGTCTGCAAGAGTTGATCGCCGGCCTCGTGTCCCAGCGTGTCATTAATATGCTTGAAATGATCCAGATCGAGATAAAAAAGTGCCAGACGTGAATTATCCCGTTGGGTATGAGCCAGTTGACGGTCAAGTTGGGTTTTAAATTGAATACGGTTGGCCAATCCCGTCAGATGGTCAAAATAAGCCAGCTTCTCCACTTCTTCCTGCTTTTCCTTGAGATCGGAGATATCCTGACCTACACACACGTAGTATTCCAATTCGCCATCATTGGCAAAAATGGGGGCAATGGTCTGCATTAGCCAGAAACGCTTGCCATTGGGCAAACGCGCGAGGTATTCGCGCTGCCAATAGCTGGTTTCCTCACCGTCCAGACGGGGGTTACCTTCCCGGGTGAGGGCGCGATGGATATCCTCCAAGTGAATGTCTTCGGCATTGTCTTCGGCCAACAACAGCAACTCATAGCCCTCGTGCTCTCTCTCTTCATCGAGGCCGGTAATTTGCCAGTATTGGGAGTTGGCGTATTCCAGGCGCCAATGGCGGTTCAGAATCACCACCAGTGAAGTGCTGTTTTCGATCGCACTCATCAGTTTGCGCGACTCGTAACTGGCACGGTCAAGCTCGGCAATTTTGCTGTTCAGCCCATTCACCAGATGGCGAATGTGATCGAGCATGTTATTGATGCTGGCACCCAACTGGCTAATTTCATCGCTGCCCTTATCGGGGACACTCAGCTCCCAGTTATCACGGCGAATGGCTCCAGTGGCGGCAGCCAGGGCGGTAATACGACGAATGACAAAATAGCGAATGCTGAAAAACAAGACAGCGAACAGGAAGACCGCCACGACGGAAATATTGATATAGACCGAAGTCATGGTCTCGGCAAACCGCCCCTCGATCAAGCTTTGCGGATAGTAAAATCCTACCTGCCAACCGGCAACCGGAAAGTCGCGCATCACGATATTGAGAGCCTGACCATCAATGAGATGGCTGTGGATTGTTCCCGGCGCAATAGTCTCGGCCGCCAGCCCCTGCAAATATCGCTGCAACCCATCGTGCAATGCCGTATCGGTTGCCAGTACCACAGCACTACCATCGCTTTTCGCCGCCGCTCCCTCACTTACACCACTGTGCAAAATCCTGCCTTCGCTATCCACCACAAAGGCCTGTATATG
This sequence comes from uncultured Cellvibrionaceae bacterium, assembly GCA_965652265.1. Classification (GTDB taxonomy): domain Bacteria; phylum Pseudomonadota; class Gammaproteobacteria; order Pseudomonadales; family Cellvibrionaceae; genus Gilvimarinus. The sequence continues at coordinate 8,125 of CBFGUT010000111.1, read as the reverse complement.
GTTGGCATCAGCATCAAGCATATCCAGTCGAGACAATATGTAGGAAACAGGAATATCTCCGCCGATGACCCCGAGAAATCTGTCCTGCTGATAGACAGGCAAGACCAGGGTCACCAGCCATTGCTGCGTATAATCATCGTAGTACACGGGTGTCCAACGCGGCTCCCCACCGGCATTTTGGCCAGGGGTTGCGATTCTGTAGAAGACTTCCTCTCGCACATCGTGGTCGGGCCTGTGCAGGTTGACGTATTCCAGTGGCCAGATACGCGTCAATCGCTCTTCACTGATATAATAAAAGGCCGAAAACATTTGCTGAAATACTGGCCCCAGCTGCTCCCATACCCGTCGGCTGGCATGGATTTGCCGCATAATAGTGGTGTCGATGGCCGCTTCCCTGTGTACAAACACCCCCGAGGAACGGTCCATCAGGCGATAACTACCGTCTTCCTGCCGGAAGGTGTCCAGAGTCGGCTCATACTCGCGTTCGGACAGCTTGTCTAATTCGTGAAGTAACACCTCACGAGAGGCCTGCAGCATCTGCGTGCGGGTGCGCAGACTTTCCGTCAGGTAGGTGTTGTAGCGTTGGGAGAGGGTCTGAAGGCGCTGGTTATAGAGCGCTTCGAGTCGATCGGTCTCGGCCATGCCCACTCGTATGGAGCCTAAAATGCTGCTTAAAATTAGAAAGCCCACCACGATCAGCAGCAATTTGGTATTCAGTGAACGTATTGCCGGTTGCAAATAGGTAACCTTATCCTGGCGTCACAGGTAGCCCCGCGACAAATTATGGTATACGACGTTCTTTGTAGGCACATTGCAGGCGAGCAGCCCGCCCAGTACACTGCCGCCAGACTCGGGCTGGATAAACGCTAATGGCCGTCACACTATTAACTATAGAACGCCTGCAGGAAGCGATCAACGCGGGAGAGCTGATTCTTACGGCCAATGATCGCCTGCGCCGTCACCTTCTCAAGGCCTGGGGCGAGCGACAGCGTGGGCGCGGCCTGCAAGCCTGGCCTACCCCGCGTATCCAGCCGCTCAACCGCTGGCTGGACGACCATTGGCAGACGCTGCTCAGCCGCGCTTACCCACCGTGCGATCGGACCCCGGCCAACCGTTATCAGCGCCAGTGGCTATGGCAGCAGATCATCGCGCAATCCGATGAGGCACAGGGGCTGCTTCAAGCCGAGCCGCTGGCCCAACTGGCGGACGCTGCACTGCGCAACCTGGCGCTCTGGGAAATCTCCCCCGCCTCCCTGGAAGACAACCCCTTTCTAGGCAGTAATACCCGCAGCTTTATGTCCTGGTGGCGCCAGTTCGAGCAGCGCCTGGCCAGCGAGGGGCTAATGACACCGGAAGACGGCCAGCAGATTGTTTCCCAGGCTTTTGAGGCAGGGGTACTGAGTCCGACTTCGAGACTGTGGCTGTTGGGGTTCGATGATATCCCGCCGCTACACCAACGGATTCTCCGGGCCGCGAGCACGGAGCAAATATCCCTGTCGGCAGGGGCGGTGCCTGACAACATCCAGCGGCGGGTCATTGTCCCCGACACCGAGTCAGAAGTGCGCGCCGCCGCGCTCTGGAGCTTGCGCCAGTTGCAGACCTCGCCCGAGACGGTCATCGGGATAATCGTGCCGGACCTGGGACAGCGCCGCGATCAGGTAGAGCGGATTTTCTCGGAAGTCTTTGAGCCCGCATCACTGTTACCACACCAGCCCCGCTATACCCTGCCCTTCAATTTTTCCGCCGGCACTCCCCTGGGGCAAACGCCGCTGGTACAGTCTGCCCTCAGTCTGCTGGGATTGATTCGCGAGCACTGGCCCCTCAACGACCTGTGCGACCTGTTATTCAACCCCTTCTGGAGCGATGCAGAGCCGGAAATGTTGCTGCGTACGCAACTGGCTGCACGCCTGCGTGGGTTGGGCAAATTTGAAGTGACGGGCAGCGACCTGCGTTTTCATGCCCAGGCTATCGCCGAATCCCTGAAACCGCCCTCGGCACCGAGAGAAGAGATGGGAATGCTGGCGAGAAGACTGCAGCAATTTGATGAATACCGACGGCGTCTGCCATCGCGTGCCGGTGCACGGCAGTGGGGACAGCAGTTTTCCCAGCTGCTGCAGCTACTCGGCTGGCCCGGCCCGCGGCGCCTGGACAGCCAGGAATTCCAGCAGATGGGGCTCTGGTACGAACTGCTGGAAAACTTCGCCACGCTGGAGGTGGCGGGCGCGCAATTCACTTCCGCCCAGGCACTGCAACAGCTGCAACAACTGGCTCAGCAAACGCCTTTTCAGGCGCAGACGCCGGATTCCCCTATTCAAATACTGGGGGCACTGGAAGGTGCGGGACTGTATTTCAGCCACTGCTGGGTGCTGGGGCTACACCAGCGCCAGTGGCCACCCGTACCCGCCCCCAACCCCCTACTCCCCCTGGAGCTGCAGCGGGATAAACGCATGCCCCACGCCAGCGCCGAACGGGAACTGCAGTTCGCCCGCAGCCTCACCAGTCACTACCGTCAGTGCGCTCCGGACGTGGTTCTGAGCAACCCCCAGTGTGACGAACAGGGAGACCTGGCGCCCAGCCCTCTTATTCACGACCTCCCCGAGACACCCCTGGCCACTCTCCTGCCCGAGACCATGAGTGCGCGACAGGCTTACCAGGAGGATCTGCGGCGCAGCCAGCGGTGGCAACGGGTGGATTGCGCAAATGGCCCGGCGTGGCCGGCCGACAGCAAAGCACCTGGCGGCAGCTCGCTCTTTAAACACCAGGCCGCCTGCCCTTTCAATGCTTTCGCCCATCTGCGCCTCGGTGCCCAGCAGCCCGACCCGCCGGTGCTGGGCCTGTCCGCCGCCGAACGCGGTACCCTGCTGCACGGGGTGCTGGCGAGTCTGTGGCAAACCCTTGGAGATTCCACCACCCTGGTCAGTTACCCGCCCGAGGCCTTGGAGACACTGATCGCCCACACCTGCCAGCAGACCCTGGAACCCATTCGACAGCGGCGGCCACGGGAACTGGGACCGGTGTACTGTGCTCTGGAGCTGGAGCGGCTAGAGGGGATCGTCAAGCGCTGGCTGGCACTGGAAAAAGACCGGCCCGCTTTTCAGGTGGAAGCCACTGAGCAGCGCCGCCAGATCGATTTCCAGGGGCTGCAATTGACCCTGTTCATTGACCGTATCGATATATTGGAGACGGGCGAGCGCCTGTTGATCGACTATAAAACCGGGGCCGACCTCAGTAGCAGACAGTGGCAGGGGGATCGTCCCCAGGAACCACAATTGCCCCTCTATGCCGTTACCTATCCCGAGCCGGTGACGGGCATTGCCTTTGCCCAGCTCAACCCCCGGGCGTTGCAGTGGATTGGCCTGGGCGATTCCGCCCTGGTCTTTCCGGGACTGGAACCGTCACCGGACTGGTCCGCGCAGCAGGAGAACTGGCAGAGCATCCTGGGGCACTTGGCCCGGAGCTTCATGCAGGGCGAAGCAGAGGTGGACTTCAGGGATGCTCAGGCTCAGCGTTACAGCGAACATCTGACACCGCTAAACCGCGGCCCGGAAGCCGACACCCTGACCCGGCTGATGATCTCAATGCATGACCAGCTGGAGTCTCGCGGATCATGACAACGGATAATTCGCCTCATCTGCCCCATGGCGCCTTCAGTGCGGAGACGCCACCGGACCTGGAAGCCCGCCAGATCGCCCTGGACCCCACCCGCTCATTCGCCGTGACCGCGCCCGCTGGCTCCGGCAAAACCGGCTTGCTCACCCAGCGGGTACTGGCGCTACTGGCCCGCTGTGAGAGTCCCGAATCGGTGCTCGCCATCACCTTTACCCGCAAAGCCGCCGGGGAAATGCAGGCGCGCATAATGAGCGCTCTGCATCAGGCTGCCACCGCACCCGAACCGGACAATCCCCACGACCGGCGCACCTGGCACTTGGCCCGGGCGGTACTGCAGCGGGATATCGAGCAGCACTGGCAATTATTGCTGAATCCGCAGCGCTTGCGCATCCAGACTATTGATAGCCTGTGCCGGGCCATCACCCGGCAATTACCGCTGGACAGTCAGTTGGGGGCGCCGCCAGACACCCTGGATGTACCAGAACTAGCCTACCGCCAGGCGGTGCGGCAATTTCTCGGGCGACTGGAAGATGATACGGCCCTGACGGAGGATCTCAGCCAGCTGTTGCGTCACCTGGATACCAATCTGAGCGCGGTGGAAACCCTGTTGATTCGCCTGCTGGCCAAACGCGACCAGTGGCTGGGTGTGGTGCTGGAAGCACAGCAGGCCCATGCCCGGAATTACCTGGAAGCGGTGCTGCAGGAAGTGATTGTCGAGCAATTGGAGTGGCTCAGCTCGGCTCTGGGTTTCCACGCCAGTGATCTCAGCCTGTTGGCGGATGGCGCGGCCACCCAGGTAGAAAACAGCAAACCCGACAGCCCCATTGCCCGGCTCAAGGGCATGACTGCCCTGCCCCCCTGTGATCCCGAGGCGGTGGCCGACTGGCAGGCGATCGCCGACTTGATGCTCACCAGTAAGGGCGAGTGGCGAAAACGCCTCACCAAGAACGAAGGTTTTCCCGCCGGCAAGGCCGGCGCGTCGCTTAAAGCCCAATATGCCGAGCTGGTGGCGGTGTTGCAGATAGAGAGCCCGGACCTGGGCGAACAGTTACACGCGGTCCGGGAACTGCCGCCACCGGTCTATACCGACAGCCAGTGGCGGCTACTGGACAGCTTGACCCGTCTACTGCCGCGCCTGAGTGCGGAGCTGACACTGGTCTTCCGGCAGCTGGGGGCGACCGATTACAGTGCCGTAGCCCAGGCCGCCAGCCTCGCGCTGGGCGACGACGATCAGCCTGGCGATATCGCCCTGCAACTGGACTACCGCATCAAGCATATTCTCGTGGATGAGTTTCAGGACACCGCCGCTCCCCAGTTGCGCCTGCTCGAACAGCTCACCCGCGGCTGGCAGCCGGGTGATGGCCGCACCCTGTTTATCGTCGGCGACGGTATGCAATCCTGTTACGGTTTTCGCGACGCCAACGTGGGGCTGTTTCTCGACGCCCGTGCCCACGGCATTGGCGATGTGCCCCTCACGGCTCTCGATCTCACGGTCAATTTCCGCTCCCAGACCGAGGTGGTGCGCTGGGTCAATCACACCTTCCAGCAGGCTTTCCCCGCCCGCGACGATATCGGCCGGGGGGCCGTGCGCTACTCGCCCTCCATCGCCTTCAACCCACCCCTTGAAGGCCCGGCAGTACAGTGCTTCGGTTGCTTCTACCAGAGTGAGGACACCGAGCCCGAGGCGATCAATAGCGAGGCCAGCCCGAGCAAGACCCTGGCGCAACTGCAGGAGGCCGAATCCGTAGCGGCGTTGGCGGCCCAGGCATTGGCCCAGGATGAGTTGGACAGCGTCGCTATTCTGGTGCGCAACCGCAACCACTTGCAGTGGATCTTACCGGCCCTGGCCAGCCGAGGGCTGCACTGGCAGGCTACGGAGATCGACCGCCTCGCCACACGTATGGCCATTGTGGATTTGATGTCCCTGACCCGCGCTCTACTCAACCCCGATGATCGCATCGCCTGGCTGTCCATACTGCGCGCCCCCTGGTGCGGGCTGGATCTGTACGACCTGCATGCACTGGTCACCACCGATCTGGGCGACCTCAACCCCAGTCCGCGCCACGGCTGGCCGGTCATTTTTTTACAGTTGCAGCACCGCCAGCACATTCAGGGTATAAGCCCCGAAGGACAGCGCTGTTTGAATCGCCTGATGGCGGTACTGGAACCCGCCTGGCGCGACCGCCAGCGCAAACCCCTGTGCCAGTGGCTCGAGGGCGTGTGGCTGGCGCTGGGAGGACCGGCACTGATCGCGGAGCCCGCCGACATCGAGGAAGTCCCTCGCTATTTTCAACTGCTGGAGCGCCATCAGCACGGCGGCGGCATACGCGACTGGGAGGCCTTCGAGCGCGGTTTGCAGAGCCTGTATGCCGCCCCCCGCGCGGACGCCAACCCGCGGCTGCAGGTCATGACCCTGCACAAATCCAAAGGGCTGGAGTTCGACACAGTGATTATCCCCGGGCTGGAGCGGGTGGGCGCTGCCAATGACCGCGAACTGCTGCTCTGGCAACAACGTATCAACCGCACTGGGGAGCGCCGTCTACTCCTCGGCCCGCTGGCCCCTACAGGCGCCGACGCGGATGCGCTATACCAGTTTATGCGCAGCGAAGCCAAACGGCGAGACAGCTACGAGGCCACGCGGCTGCTTTACGTGGGTTGCACAAGGGCCATCAAACGGTTGCACCTGCTGGCCAGCATCGCCCTTGATGCTCGCAGTGGTCAGCCGAAAGCTCCCCATCGCGGCTCGCTGCTGTCCAGTATCTGGGAAGCGGTGGGCGAACAGTTGCTGCCCGCCCCCAGCGCCCCTCTCCGGGAAGCGCCTGCGGGCGACAGCACTCCCACCCCCTCTACAGGACTGCAACACTGCCTGCGGCTGGCAGCGGACTGGCAGCCACCCCCGCCGCCCGGGGAAGACTGCCTGCAGGCCTATCGCGGCCGGGAATTTGGCGATGAGATCAACCGGCCCGAAGTAGAATCGGCCGAGTCCAGGCTCGCCCGTTTCGCGGGCACAGTACTGCACAGTCAGTTACAACACCTGACGGAACACCCCCTTTCCGACGAATTCGTGAGCTGGGCTCAGCGACAGCGTCCCTTTTGGGCACTGCAATTGCGTCAGTTGGGATGGCAGTCGCAGGACATGGAGTCCGCGCTGGAGAAAATACACCTAGGCCTCAAACAAACCCTGGAGGATGCTGACGGACGCTGGTTGCTCCGAGGCGATCACGAGGATAGCCATTGCGAGCTGGCGATTCAGCACTGGGTCCAACAGACACTCTGCGAGTCGGTGATCGATCGCACCTTTATCTGCGATGGCGTGCGCTGGATCGTGGATTACAAGAGCAGCCAGCCAGAGGCCGGGCAGTCAATTCAGGTTTTCCTGGACCGGGAGATCAATCAGTATCAACCGCAGTTGGCGCGCTACGCCCGGGTCATGACGGCACTGGGAGAAACCCGCCCTATTCGCACCGCTCTCTACTTTCCCCTGCTCCCCGAAGGCCACCGGCTGGTCCTGGTGGAGGGAACGCCCTAACCGATCCCGGTTTTCCCCTTTTCTCGAGGCGCTCTCTGCAGTGCGACTTCTTATCATAAGGGAAAGCTATTGATCTCATCGGCAAATTTCTCCCAAAAAGGGTCCCATTTTCAGTAGAATAGGCGCCTGCTCTTACGTCACACTCGATGGATTAACCTCAATGACCGATGCACAGCTAGATGATCTCAACGTCGTCTCCCAGGAGTTGCTGATTTCGCCCGCGGAACTCAAGCGCGAACTCCCCTTGAGCGATACGGCGCGCCGCGTGATTACCGAGGGACGCGCCACCATTCGCAATATTCTCGATCGCAAGGATCACCGTATCTTTGTGGTCATTGGCCCCTGCTCCATTCACGACGTGGAAGCTGCCAAGGATTACGCCGCGCGTTTGAAAAAGCTGGCGGAGGAAGTCAGCGATAGTATCTATGTGGTCATGCGGGTCTATTTCGAAAAGCCGCGGACTACTGTGGGCTGGAAAGGGCTGATTAACGATCCCTATCTCAATGACTCCTTCAAGATTCAGGAGGGATTGCATATTGGCCGCAAGCTGTTGCTGGATATCGCCGAGTTGGGGCTGCCCACTGCCACCGAGGCACTGGATCCCATTTCGCCCCAGTATCTGCAGGATCTGATCAGTTGGTCCGCTATTGGCGCGCGCACCACGGAATCCCAGACCCACCGGGAAATGGCCAGCGGGCTGTCCTCGGCTGTGGGTTTCAAGAACGGTACCGACGGCGGCCTCACCGTGGCGATCAACGCCCTGCAATCGGTCTCCAAGCCGCACCGCTTCCTCGGCATCAACACCGAGGGCCAGGTGTCCATCATTCACACCCGGGGCAACACCTACGGGCATGTGGTACTGCGCGGCGGCAACGGCAAACCCAACTACGATTCCGTCAGTGTCGCCATGTGTGAAAGCGAGCTGGAAAAGGCCAAGGTGCCCAACAACATCATGGTGGACTGCAGCCACGCCAACTCCAACAAGGA
>CBFGUT010000110.1:0-9850 GCA_965652265.1 uncultured Cellvibrionaceae bacterium | reverse complement strand
GACCTCAGCGATATCGGTTGCAGCCCGGTCTACGATGCCGCCGCCAGCCTGGTGCACAACAACCGCGCCGCCCGGGTGAGCCATGTGTGGGTGGACGGCAAGGCACTGCTGTTGAGCGGCCACCTGCAGACCCTCAACGAACGCGAAATACGGGGCAAGGCCGAGCAGTGGCAGGCGCGCCTGGCCCTCACCCACTGACCTGATTGCGGAGACCCCATGACCGGTACAGAACACACCAATACCGACGGCGAGGAAATCGCCAAGTTCGAGGCCCTGGCCAACCGCTGGTGGGACCCCGAGGGCGACTTTCGCCCACTGCACGATATGAACCCCCTGCGCGCCAACTATATCGACCAGCGCTCGCCCGTGGCCGGGCGCCAGTTGCTGGATGTGGGTTGCGGCGGCGGCATTCTGGCCGAAGCCATGGCCCGCCGCGGCGCCCATGTCACCGGTATCGATATGGCTGAGAGCCCACTGGCAGTGGCACGGCTGCATGCCCTGGAAGCGAATGTCAGTGTGGATTACCGCCAGAGCACCGCCGAGGCCCTGGCCACACAACAGCCCGACAGCTTTGATATTGTCACCTGCCTGGAAATGCTTGAGCATGTGCCCGATCCCGCCTCGGTGATCCGGGCCTGTAGCGATTTGACGCGCCCCGGCGGGGATCTCTATTTCTCCACCATCAACCGCAACCCCAAAGCCTGGGCACTGGCGGTGGTGGGCGCCGAGTACGTGCTGCGCCTGCTGCCCCGCGGTACCCACGACTACCGCAAATTCATCAAGCCTTCGGAGCTGGCGCAGTTCGCCCGGGCGGCGGGTCTGGAAGTGATGCATATTACCGGCATTCTCTACAACCCCCTGACCCGTCGCTTCAAACTGTCGGAACGGGATGTGGATGTGAATTACCTGATGCACGCACGGAAACCCAGCCACTGATGAATCAAGATAAAAGACTCGCAGCCGTCATGTTCGACCTTGACGGCACTCTGCTCGATACCGCTCCGGATTTTGTCGTCGCCCTCAATCGTCTGCGCGCCGAGCACCAGCTCCCCGCCCTGCCCGCCGCGCGTATCCGCCAGAGCGTCTCCAACGGCGCCCGCGCACTGGTGGAACTGGGCTTTCAGGTGCGCGAGGGTGAGCCCGACTACGAGGCCTTGCGGCAGCGGCTGCTGGATCTCTATATGCTGGATATAGCCCGCCATACCCAACTGTTTCCGGGCATGGAAAGCCTGCTGGGGACACTGGAGGCGCGGGGCATCCCCTGGGGGCTGGCCACCAACAAACCGGCCATCTATACCGAAGAATTATTGCGCCAGTTACCGCTGGATCCGGCCCTGGTGGTATGCCCCGACCACGTGACCCGCCGCAAACCCGACCCCGAGTCGCTGTTACTGGCCGCCAGTCATTTTGGCTGCGCGCCGGAGGAGTTGGCATATCTGGGCGATCACCAACGCGACATCGACTGTGGCCGACGCGCCGGCGCCCTCACCATTGCCTGCGGTTTTGGCTATATCGAGAGCGGCGACAGCGCCGCCAATTGGCAGGCCGACTATGTGGTTGCCTCTGGCGAGGAGATCTGGCCACTGCTGGCAGAGCACTACAACCTGTAAACTGACCCACGAGGATAATCCCAACCATGACTGCCGAGAAAGCTGCGCGCCTGCCAGAAGACTACCGAGCCGCCAGCGACTGCCTCCACAATCGGGTAATGCTGGTCACCGGTGCCGGTAGCGGCATCGGCCGGGCCATTTCCCTGGCTCTGGCCCGTCACGGCGCCACGGTGGTACTGCTGGGGCGTACCATGGCGGCCCTGGAAGCGGTCTACGACGAGATCGAAGCCGAGGGGCTGGCCCAGCCTGCCATTTATCCCATGAACCTGGAAGGCGCAACGGAAAAGGATTACCGGGATATGTGCGACGCCCTGGATGCCGAGTTCGGGCGCCTGGATGGCATTTTGCACAATGCCTCGGACCTCGGGGATCGCACCGCTGTGCGCGACTATACCAGCGCCACCTGGCAGCGGGTAATGAAAGTGAATGCCACCGCACCCTTTATGCTGACCCAGGCGCTCCTGCCCCTGCTGGAGCGGGCCGACGACGCCAGTGTCCTTTTCACCAGCAGCGGTGTGGCGCCGCGCGGGCGCGCCTTCTGGGGCGCCTATGCCGCCAGCAAAGCCGCCAGTGACAATCTCATGCAAACCCTGGCGGACGAATTCGACGGCACCCGCTTGCGCTTCAACAGCGTCAACCCCGGCGCCACCCGCACCGCCATGCGCACCCGCGCCTACCCGGCGGAAGATCCCAACACCGTCAAGCCGCCGGAAGCCTTGATACCGCTGTATCTGTATTTGCTGGGGCCGGATAGCCGGGGCATTAATGGCCAGTGGTTTACCGCTGAAGAATCATGACGATCAACGAATCATCGACTCGTCGACTCGTCGACTCGAAAATTCGATGATTCGAAGACTCGATGATCCTGCGGACTAACCCTGGGAGGCATCACGTTTGCGCAGGGCGTCGAGCAGCGAGGCCTCGGCGCGGGACAGGCCACAGCGGCTGGCCACTTCTTCGGGGCTGACGCCCGCGGCAAGCAGATGACTGGCTTCGCGGTAGCCAGGGGGGGTGTCCTTGTCGCTGGCTGTGGTCGGGGAGACCTGGCGTTTTTCCAGGGTCAGCAGCCGTTGGCCCATGGTCAGGGAGCTGGCTTTGAGCTGAGCCACCTGCTTTTCCAGCGCCTCGCAGCGGCTATTGAATTCGCGCCGCACCCGCCAGGCACGCCGCAACGCCATAACAGCCACCACCACCGCCAGTAACAGCACTGCCGCAGTCACCAGCCAAAGGGTGGAGGTATCGATGGCGAATGGGCCCATAGCCGTCAGATTTCTTCCAACTCCGCCCACTCTTCATGAGTCAGCAGTTTGTTGAGCTCAATCAGGATCAGCAGCTCGTCGTTCTTGTGGCAGACGCCCTGGATAAACTTGGCACTTTCTTCGTTACCCACGTTGGGCGCCGTCTCAATTTCCGATTCGCGCAGGTAAACCACCTCCGCCACACTGTCCACGAGAACACCGATCACATGCTTGTCGGTCTCAATAATCACGATGCGGGTATTGTCGGTGATCTCACCCGGCGTCAGCCCAAAGCGGTGACGCGTATCGATCACCGTCACCACATTGCCGCGCAGGTTGATAATGCCCAACACATAGCCGGGTGCACCTGGCACCGGCGCAATTTCCGTATAGCGCAATACTTCCTGCACCTGCATAACATTAATACCGTAGGTCTCGCCATCAAGGCGAAAGGTCACCCATTGCAGCACCGCATCATCGGCGCTGGCGCCCTTGTCTTTGCTGGCCTGTTTCGCCATGGTCTCTACCCTCTGTCCCGGGGGTTACTCCCCCTGTGTTATTACTGCAACTATAGCCGACAAGTCCCGGCTTGAAAAATCCATAAGCGGTTAGGGCCGAAGCTCGCCGCCGGGCTATTTTTTGGCCCGCCGGGCGTTGCGGTCGCTGTCCATCAGGATCTTGCCCATCATGGGTATATCCAGCAGCGCACACATCTGCGCCTTGACTGTCCCCGCCAGCCAGGGCCGCTGAGTACGCGTCGTTCGCCATTTGACATCGGCCGGATCCAGGGTGATCGGCTGCTCCACTGTATCCACCGCCAGCCCCCAGGGCACGCCATTGATGGACACCACGTAGCGCGCCGTGCGTTCAAATTCGGGATCGTAGCGCTCGGGCATAACAAAACGCGCGGTATTGAGGGTATAAACCTTGCCGCCAGGCGTAGGCTGCAACCCCATAAACCAGTCAGCCTGGCCAAACAGCGGAGTCAGTTCCTCCGTTAGCGGTTGAATCTGGCCCAGCGCGATCAGCGGGACCGCCAATGTCAGACCACTGACCTTGAACAGTAACACTTCGAACTTCTGCTGTGCCCAACGGGGACGGCCATTACTGTGCCACTCCAGCAGGCTGTAGAGCGCATCCAGGTCCGCCTCCACAGTCTCGGTAGCCAGCGCTGGTTCGGACACGGCGGGTTCGGCAGGCGGCGCCTCCACCACTTGTTCCACCTGCAGACGAGCACTGTGCAACAGGCGCTGCAGCTGCGCCTTGCGCTCATCCTCCGCGTCGGCATGCTCCACGACCGGGGTGACGTGCTGGGCAGCACTCGACGGGGCGGGAGTCGTATCGCCCTCCAACAGGTTGTCCAGATAGGATTGCAGTACGTCTTCCTGGCGCTGGCTCACCTTCCGCCTCTCACTGCCTGGGCCATTTGTGCGGGACTATTCTGGCGCTGCCAGAGATATTTAAACAGCGAGCGATAAGCCTCCACTGCGCGGCTGTCGGGGGCTTCCACGTGGGGCGGCACACCATTTCTGCTGGCATCGCGCAACTTGGTATCGATGGGAATACGGCCAGGCCAGATATGCGCCGGATAGTCGTGGCGAAGGGTCTGCAGGGAGCTCACCGAGGCTTGTGTACGCTTGTCGTACATCACCGGCACAATGGTATATTGTGTTTGGTACTGGCGCGAGCGGGCCATCATCTTCAGCGTGTGAGTCATACGCTCCAGCCCCTTAAGTGCCAGGAATTCCGTCTGCACGGTAATAATCAGTTGCTGGCATGCGGCCAGGGCGTTAACCAATAGCACACCGAGCAGCGGCGGCGTGTCGATCACCACCAGCTCGTAGCGATCCTGCAACAGGGCCAGGGCGCGGTTGATCACCAGGCCGAGACCGTCCTGCCCCACGGCTCGACGCTCCAGTGTGGCCAGTGCCGTACCGGCGCCAATCAGATCAATGCCCGGGTACACGGCAGTCAGAATCAAACTGTCCAGTAGCGCTGGCGCCAACTGTTGGCGCTCGCTGAACAGCGTAAAACTGGAGCCTTCCAGTGTGTCGGGATCTTGACGGAAATAACTGGTCAAGGAGCCGTGAGGGTCCAGATCCAGCAGCAATACCCGCTGTCCCTGCTCGGCCGCCAGACCGGCAAGGGCAACGGTGGTGGTGGTTTTCCCCACCCCACCTTTTTGGTTGGCCACTGTCCAGACAATCAAGTTTCACGCCTCCGGGCGTCAAAAACGGGGACATTGCAGTGCCCCCATACAGTCAAAAGAGATTTGAGCAAATTCTGTGCCCAATCATTAACGGACGCGCGGTAAATCCGGGTCGCTGGTGTACAGCAGGTCGCCATTGTCCAGTTCTACCGGTTCCACGCCCCTGCGCTCGGGAGTCGCCTCGGTGGGTGGAGACTCCACGGGTGGCACGTCGCTCTGACGCTGGCTGGTCTCCAGCGGTGCCACCGGACGGTCCATCCGGTGCCGGGCAATCATAATGGCCACCCGGCGATTTTGCGCACGACCGGCAGCGGTCTCATTGCTCGCGACCGGCTGGTGTTCCCCATAGCCGACGGCGGATAAGCGACCGGGATCTATGCCTTGCTCCACCATCCATTTGACAATGGCGCTGGCGCGCGCAGAAGACAATTCCCAATTGCTGGGGTAGCGTTCATTGCTGATCGGCACATTGTCGGTAAAACCGGCAATCTGCACCGGGTGTTCAAGCCCGCGCAAGAGTTCACTGACTTCCGCGAATATCTCTCTGGCCTGTTCACTGGCTTCAGCGCTACCGGAACCAAACAGAATACTGTCACGCAGCTCAATTTGCAGCCACAACTCGTTGCTGGAGATTTGCATCAATCCGCTTTCAATCAGATCACCAAAGGTTTCCCGAAACGCATTTTCCAGCGGCACCAGGCTGACCTCGTAGGCGTCTGTGCGCCCCTGCAGATCGATCAATTGACGGGAAGCGGATCGCACAGGCGTGTCTTCTGTATTTTCCCTGAGCTCGACATTTTTAGGCAGTGTCTTAAAGGCACTTTCCAGGGTCGCCGAGAGCACCCGGTATTTACCCTCGTTGACCTGGGAAATGGAATACATCACCACAAAAAATGCAAACAACAGGGTGACGAAATCGGCATAGGAAACCAGCCAACGCTCGTGATTGATATGCAGTTCGCGATTGCGTCGCCGTAACATAAGCACAGGCCCTAGCGCAAATAACCGTCGAGCTTGCCGGCAATAGCTTTGGGATTCTCCCCATCGGCCACACCCATCACGCCCTCAATGAGCATTTCCTGATAGAGGCTGCGCCGACCCACACACATTTTCAGTTTATTGGCGATGGGCAAAAGAAACAGATTGGCCAATGCCACCCCATAAATCGTCGCCACAAAAGCAATGGCAATACCTGGCCCCAACTGCTCCGGATCGGCGAGATTGCGCATCACGTGTATCAGGCCCATGACAGCCCCAATAATCCCAATGGTGGGGGAATAACCACCCATGCTTTCGTAAAATCTCACCGCATCCAGGTGCCGTTGCTCTTCCAGTATCAGGTCGCTCTCCATCACCCGGCGAATGGTATCCGGCTCATTGCCATCCACCAGTAGCTCCAGACCCTTACGGGCAAAATCATCATCTTCCTCTTCGGCAACGCGCTCGAGACCCAGCAGTCCCTCCTTGCGTGCAATTTCCGACCAACGCAGAATTTTTTGCATACCGCGTTGAAAATCCAGTGGCGGCGGACGAAACACCCAGGAGAACATCGCCAGGGCACGCTGCAGACAATCCTTGGGGGTCTGCAGGGAAGCGGCGGCGGCTGTACCCCCCAACACAATAAACGCGGCGGGCAAATTCAGCAGCGAGGCCAGCGATCCACCCTCGATAAAATTGCCACCCAAAATAGCGGCAAAAGCGAGAATGACACCAATGATGCTGAGTATGTCCATGGCTACATCACCTCGGCAACCAAGGCCGCGCCCACATCCTTGAGAGACAGTACCCGATCACTCAAGCCGGCACGCGCAACCGCCATGGGCATACCGTAAATGACAGAGCTGGCTTCGTCCTGGCTCCAGATATGCGAACCGGCGCGCTTGAGCATTTCAGCCCCCTTGCAACCATCCGACCCCATGCCCGTCAACACCAGACCGAGCACCTTGTCACCATAGGCATTGGCCGCAGAACCAAAAGTAATATCCAGGCTGGGGCGATAGTTGACCCGCTCGTCATCGGCCACCACTTTGAGAATCTGGGGACTGCGTTTGTCCAACATCATTTGTTTGCCACCGGGCGCCAATAACGCCAGCCCCGGCTTCAAGGATTCGCCGTTGACCGCTTCACGAACCTCAATCTGGCACTGTCGGTTGAGTCGCTCGGCAAAAGCTTTGGTAAAACTCTCCGGCATGTGCTGCACCAGGACAATAGGCACGGGAAAATTGGCGGGCAGCCGGGTAAGCACTTCCGTCAATGCCACAGGCCCACCGGTGGAAGCACCGATAATCACCAGGCGTGGCTTTACCTCGGCGGCACGAGGCCTGGCCGCCGCCGGTGGCGGCTGGACAGCGGCGAGTGCTTCAGAGGGCACAGGCGCTCTGGCAGCGGGTACCGGCCGCGCTACGGCGGCAGGGGGGTTGACTTCGGGGCCTGCCGTGGCAGAGCCCTTATTCGCCAGCGTCAGCAATCGCTCGTGCAGCCGCTGCACCAGGCTCATGGAGTTGCGTGAAACTTCGGCAAAATCCTTGGGAATAAAATCCAGTGCCCCCGCTTCCAGTGCGTCGAGGGTAATCCTGGCGCCCTCGTAAGTCAGTGATGAAAACATCAGTATCGGCGTGGGGTTGGACTTCATAATCTGACGGACCGCCGTCACCCCGTCCATCACCGGCATTTCAAAATCCATGGTGATGATGTCCGGCCTTAACTGCCGGGTTTTTTCCACGGCTTCCTGACCGTTGGCCGCCAAGCCCACCACTTCCAACTGGGGATGGCGCGAGATAATATCTTTCAAGCGACCTTGAAAGAACATTGAATCATCGACTATCAATACCCGCACGGGCATGGCTCTATCTCCATTCCTCGAGGCTCGGGCTTCCGCCCTCTTGCTCGAAGTGCATCAGGCACCGCCCGAGTAGTGTTTGAGCAGGCTGGGAACATCCAGAATCAGGGCAATGGTGCCATCCCCGGTAATCGTGGCACCGGCCATACCGGGTGTACCCTGCAGCATTTTGCCCAGGGGTTTTATCACCACTTCCTCCTGACCCACCAGTTGATCCACCACAAAGCCCACGCGACGGGTGCCCACGGTCACGATCACCACATGGCCTTCCTTCATGGTTTTGGGACTTTCATGCTGCCCCTTAACCAGCCAGTTTTTAAGAAAGAATACCGGCACTGCCTGATCGCGAATCGCCACGCATAACTGGCCGTCCACGACATGGGTTTTGCGCAAGTCCATATGGAAAATTTCGTTGACATTGACCAGCGGCAAGGCAAAGGTCTGATCACCCAGCATAATCATCAGCGTGGGCATGATCGCCAGGGTGAGTGGCACCTTGATATTAAACCGGGTGCCCTCGCCCAGAGTCGACTGAATTTCAATGGATCCGTTGAGCTGGCTGATTTTGGTTTTTACCACGTCCATACCCACGCCACGGCCAGACACATCGGAAATTTCTTTCTTGGTGGAAAAGCCCGGGGCGAAAATCAAGTGAAAAGCTTCGGTATCCGATAACCGCTGCACCGAGTCGGTATCGTAGAGGCCCTTTTCCACCGCAATGGCTTTAAGTTTTTGCGGGTCCATACCCGCGCCGTCGTCGGTAATGGACAAAAGAATATGGTCACCTTCCTGCTCGGCCGCCAGTATCACCCTGCCTGTGCGCGGTTTGCCATTGGCCTCGCGCACTTCGGGCTGCTCTATGCCGTGGTCCACTGAATTGCGCACCAGATGCACCAGTGGATCCGCCAGCGCTTCCACCAGATTTTTATCCAGGTCTGTCTCTTCTCCCACCAGCTCCAGGTCGATTTCCTTGCGCAGGTTTCGAGCCAGGTCACGAACCACCCGCGGGAAGCGACCAAAGACTTTTTTTATCGGCTGCATGCGAGTTTTCATGACCGAGGTCTGCAGATCGGCGGTTACTACATCCAGGTTGGCCACGGCTTTGGAAAGCGCCTCATCCTGGCTGGTATCTCCCAGGCGCACAAGGCGGTTGCGCACCAGTACCAGTTCACCCACCATATTCATGATTTCGTCCAGACGCTGGGTATCCACCCGCACGGTGGTATCGGTGGCGGCAGGCCCTTCCTTTTTCGGCGTTGGTGCCGTTTCCACCCGAGGTGCAGGAGCCGGCGCCGGCACAGGCTTGGCAGCGCTGTTCTCTGGCACTTTCGCGGTAGGGGCTGGCGCGGCAGGCTCGGACTGTTTATTCGGTGTCTTGGCAGCCGGTTGCGCCGGTGTTTTTACCGGCTCGCTGGCGGCAGTAATGCCGGGGGCCTTACCTTTGCCATGCAACTGGTCCAGCAAGGCCTCGAATTCATCTTCGTCGATCTCGTCACTACTTTTATCCGCACCGCTGGCTGGATTTTGTCCAGAGGCGGGTGATGAAGCCGGCGGATTGGCGCCTGGACCGCGCCCCTGACCATGTAATTCATCCAGCAGCTTCTCAAACTCATCATCGGTTATTTCATCACTGACTGCCGAGGACGCAGAGACACCCGGCCCCTTACCCTTGCCGTGCAGCTCGTCGAGCAAGGCATCGAATTCTTCTTCACTGATGTCGTCGCCACCGGTCTCAGTGGCCTCTACGGATTCGGATTCGGATTCGACACCTGCACCCGATCCCAGTGCATCGAGCAGGGAATCAAATTCGGCGTCGGTAATATCACTGCCAGCCCTGATCTTATCCGCAGGTTGCTCTGCTATCGTCTCTGTAGGCGCTATGGTTGAAGCGGATGGGGCTGCCTGCTCGCCATTGACAAGACGTTCCAGAGCGTCAAGCAGTTGCGGCGGCGCC
>CBFGUT010000109.1:0-9941 GCA_965652265.1 uncultured Cellvibrionaceae bacterium | reverse complement strand
GAGAATGCTCACTCATACTTGGATCTACCTTTACTGTATTAATAATAGTAATAAAACTTTGTTGCCAATTCGGCTTCCCAGCTACCGGTCGCTCAATTCAGACTCTGGGATACACCACCGCAGGAACGCTGTCCGGAGCACTGAGAATACAAAAATTTACACCCTCTTGCCCTTACAGACTCTGGCAACCGCAAAAGGTTCAGTTCAGGTTCAGATTTTACGCAAAAAACCGATACCCCGAATTCAGTCCCGCGAGGCCCCCGATCAGCGACCCTCACCCCGATCCAGCAGGGGCGCTATGCGCTTGTCGATGGCTTCGCGCGCCCGAAAAATACGCGATCTCACCGTGCCCACGGGGCATTCCATGATTGCGGCGATATCCTCGTAGCTCAAGCCCTCCATCTCCCGCAGAGTGACGGCGGTGCGCAGGTCCTCGGGCAGTTCTCGAATCGCGCGGTTGATCTCCGCCTCGATTTCATCGCACAGCAGACTGCTCTCGGGATTGTCCGGCGTTTTGAGAAAATCCGACCCCGCATAGTATTCGGCTTCATCCACCTCCACGTCCGTGGCGGGAGGACGGCGCGAGCGCGACACCAGATGATTCTTGGCGGTATTGATGGCAATGCGATAGAGCCAGGTGTAAAACGCGCTTTCGCCGCGGAAATTACCCAGCGCCCGATAGGCCTTGATAAAAGCGTCCTGGGCCACATCCTGCACTTCGGCGTGATCGCGCACATAGCGGCCGATAATGGAAAATATCTTGTGCTGGTACTTGAGCACCAGCAGATCAAAGGCCCGCTTGTCCCCCTTTTGTACCTTCTCGACCAGTTGCTGATCGGCGTCCGGCGCGGATGGCGCTGTCATTCTCTTTCCCCCAAACCCCTTCAATGGGTCGATTACCAATATTGCCGCTGCTCGCGGCGCTGGGCGCTGTCAGGTCAATGGCACGGGCTCGCGCGTGACCCTTTAAGTTGATACAGCCGCCATCAGGCCTTTTGGCTTCGCATAGACCCGCGCCCATAGCCAATAGTTCCGGGCATTATACAGACCCCGTTCATCCGGGGGGCTGTCCACTGCGTAAAAACCGCAACCTGATATACTGCACGTTTTCGCGCAGTGCGCATCTGATCCGCCTCACGGGTAGCCGCCACATGAATTTACACCACCACCACGATGTGCTGATTATCGGCTCGGGCGCCGCCGGCCTCACCCTGGCCCTGCATATGGCTCGCAATGCCCGCGTGGCGGTGCTCAGCAAGAGCGCCATCAATGAAGGATCCACCTGGTTCGCCCAGGGCGGCATCGCCGCGGTACTCGACGACCGGGATTCGGTGGAAGCCCATGTGGCCGACACTCTGGTGGCCGGCTCGGGGCTATGTCACGAGGACGCGGTGCGTTTTACTGTGGAACGCTCACGGGGCGCCATCGACTGGCTGATCGAACAGGGCGTGGACTTTACCCGCGAGGACGAAACTTACCACCTCACCCAGGAGGGCGGCCACAGCCACCGACGCATTATTCACAGCGCCGACGCCACTGGCAAAGCGGTACACAGCACCTTGATTGATCGCCTTCACAGTCACCCCAATGTGGAGGTTTTCGAACACCATGTGGCGCTCAACCTCATCAGCCAGGCGGACACGGGGTCACGCAAATTGCGCTGCACCGGCGCCTATGTGCTCAACCGGCGCAGCGACAAGGTGGACGTCTTCCAGGCCAAAACAGTTATTCTCGCCACCGGCGGGGCCAGCAAGGTCTACCTCTACACCAGCAATCCCGACAGCGCCAGCGGTGACGGCATTGCCATGGCCTGGCGTGCGGGCTGCCGGGTGGCCAATATGGAATTCAACCAGTTTCACCCCACCTGCCTGTACCATCCCAAGGCGCGTACCTTTCTAATTACCGAGGCATTGCGGGGCGAAGGGGCGGTGCTGCGCCTGCCCAATGGCGAGCGCTTTATGCCGCGCTTCGACAAGCGGGCCGAGCTGGCGCCGCGGGACATAGTCGCCCGCGCCATTGACCACGAGATGAAACGCCTCGGGGCGGACTGCCTGTACCTGGATATCAGCCATAAACCCCCCGAGTTTATTGCCGAACACTTCCCCACCGTCAAGAGCCGCTGCCTGGAGTACGGCATCGACATTACCCGCGAACCCATACCCGTGGTACCGGCGGCACATTACACCTGCGGCGGCGTGGTGGTGGACTATAACGGCCAGACAGACCTGCAAAACCTCTACGCCATCGGCGAAACCTCATTTACCGGCTTACACGGGGCCAATCGCATGGCCAGCAATTCACTGCTGGAGTGTATTGTCTACGCGCAATCGGCGGCCGCGCATATCACCGCGCGTTTGGACACCATCACCGAACCCGACCCCTCCCCCCAGTGGGACGAGTCGCGAGTGACCAACTCCGATGAGGACGTGATTATTTCCCACAACTGGGACGAGCTCAGACGATTTATGTGGGACTACGTGGGTATTGTCCGCACCCACAAACGGTTAGAGCGGGCCACTCACCGCATCAAGCTGCTGCAAAAGGAAATTGCCGAGTACTACAGTAACTACAAGGTCAGTGGCGACCTGATTGAACTGCGCAACCTGGCCACGGTGGCGGAACTGATTATCCGCTCCGCCACCGAGCGCAAGGAGAGCCGCGGCCTGCATTTTTCCCTGGACTACCCCGACCCGCAACCGGTGGCTCGCGATACCATCCTGGTGCCCACCAACTTTGCCGGACAGGACATTATTGTCAGTAAGGCCGAGGGCTCGACAGGCGGATAAGCAGCCAGGTTCGCAACTGGCGCCAGGCTTCAGAATCACAACTGTCGCCCGCCAGCACCAGCCACAGCGGGCGGTGGCGGGACTCGTGCACAAAACCCACAATCACCAACCCGGGCCACACCAGCGCCTGGGGATATAACTGCACGGCATGCCAGGGGCCGCCGAGGGTGGCAAGCTGCCAGCCGTCGCGATCGAGTCGCAGTTGCCAGTAGGCCGCCCGCCAGTGCAACCACAGCCCCCGCATACACACCACGAGCCCCGTCATACCGGCCAGCAAGGCGCCCAGCGCGGTCACAGGGACGGCTCGCCACAGCGGTGCCACGGACAGCAGCAGAGCCTCCACCGCAGCCAGGGCCACACAGACATAGACGCGGGCGAGGCGCCGCGAGGGCGTAATCATACAGTCCAAAAACGACGCTTCGGAATCGGGTAACCGCGTCGGTGGGCGCTGGATGTCAGCGGCGTGGGGATTGGGTGGCGTGAGCTCTGACAATGTCGACAATCCTTTGCAAATCCGGGTCCTCGGGTTGTTGCCGGTGGAGAAACCAGGCGAACATATCCTGGTCCTCACACGTCAACAATTTCCAGTAGCGCTCCTTGTCACTTTGTTCCAGTTGCGGATAAGCCTCCTCCAGAAACGGCAGCAGGATCAAATCCAATTCCAGCATCCCGCGACGACTACCCCAAAACAGGCGATTACGCTCCACAACAACTCCCGCAGACAAGTGAGCAATGGGGCATTGTAGCTGACCCGTATGGACGCGGGGAAGTCCGACTTCCCCGCGCCGACATCCCGCTCAATCCTCGGCAAGCTTGATAGTGCGGATCAGCGGCTGTCCCTGCCGGTAGAAACGAATGGGCAGCAGCTTGTCCTCAGGTAAATCATCCAGCTGTTCGCGGTAGTCGTCCAGGCTGGCGACGTCTTCATAACCGAGCTGCACAATCACATCGCCGGGGCGCAATCCTGTCTTGGCCGCAGGCGAATTGGGCTCCACCTGGCGCACCAGCACACCGCCCTCTACTTCCAGACGTTCGCGCTGGCGGGCATCCAATGCTTCCACCCGCAAACCCAAACGGTCAACGCCAGTAGTGCCCGCGCTACGCGGCTTGTCGTTGGCCGCCACAGAGGCCGGCGATTCGCGTTCCCCGAGTACCACTTCCAGACGCTCGCGCTCACCCTTGCGCATCACCGTCACATCCACTTCCGTTCCCGGCGCCACGCGACCCACCAGTTGCGGCAGCACGCTGGATTCTGAGACCTCGGTGCCATTGAAGGCGATAATAATATCGCTGGGCTTAATGCCCGCCTCGTCCGCCGGACTGCCCGGTTCTACGTCATTCACCAGTGCACCGATGGGCTTGTCCAGACCGAAAGAAATGGCCAGATCGCGATCCACATCCGTGATCATCACTCCCAGCCAGCCGCGCTGTACCGAACCATTCTCCTTCAACTGCGCCACTACTTCGCGCGCCACTTCCGCGGGAATGGAAAAAGACAAACCGTTGGAGCCACCGGAGCGAGTGTATATCTGCGAGTTAATGCCCACGACCTCGCCCTTGAGGTTAAACAAGGGGCCACCGGAGTTGCCGGGATTAATGGCCACATCCGTCTGAATAAAGGGCACATACTGGCTGTTATTGGAGTAAATGGAGCGCCCCATGGCACTGACAATGCCCGCACTGGCCGAGTAGTCCAGACCAAAGGGCGAGCCGATGGCCAGCACCCACTGGCCCACCTTGAGGCTGCCGGGCTCGGCAAAGCGCAGGCTGGGCAGATCATCGGCGTCGATTTTCAGCAGTGCCAGATCCGACAGCGGGTCGATACCCACCACCTTGGCGACAAACTCACGCTGATCGTAAAGCCGCACATTGACCTCGTCGGCCCCGTCAATGACATGGTTGTTGGTCAGCACATAGCCATCTGACTCGATAATAAAACCTGAGCCCATAGACCTCGCCTCGCGCTCGCGCGGATCGGGCGCCGGAAACAGGTGACGCCAGGGCTCGGGCAAGTCGTGATAATTCTCAAAGGGTGTCCCCTGCCGCGAGGACAGGGACTGGGTAGTGGTGATTTTCACCACCGCCGGAGCATTGTTTTCAATAAGCTCGGTAAACTCCGGCAGGGCGGCGCGCACCCCCACACTGGCCAGCAAACAGAGCAAACCGGGGAGAAGAAAGCGAACAAGGAAACGCTGCTGTAGAAATCGTCTCGGCATTAATACTTTACCTCTGTGTCATATTTACCGCGGACTCTCCGCGGAGCTCTATACGCGTTTTATGACCACAGAGATAAGTGAAAATTCCGATGGTTATGTCGGACGTCTGATGTCCAAGGCGAGATCATCGAGTCAACGATCGACGATTCGACGATTCGATGATTCGATGACCATGCCAAAACCGCGCTCCCCGGCCAGTTGCTTCTGTCCAGATCCAAAAAACGCCGCGTCAGACGTCAGACATCAGACTTCCGACTTGCACACCGTCAGACTTCCGACTTGTTTCACTTCCCCGCCAGCTGTTCGGGCTCGAAGCGATCCACCCGCAGAGTCACCCGGCGGTTTTCCGCCCGCCCCTCGGGCGTGCGATTGGAGGCTATGGGATAGCGCTCGCCGTGCCAGCGCACTTGCACCAGCTCTTCCGGGACGCCACGCTCGGTAATATAGGCATGCACCGCCTCAGCCCGCTGCTGGGACAGTGCCAGATTATCCGCCCGCAGGCCCATACCATCGCTGTGCCCATCGATCACCAGCGCGGTCACATGGGGGTCGGCCAGCACATAGCGCACCAGGTGGTCGAGCACCTGCCGCTGGTCGTCCTCGAACTCCACCGCGCCCGGCAGGAAGTGCACGCTGCTGCGACTGATCTGGTCGTAGTTGGCTGGCAGGAGTTGATTGGTGCAGGCCAGAAAGTCCCGAAATCCCACTTCAAACCCTGTGGGTGCCATGACCAGGCTCACCTGTTGGCTGGCATCGTGCCAGGCATACGCCGTCACCGCCAATTGCATACCGCGGTGCAATTGATTCACCAGCGCCTGGGAGTCGCGCCAGTCCAACTGCAGAGGCTCAGCACCCCCCTCCAGGGACACGCTATCGATGGCGTGCGCGCGGTGGACCGGCTGCCACAGCGGCGTAAACGCCTCGATGGCGGCCGGGCCCGCCGCCAACAGACGGTTGTGGGCGGCCAGATAGAAGCGCTGGTCTTCACCGGCCCGGTGCAGGAAAACCGCCTCACCGAACTGATCCAACGGCTGGTAGAGCTTGCAGGCAAACACACTGGCGTCCAGTTGCCAGCGAGTGGCCTCCATGGAACCCGCGTAGTGGGTATCCGCGCCCACCGCACCCGCATAGACCAGCGCAGCGGCCGCCACAGCCTTAAGCATTACCCTCTTTGTCGACATCTTACGCTGCACTGCCCCGCTCCCCTTTGTACCACTACAAGCTATATCGGCCCGCCAAGGCTGCGCTTTAGCGGCAATTTTGCTAGGATGCCTGCCTTTATCCGGTAGATAACCCCATGACGCAAGAGCTGACGCTGACCCGCCCCGACGACTGGCATATCCACCTGCGCGATGGCGCGGCACTGGCCCGTACCGTACCCGATGTGGCGCGCGTGTTTGGCCGCGCCATCATTATGCCCAACCTGGTGCCACCGGTGGTGGACGCCGCCACCGCCGTGGCCTACCGGCAGCGCATTGAGGCGCATATCCCCGAGAACACCCCTTTTGAACCGCTGATGGTGCTCTACCTCACCGACAACACTGACCCGGCGGCCATTGCCGAGGCGCGCGCGGCCGGGGTGGTGGCCGCCAAGCTCTACCCGGCGGGGGCCACCACCAACTCGGACGCCGGCGTCACCGCCATCGCCAATATCTACCCGGTGCTGGAGGCCATGCAGCGCGAGGGCATGCTACTGCTGGTGCACGGCGAGGTCACCGACAGCGATATTGATATCTTCGACCGTGAACAGGTTTTCCTGGAGCGCACCCTGGCCCCCATCGTGCGCGACTTTCCCGAGCTCAAAGTGGTGCTGGAGCATATTACCACCGCCCAGTCCGTGGACTTTGTGAAGGCGGCCAGCGACAAGGTGGCGGCCACCATTACCGCCCACCATTTGCTCTACAACCGCAATCACATGCTGGTGGGCGGTATTCGCCCGCACTATTACTGCCTGCCCATCCTCAAGCGCCAAACCCATCAACAGGCGCTGCTGGCGGCGGCCACCTCCGGCAGCACAAAATTCTTTCTGGGCACCGACTCCGCGCCCCACGCGCGGCATAAAAAAGAGGCTGCCTGCGGCTGTGCCGGCTGTTATACCGCCCACGCCGCCATCGAGCTCTATGCCGAGGTCTTTGAACAGGCCGGCGCCCTCGACAAGCTGGAGGGCTTCGCCAGCCACTATGGGCCAGATTTCTACGGCCTGCCGCGCAATCGCGATACCCTCACTCTGGTGCGGCAACCCTGGCAACTGCCCACCGAGCTGGACTTTGGCGACCAGACCCTGGTGCCGCTGCGCGCCGGTGACACTCTGTCCTGGCAGGTCAAACCCCGCGCCCACGGGGAGGACGCGTGAATCCACCGGAGTTTGAAAAAGACAAAAGCTCGCCCATGGCCCAGCGCTTTCGCGGCTTTCTGCCCGTGGTGGTGGATGTAGAAACCGGTGGTTTTAACAGCAGCCGCGACGCCCTGTTGGAAATTGCCGCGGTCACCGTGAAAATGGACGAGCAGGGCCTGCTGGTGCGCGACCAGACCACGGCCTTTCATATCGAGCCCTTTGAGGGGGCAAATGTGGAGCAAGCAGCACTGGACTTTACCGGGATTGATCTGGACAGCCCCGAGCGTCTGGCCGACCCCGAGCAGATGGCCCTCACCGATCTGCTGCGCGCCGTGCGCCGGGCGGTCAAGGCCCAGGGTTGTACCCGCGCCATTATGGTGGCTCACAATGCCCATTTCGATCTGGGCTTCGTCAATGCCGCGGTGGCGCGCTGCGACATCAAGCGCAATCCCTTCCACCCCTTTTCCTGTTTCGATACCGCCACCCTCTCGGGCCTGGCCTTTGGGCAAACGGTGCTCGCCAAGGCCTGCCAGGTGGCGGGTATAGAGTTCAATAATCGCGCCGCGCACTCGGCTGTTTACGATGCCGAGAAAACCGCCGACCTCTTTTGCCAGATCGTCAACCGCTGGCAAGCCCTGGGCGGCTGGCCCCCGCCACTGGAGGCCGAGCCGGAGGAGTAACGCTACCCAAGCGCACACTGACTTGCTATGCTTCAGGTTTGCCATCGTCGTCGCCCGTGCGGCGGCAAGAATTGTTTAAAAGGGCATCATCAGGAGACCCCATGTCAAAGCAGCAAAAGATTTTTGTGGTTGTCGACCCCAACGACGAACAACATGTGGCGCTGGAGCGCGTAAAAATCACTTCGCAGTTGCACGAAGTGAAACCCTTTGTGCATGTGTTTGTGGCCGTGGACAGCGACGCCGTGGACACCCGCGCCCACAACACCAACCTGGTGCGCGACCAGCGCTGGTTTGACGAGCAAATCAAGGCACCGCTGGCGGAAGCCGGGGTGGAATATTTAATCGAAGTCTGCTGGTCCACCGAGTGGCAGGAGGCTATTCTGCAGGCCGCCAAGACCGCCGATGCCAATCGCATCTACCTGCCGGTACACGCCGGCACCGGCAGCCGTCGCTTCCTGTTTACCGAATCCAAATGGAGCCTGCTGAAGAGCGCCTATTGCCCGGTGGTACTCATTCGCCCGGGTGCCGAAGGCGCGCGCAAGGTGGTGCTGGCGGCGGTAAACTTCCAGGCCACACGCGATGTGCAAATCGAACTCAACAAAAAAATTCTCAAGGCCGCACGCGATATCAGCGACATTTATCACGCCGACCTGCATGTGGTGAACGGCTATATGGACTCTATGAACTACCCCGATCGCGGCCGCCTGGTGAATGAGACCGGGCTGGATCAGGATAAAATTCATGTGGACAATGGCTACACCTCGGAAGTGGTTTCCAAGGTGGCCGAGGAAATCAAGGCCGACCTGGTGGTCATGGGAACCCTGGGCCAGAACGGCATGACCACCTCACGCCGCGGCAACACCGCCGAGCGTCTGATCAACGCGCTGGATACCGATGTGATGGTCATCAACTACGGCTGATCCCCTTCTGGCCATGCTCCCCGCGCACCGCGCGGGCATCCCCCCCACTGAACTCGCGGAGATACGGCAATGAAACTGGAATCCCTCGCACTGCACCACGGCTACGAGCCCGAGCCTACGACCCACGCGGCCACCACCCCCATTTACCAGACCACCTCCTACACCTTCGACGACACCCAGCACGGCGCCGACCTTTTCGACCTGAAGGTGCAGGGCAATATCTACACTCGCATTATGAACCCCACCAATGCGGTGCTGGAGGCGCGGGTGGCGGCTATGGAGGGCGGTATTGGCGCGCTGGCGCTGGCCTCGGGTATGGCGGCCATCACTTACGCCATTCAGTGCATTGCCCAGGCCGGTGACAATATCGTCAGCACCAGCCAGCTTTACGGCGGCACCTACAACCTGTTTGCTCACAGCCTGCCCAAGCTGGGCGTGGATGTGCGCATGGCCTCCTTCGATGACTACGACGCTCTGGAAAGCCTGATAGACGACAACACCAAGCTGTTGTTTTGCGAGTCTATCGGCAACCCGGCGGGCAATATTGTCGACCTGGAGCGCTTGGCCGGCATCGCCCACCGTCACGGCATTCCGTTGATTGTGGACAACACTGTAGCCACACCCTATTTGTGCAAGCCCTTTGACTATGGCGCCGATATTGTGGTGCATTCACTCACCAAATACATTGGCGGCCACGGCACCACCGTGGGCGGCATTATCGTCGACTCGGGCAAGTTTGACTGGGTAGCCAATCGCGAGCGTTTCCCCATGCTCAATGAGCCCGACCCCTCCTATCACAACGTCATCTACACCGAGGCGCTGGGTGAGGCCGCCTTCATCGGCCGCTGCCGCGTGGTGCCGCTGCGCAACACCGGCTCGGCACTGGCCCCCCATAGTGCCTTCCTGATTATGCAGGGGTTGGAAACCCTGGGGTTGCGTATGGAGCGCCACTGCGAGAACGCCCTCAAGGTGGCGGAGTACCTGAAGGCGCATTTCGCCGATGC
>CBFGUT010000108.1:0-9985 GCA_965652265.1 uncultured Cellvibrionaceae bacterium | reverse complement strand
TCTATTAGAAAGGCACATGTGCTCGGAAAAACCAGATTTTTCAACAGCCTGCTAGAGTGCCTTCGGGAATTTTGGGTCTTTGGACTTAAGCAAGCCTATGCCTGCCTGTTTGGTGGGTTTCTGCTGGCGGTGATGATTGTTACCCATTACTGGTATCCGATCTCAGGGCTCCATCGCTATGATTTTATATTTCTAGCCGCCATTGCCTTTCAGCTACTGTTGTTAATAACCCGACTGGAAACCTTGCGGGAGTCGGTGGTTATTCTTGTGTTCCACGTCGTCGCGACTGTAATGGAGCTGTTCAAAACCTCCGATGCTATTGGTTCCTGGAGTTATCCCGAGGATTATGTGTTCGGAATCGGCAATGTTCCGCTATTTACCGGTTTTATGTACAGTGCCGTCGGCAGCTATATCGCCCGTGTATGGCGGATACTGGACTTTCAGTATAGCCGTTACCCGGCACGATGGACCACAATTGTGCTGGTGGTGATGATTTACATCAATTTCTTCACTCACCACTATATGTGGGACTTGAGGTGGATACTGCTGGCGGTGACTGTGACATTGTTTCTTCACACCCGGATATATTTCAAGGTGATCCGCGAATACCGATCCATGCCACTGCTTCTGGGGTGGTTTCTGGTGGCCTTTTTTATCTGGCTGGCGGAAAATGTGGCCACCTTTACCAATATCTGGCTATACCCCAATCAAAACGGTCAATGGGAGATGGTCTCACTGGGCAAGTTAATCTCCTGGTATCTATTGATGCTGTTGAGTTTTGTGCTGGTCTCTCTGATCAATAGTGTGGCATCCCGGGTGGCTGGAGAACAGAATCATTGAGCGGACTTGGATGGCGGTGTTGTGCTGCCAGGGGAGCATTACTCCATTTCCGAGGCGGCCATTAACACTGCCACATAGCCGTGACTGCGCTGTTTGCCGTCCGGCGCGGTATGCTTACGGGGCGAATCACCACATAGTCCTGATGGCTGTCCCGACAGCCCATGCCCGGTGCCACGGAGTTTACCTGGATTCCACCGTCGGTGTAACGGCCAATATGGGCCTGCATTCCCTTCCAGCCGCGCTCGGCGGCACTGGCTGCAGTGGTGGGCAACAGCCCCAGCCGGTGACGCTGCTCCAGAACTCACTGGACTGGCTCGTGAAGGGGTGGGCCCAGCTTCGATTCGATAGTCATCCCAGGCATGGTAGGACAAGCCTGTCTGCGGGTTAAAGGACTTCTATCTGACCCTCTGAGAGGGACTGGATTTTGCCAGAGGGGCTTTGGGGTGGAGTGATAATTTCGCGGAGGCCGCCTATAATGACCTGCATTCGAATTTGCAGAGTTTGTGGGAAATCTATGCGCTGGGAAAAAGTATTTATCTTATCCGTCATGTCCGCCGCTGTTATGGCTTGTACCTCGGTCAGCCAATATGAAGATGTACAAACGTTTAAAGATTGTGAGGCGTGCCCCCCGATGCTTGCCGTACCTGCCGGTTCCTATGTGATGGGAGATAACACAGGAGAGGGCCGGCAGAATGAGCATCCACCACAACGGATTTGGGTTAATCAGCCCCTTGCCATTTCCCAATCTCCCATCACTGTCAACCAGTTTCAGGCTTTTGTCGATGCCACGGGTTATCCCACCGAGGCAGAGCGTAACCCCACTGAAGGTTGCTGGGGCCTTCGCGATGATATTTCTATTGGCTGGTTACCCGGACAGGGTTGGAGCAACAACAACCTGAACCAGACAGGCGACCACCCCGTGGTGTGTGTGAGCTGGAACGATGCTCGCGAGTATGTGCAGTGGCTCTCGGCCATGACTGGTTTTCACTACCGCTTACCCAGCGAAGCGGAGTGGGAATATGCCGCGCGGGGAGGCCAGCAAGGTCAATACTTTTATGGTGACGACGCCGCGCAAGTTTGTGAGTATATCAATCATGCCGATCATCAGATGGTTTCGGCATGGAGCGCTGACACGGGCGTATCGAGTTGTGATGATGGCTATCTGACCACTTCGCCTATAGGCAGTTTCCCGGCTAATAATTTTGGTCTTTACGATGCCTATGGCAATGTATGGGAGTGGGTGGCCGATTGTTATCGGCCCAGTTTACACAAGCTGGATCAGAAGCCGCATGTCGTGACTGCTTCGCCATGCTCGGAATATACCCTTAGAGGAGCATCCTGGGCGAGCCGACCCGAAGGCGTGACAACCAGTTATCGTATCAGTAGTGAGCCTCATATGCGGACGGTGGATTATGGGTTCCGTGTGGCCCGGGATATGCACCACTTTGAAGAGTGAAAAAAGTGCCTCTTATTGAGTTAGCCGAGACTGAATGAACAGAAAGTTCCTGTTTCGACCTGCGGTAACACCGTTAGCTCATGTGAAACAACCGACGACTAAGCCAGAGTGACAACAATGAATAACAAAACGATCATATACAGCGGCTGGGTGATTCTATTGCTGGGAGCGTTGTTTACCGGGTTGTTTGCCTACTCGGTAACCTTTTCACACAATCCTCAGGTCTGGTTTACGCCAGCCTATTACCTGCAATTTATTCCCCTGTATATTTCAGTCACGCTCTTGCTTTGCGGCATCTTTATGGTGACGAAATTTTCGGGGATTAACTTTTACCTCGCCGTATTCGGGCATGCCACCTCGGAAGAAATACTGTTCAGTATGCTGGGCTTCACTTCAACGCCGCTGCCTCTTTACGCTGTCATCCTGTTTTTTCCGCTATCGCTGCTGGCGCTATGGGTCGCCTACTCTAATATACTGAATAAAAAGAAAGTGTCACTGGTGGAGGCAGTGTTTGGCGTTGCCTTTAGTACGGCTTTTATTTTGTTGCCGCGTTTTATGTAGGCATTAACAGCCACAGGGGAAACTGCCTCCTCGGCAGTTTATGACAGCCTGATAGTTGTCTATGGTGTTCTCGCTGACTACGCCTATTGTGGCTAAAATTCCGCGAGAACCTCTGCCAGCAAATCGTGATCCTGCTGTTCCGAGGCGCCGGATGCTCCCATAGCCCCGATGACTTGCCCTTGCCGATAAATTAGCATCCCTCCGGCGTTGGGGTTGAACTTCCCCTGCGCCTGGCCCACCAGCGCCGCCACAAAAGCCTGGCTGAGTACGCCCCGCTGGAGCAGGCTGCTCAATTGCTGCGTATTCATGCCCATACCCAGGGCCGCGTTGGCCTTGGCCACCGCAATATCATGGCGCAGGGTGCCGACCCCATCCTCACTTCCTGCGGCTTTGACGCAGCCGCGCGCATCCAGCACCACAACGGCCATAGGCGGGAGATGGCGGTGGCGAGCGGCCGATAGTGCGGTGTTAATCAGTGATTGTGCCTGCGCCAGGGGCAGTGTCTGTTCGCCATGATTGTCAGTGTGCATATCAGATCCTTAGATGAATACGAAGGCAGACGTCAGTATGGATATGGCAGAAATATAAACAATCCTTACGTTTGACAACATTTTGTATACAATTACGAAACAATAATGCTTTTGACTGACGAGGGCTCAGTTTCCAAATGGATAAACTCCTGTGTATGCGTCTGTTTTGCGCGGTGGTTCGCGAGGGTGGCTTTTCTGCCGCCGCGCGGCAATTGGGATTGTCGAAGGTGGTGGTGAGTCGCAGTGTCGCCCGCCTGGAGAGTGACCTGGGTGTGCGCTTGCTACAGCGGACTACTCGCCAAATGAGCCCCACCGACGAGGGTCTGGCTTACTTCGAACGCAGCCAGGCGCTGCTAGAGGAGTTCGATAGCCTGGAGGCGGCGGTGACCGAGCATCACGGGCAGGCCAAGGGAAAATTGCGACTGGCGGTGCCGTCGGAAGCTTTCACCACGCGCTATTTGCTCGATTTTGTAGGGAGCTTCCTGCAGCGACATTCTGACCTGGGAATGGAGCTGGTACTCGGAGACCGCTATGTGGATATTGTCGATGAGGGGTTCGATGCGGCTATCAGAATCGGGCAGTTAGAGGACAGCAGCCTGATCGCGCGACAACTGGCGCCCATGGAAATATTGCTCTGTGCCCGCCCCGAGTATCTGCAGGGGCACGACCCAATTACCCATCCACAACAGCTTGCGGATCATGAGTTTGTGCTGGATACCAATTACCGGAGTGGACGCAGCGCCCGCCTCATTCAAGGTGATGCCGAATATGACCTGCGTCTGCAGGGGCGTTTGTGCATGAACAGCAGCGAAGGTTGCCGTCGCCTGCTGCTCCAGGGTTTGGGCATTGGCATTGTACCCTCGTTTATGGTCGATGAAGAACTGGCGGCAGGCCGCCTGGTACGGGTGCTTCCCGACTGGCACCTGGGGCGTGGTGCCATTCATGTGGTTTACAGTCATCGGCAATACTTGAGTGCCAAGGTCAAATTGCTGGTGGAAGGTTTAGTTGAACACTTTCAGGCCTTGTCTCAGCCTCAATGATGTCAGCTGGTAAGCAGTAGGCTGAGCGCAAAGTAAGGGGAACGATCAGCCAATTGTATCTAAAAATGAAACAGTTGGTATATTATGTCGAGTATTGTTCCTATTTGTGAGTCGTCTCAAACTGTCGGACATATGGCAACCACAATGACTTAAGGAGTATCCATGTTTCCGACAGCGTTTATTTCCCACGGTGCACCCGATCGTATTCTGGGTCACGGAGAGGCCAAACAATTCCTGCAGGGCCTGGCAGCATGCTTGCCCACCCCGCGTGCGATTTTGACAGTTTCCGCCCACTGGGAGAGCGAACAACTGATCATGACCGACACGGGTGTTCACAAGACGATTCACGATTTTTACGGATTCGCGGCGCCCTTGTATCAGCTGCAGTATCCAGCCGAGCAACCCGCTTGGTTGACTGAATTGCTGGCCCAACACTTTGTCGGGCTGGACATGCCAGTGGTGCGTGAAGCGCGAGGGCTGGATCACGGTAGCTGGAGTGTTCTGTCATTAGTGTATCCCCAGGCGCAGTTTCCGGTAGCGGCCTTGAGTTTGCCCCGCTATGACAATCTGGATGAATACCTGCGCCTGGGTGAAAACCTGGCCGCCCTGCGAGAGGAAGGCGTACTGATTTTAGGCACGGGCAGTGCGACACATAATTTGCGGCTATTGAGCCGTGACACCACTCCGCCCATTTGGGCGCGTGAGTTTATGGCCTGGTTGCATAAATGCGTGAATACCGGTCACTACGAGGCGCTGGTGAATTTGTATACCAGCGCTCCCCATGGACGCATTGCTCACCCCACTGCCGAACATTTCGCGCCTCTGCTGGTGGCAGCTGGCGCCGCACGCCAAGGGAGGGCGCAGTTACTTCACGACAGTTACGAAATGGGATCACTGAATAATGCCAGTTGGTTATTCCATTAGCCGTGTGGTCAACGGACAATAACTTCATCAGTCTGCATTTTAGGAAGTGTTCCCAGGAAGCGGGTATACTGCTGAAAAAGCCTGAAATCAGCAGGAGCGAAGCATGATTCGACATCCGGAGTTAATTGAGTTGGTCGATCAACTCAGGGAAATGGCGCCCGAAGAGGCCGCCGAGCGACTGGGTGCATTCCCGCCAAATGATATTCAGTTTGTGCTGTCGCGCCTGGACGAGCAAAAGGCGCGGGAGGTGGCCTCGCACTTACCGGAATTCCAGCACAATGGTGTTGCCGTGACCTGGGCCCTGACGGCAGGCATGGATGAGTCAGTGAGTGAGTTGATGACACATCCACCTGCAGTGCTCCCGGCCGACAATACCGTGGCCGAAGCGCTGGCGTTTCTGGTGAAAAGTGCCGAGGTATCGGAAATCAGCTATATCTTCGCCACCGAGGGTGATCGGCTGGTGGGCGTGGTGGGTCTGCGCGATTTAATCCTGGCCAAACCCTCACAAACCCTGGCGGAGATAATGACCGGCAACCCTTTTTCCTTTCACCTGGATTCCACTATCGAAGAAGCCACCGCCGAAGCACTCTATCGTCACTATCCGCTCTATCCGGTGGTGGATGATGCGGGAGGTATTGTCGGAGTTGTTCACGGCTGGAAGCTATACGAGCGCGTGGCTTCGGAAATCAGTACCCAGGCCGGTGCCCAGTATGGTGTGGATAAGGCCGAACAGGTGGATACGCCTGTGTTGGATGCCTTCCGTATGCGTCACCCCTGGTTGCAAGTAAACCTGATAACAGCCTTCGCTGCCGCTTTTGTGGTGGGCCTCTTTGAAGACACTATTGCTCAATTGGTTGTGCTGGCGGTGTTCCTGCCGGTGCTGGCCGGTCAGAGTGGCAACACGGGTTGTCAGGCCATGGCAATAACCCTGCGTGGCCTGACGCTGGGGCAGCTTCGCGATTATCCGGTGGGCAAGTTGCTGCGCAAGGAAATACTGCTGGGTGCTTTGAATGGCTTTGCGGTGGGGCTGGTGGCCGGTGTCGCCATGTTTGCCTACGCCATGATTTCCGGGGCCTCCCAACCGGCCTTGCTGGGTGTGGTTATTGTGGTGGCCATGATCGGTGCCTGCATTGGTAGCGGCATTTTTGGGGTGTTGGTGCCGCTGACGCTCAAACGGCTCGGTGCCGATCCGGCCACGGCCAGCAGTATCTTCCTCACCACGTTTACCGATATTCTGGGTATGGGGCTGATGCTGTTTTTGGCGGCGGCACTGATACTCTAATGCCGGATAGTATTCCGGGTTTTTCATACCACCACGGCGGGAGCCGCTGATGACGGCGTACTTTATTCAAGCGTTTATCTATCTGGTGGCGGCGGTCATTGCCGTGCCCTTAGCCAGGTGTTTTGGGCTGGGCTCAGTGCTCGGTTATCTGGTGGCCGGGGTTGTCATTGGCCCGGTGATTGGCCTCGTAGGGCAGGAAACGGCCACTATCCAGCACTTTGCCGAGTTTGGTGTGGTGATGATGCTCTTTCTGGTGGGCATGGAGCTGGACCCCAGGTCCCTGTGGGCCATGCGGGTGCGTTTGTTTGGTCTGGGTGGTTTGCAGGTACTGTTGACCGCAGCCATAGGCGCGGTGCTGGCCTGGTGGTTGGGTTTGCGCTGGCAGACGGCGGTGGCGGTAGGTTTTATTTTCTCCCTGTCTTCCACCGCCATTGTGCTGCAAACCCTCAGTGAGAAAGGCCTGGTCAAATCGGAAGGTGGGCGGGGCGCTTTCTCCGTATTGCTGTTCCAGGATATCGCCGTCATTCCCATGTTGGCACTGATGCCTTTGCTGGCAGTACCCGGCCTAATGGGCGGGGCCGAGCACGGGGCTCATCACGACAGTGGCATGAGTCTGGTGGCTCATCTGCCCGCCTGGGGGCAGGCGCTGGCGGTGGTGGCGGCTATTGCGGTGGTGATTGTGGGAGGCTATTACCTGAGTCGTCCACTGTTTCGCTATGTGGTGCAGTCCGGCATGCGTGAAGTGTTCACCGCCGCCGGCTTAATGCTGGTGATTGGCATTGCCGCGCTGATGAGTCTGGTGAACCTGTCACCGGCCCTGGGCGCCTTTCTGGCGGGGGTGGTGCTGGCCAACAGTGAATTTCGCCATGAACTCGAAGCCAATATTGAACTTTTCAAAGGGCTGTTGCTGGGGCTGGGGCTGTTTTTTATCACCGTGGGTGCCGGTATCAATTTTCAGGTGCTGGCCAGCGAGTGGGTGACCGTTCTCGCGCTCGGCGCTGCAGTCATTGCGGTCAAGCTGCTCATCCTGTTGTTACTGGCGCGCTTGTTTGGTTTGCGGGGCAGTAATGGCTGGCTATTTACCCTGGGCCTGGCCCAGGCCGGTGAATTTGGTTTTGTGTTGCTGACTTACGGCGTGCAGAACCATGTCATACCCAGTGATACCGCACAAATTCTCTCTCTGGCGGTAGTGATCTCCATGTTCCTGACGCCGCTGTTATTTATTGCTTACGACCGACTGGTCCTGCCCCGCTACCGACAGACTCAAAATCAACCCGAGGAGACGGACAATATTGATGAGCAGGCGCCGGTGATTGTGGCAGGCGTGGGACGCTTTGGCCAAATTGTCTGCCGGCTGTTGCGAGCCAACAAGATTTCCAGTGTGGTACTGGATACGGAGTTGAGGCAGATATAAAACGTTCGCCAGATTCACCTCAAAAGTTATTTTGGCGACGCCAGCCGGCTGGAACTCCTGGAAACGGCGGGCATTGCCGAGGCGCGTTTACTGGTGGTGGCCATTGATGACCGCGAGCGGGCGGTCAGCATGGTGCGGCTGGTAAAACAACATTACCCGCGGGTCTGGGTGCTGTCGAGGGCTTTTGACCGTGGCCATGGTTACCAGCTTAAGGAGGCGGGCGCCGACGAGGTGTTTGGGGAAACCTACTATTCTGCACTGGAGTTGGGTGGCCATGCATTAACGGCCATGGGCGTGCATCCGTTGCGGGCCAGAAAAATGACACAGGCCTTTGTGGACAATGAAAAGGCCCATGAGGCTGAATTGTTCGAGGCCTGGAAGGAAATTGAGGAGGGCATTCACTTCAGTCCTCGCTACGGCGAGTTGTTTATGAAGTTGGAGGAATCACTGGGCCGGGCCATGGAGACCGATTCGCCACCTGAATCGGAAGAAGAACTGGCATGGGATGCGCCGGTTGAGGACCCTGCTAATTATTCGCGATTTTACAACCCCGGCGGCTCCTTGCGGTTATTGATTGGCCAATCATTGTCCCACTTTTGATTCTGCGCTTGTTATGGGGCGCCGGAGAGTGTCAGCTGTGCTCTTATAGGCAAAATTCTAAAAGAGGCCATGTTATGTTGAGATCCACATTTCTCGGCGCAGCGTTGTTGGCGCTGTTTGTTGCTGTGTTGACTCAGAAGAGCCATGCCAATCCGGCACAGTTAAAGAAGACCGGTCCGCAGCAGGTGACCATCGTCAAGCAGGAGGGCGTTTACCAATTACGAGTGAACGGCAAGCCCTTCGATGTCAATGGTGTGGGCCAGGGCGGTAGCGCCGCCGGCAGCCTGGCAATGCTGGTGGAGGCTGGTGGCAACAGTGTGCGTACCTGGAGCGCCAATAACGCCGGCCAACTGCTGGACGAGGCTGCCCGGCATGGCGTTATGGTGGCACTGGGGTTTGATACCGAGAAAGAGCTGCACGGTTTTGATTATAACGACGAAGCGGCAGTGGCGGAGCAGTTTGCGCGCTTCATAGAGACGGTGCAGCGCTACAAGGATCACCCGGCGCTGCTGGCCTGGGTAGTGGCCAATGAGCCCAACCTGTTGTTTAGCAAAGACGGCAGTTTGGCGGATGTGAATCCCAAGGTCTACATGGCCATCAACCAGATGATCGAGTATATCCACCGGGAAGATCCCAATCACCCGGTGACCTACACCTTTGCCGGTGCTAACAAGGCGCATATCGACACCGCGCTCAAGTATACGCCGGCGGTGGATTTTATCTCGGTGCAACTCTATGGCGATGTGGGTTCCCTGCCGGCGATCATTCGCAGCCACGGCATTGATAAGCCCTATATGGTGACCGAATATGGCGCCATTGGTCATTGGGAGCGTCCCACCACCGAATGGGGGCGTGAAATTGAAGAGCCCAGCGGCATTAAAGCGCGTACCTTCGCGGAGCGCCTGCGCGGCGCCTTCGACGGTAATCCCACCGGCAAAGTGATCGGCGCCTACGCATTCTTATGGGGGCAAAAGCAGGAGCGTACGCCCACCTGGTACGGCATGTTTAATGCCGATGGCAAGCCCAATGCCCGGGTGGACGAACTGTCCCGCTACTGGACGGGAAGCTATCCGGAAAATCGCGCGCCCCTGGCCATGGGGGTTACTCTCAATGGGCTGCAGGCCGAGCAGAGTGTTTACTTGACGCCCGGTGAAACCGCCACTCTGACCGTTGAAGTGATCGAGCCGGATGGTGATCCCCTGCGCTATGACTGGGTATTGCTGCAGGAAGTGGAGGAGCGCAGCCAGGGCGGGGCCTTTGAGCAACAGCCCGATGTCGTGCCGATGGAAATTATCTCGCAAGAAAGTGGGACGCTGATCTTCAGGGCACCCCAAAAGC
>CBFGUT010000107.1:0-10046 GCA_965652265.1 uncultured Cellvibrionaceae bacterium | reverse complement strand
ACCTGGCGCGACCATGCCGCTTATTACACCACCGACCATGCTGTCACCGACCTGGAGGCGGTGCGTCGGGCCCTGGGTTATGGACAGATCAATCTCTGGGGGGCTTCCTATGGTACCCGGGTGATATTGCGCTACCTGCAGCGCTACCCGCAATCCCTGCGCGCGGTGGTGTTGGATGGCCTGGCCCCGGTACAGATTGCTCTGCCCGAATTTCTCGCGCGGGATGCCGGGCAATCCCTGCAAAAGGTCAGCGAGGACTGCCTGGCCCGCGAGGATTGTGCCCGCGCCTACGGCGATGTGGCGGAAAAAGCCAGGCGGCTGGCGGCGCGGCTTGCGCAACAGCCGGTGGCGTTGGAAGTGCCACACCCGTTAACGGGAGAAAGTACGAAGATTCGTCTGGATCACGATAAGCTAGCGTCTCTCGTGCGTCTTAGTTTGTATGATCGCCTACTGGCAAGGCTGTTGCCCCACACCCTGGCGCTGGCCGAAGCGGGTGATTACCAGGTGCTGGCGACACTGACAACGCAACTGTTTGACAGTGAGAGTTTGCCGCAAATTGCCGAGGGCATGCACCTGACGGTGCTGTGCAATGAAGACGCTCCTCTGACTTCCTCCGCCTCGTCCCAGACTTTTTTGGGCGTCAACTTGCAGTCCCCAGTGACTGACGTGTGTGAATTCTGGCCGCGTGCCCAAGTACCCGAGAATTTTTATCGCCCGGTTGTCAGCGATGTGCCGGCACTATTGCTCTCCGGTGGGCGCGACCCGGTAACGCCGCCGCGATGGGGGGAGCAGGTGGCGGCGCATTTAACTCGTGCCACACACCTGATTGCCCCTGGGGCGCATCACGGGGTGACACCGCAGGGGTGCGCCGCAGACCTGGTGACCGATTTTATTCGCGATCTTGAACTGGCGGATGATGCACAGCAGTGCCTTCGGAAAATAGAGCCATTAGTGCCCTATGTGAACACGGCGCTGGGAGAGAGTTCAGGTGATTGAGATTGTCGAGGTCAGCAAACAGTTTGGCAGTGTCAGGGCGCTGGATAAGGTGTCACTCACTTTTGGTGAGGGGCAGATTATCGGTTTATTGGGATTGAACGGTGCTGGTAAGTCCACGCTGATGCGTTTGATCTATGGCTTACTGGCCCCCACCAGCGGACACATTCATGTGGCCGGCATCGATGTGCAGCGCGACCCCATCAAGGCGCGTCGTTACCTGGGGGTGCTGCCGGACAATGCCGGCCTCTACAAGCGTCTGACGGCGCGCGAAAATATTCTCTATTTTGGACGTCTGCAGGGCATGGATGAGGCCGAGCTGCAACACCAGACGGATAGCTTGATGGACCTGCTGGGTATGGCCTCCATTGCCCACCGTCAGGCCGACGGTTTCTCGCTGGGTGAGCGTATGAAAACCGCGCTGGCGCGTGCCATTGTGCATCAACCCCGCCACATTTTATTGGACGAGCCCACCAATGGTCTGGATGTGATGACCACGCGCGCTGTGCGGCGGCTGTTACTGGCGCAGAAAGCCCAGGGCAAGACCGTGTTGTTATCCAGTCACCTCATGTACGAGGTGGAAAACCTGTGTGATCATATTGTAGTGATCGCCGGCGGCAGGATTATGGCCCAGGGTACGCCTCAGGCCGTCACTCGCCAGGCCGGTTGTCAGCAGTTGGAAGACGCCTTTGTCAGTCTCTCAGGTGTTGAGGAGGCGAGGTTATGAGGTTCAAAAGTTTTATCGTCATGCAAAAGGAATTGCGCGATGCACTGAGAGACAAACGCTCGCTGCGACTGATTTTGTTGGCGCCGGTATTTATGGTGGGCTTTTTTGCCTTTACCATTGGCTTTACCATTCATGTGAGCTCCCAGGAGCAACCGGATATAGAGTTACCGGTCAGTGGTCTGGAGCGAGCGCCGGCCTTGATGCAGTGGCTCGAAGAACAACAAATCCGTCTGCGCCAGGTCAGTGGCGATCTCTACGCCCAGGTGAATGAGGGTGAACTGGATTATGCGCTGATATTGCCCGAACGCGAGCAGGCGCATGGCCCCTACCAGGTATGGCTGGTCTACAATGCCTCCAATCAAATGGTGCACCGCGATCTGTGGCCATTGCGGCAATCGATCCAGGCTTTTAACAGTCGCGAGGCCAGTGTGCAGGTGCTTGCCCGGGGGTTGTCCCCAAAGCTGGTTAATCCGGTGGTGTTGCGCGAAGCCAATGTGGCCAGCGAACAACAGATGGGCGGTATGATTCTCAGTGGCCTGCCCATGTTGTTGCTCATGTGTGCCATGGTGGGCAGCATGGGTTTCGCGGCGGATATGACGGCGGGGGAACGCGAGCGCCGATCACTGGAATCCCTGCTGATTAATCCCATCGAGCCGGTGACTCTGATGTTGGGCAAGTGGCTAGCGGCCCTGGTGTTGACCCTGGTGGTGGTACTCTTGTGCCTGGTGTTATTGGGAATTGCCCTGTATCTGTTGCCTTTTAACCAACTGGGCGTGCGGGTGAGTGTCGGCGTCGCCGCGCTGAGCGCGATTTTTGTGGCACTGGCACCTATGTCGGCACTGGCTGCGGGTTTGCAAATGCTGATGGGTATTGTCTCCCGATCTTTCAAGGATGCGCAGACATTTATGGGGCTGTTGATGCTATTGCCCATGGTCCCTTTTTTTACGCTGTTGATGAACCCGGAACTGGAGCGCGAGTGGCACATTTGGGTGCCGGTGTTGGGCCAGCAGGCGGTGATGAAAGATTTGCTATTGGGGGAGGCTGTAAGTGGTGTGACGCTGGTCGCCTGCTGGGTCAGTGCGGTACCGCTGACACTGCTGGCACTCTGGGTGGCGGCGCGACAACTGCGGCGGGCGAAGATTATTTATGGGTAAATTTTCAAAAGGGGTATTACTGATACTGCTGGTCGCCCTGAGCGGCTGTTACTATTTCAAGTCCCCCCAGGTGCCCATGAGCCGTTTGTTTTACCCTGCGGAGGCCGACTATGTTTATCAGCCCCAGTGGCAGCGCAGTGCGCCGGATTTACTGGTATTGTTGCCGGGTATCAACGGTTCGGCGGAGCAGTTTGAGCACGAGGGTCTGATCGATCAGGTGCGGGAGTCGCATCTGCCGGTGGATGTATTGGTGGCCGATGCCCACTTTGGTTACTATCGTGAGCGCAGTTTTCTAATCCGCCTGGAGGAAGATGTGCTGGCGCCTGCACGGGCAGCGGGCTACCGGCGTATTTACCTGGCGGGTATATCCCTCGGCGGTTTTGGTGCTCTGTTACAGTGGCGCCACGGCGAAGGCGAGAGCATTGATGCCCTGTTGCTGCTGACGCCTTACCTCGGCGAACCCGAGTACTATGCGCACAAGCTGGATCCGTCGCTGCAACCCCAGGCGCTGGATGAAGACAAGAATCTATGGCCCTGGCTGGCAACAGTGCCGCCCCGGAAGCGCCAACACTGGTATCTGGGGCGCGCGGAGGAGGATCGATTTTACATACCTAACGGTCTGTTGATGAACACCTTGCCCCCTGCCAATGGTGTTACCCTGGCCGGCGGGCATAACTGGCCCACCTGGCGGCGCCTCTGGCCCGAGTTGCTGATGCGCCTGAAGCGGGATTTTTACGGAGAGGCGCAGAGTGAGTGAACAATTTTCCCTGGGGGTGCACGAGTTTATTACCCTGAGCAATCTGCTCAAGGTGGAGGGCTGGTGTGCCAGCGGTGCGCTGGCTAAACAGGCGATAGAGGCCGGCCAGGTCAGTGTGGATGACTGTGTGGAGACCCGCAAGCGCTGCAAGATCCGCCCGGGACAAAGGGTCAGTTTCAATGGCCAGACGCTGGTGGTAACGACATAATGCCAATCCAGTGGTATCCGGGCCATATGCACAAGGCCCAGAAAGAGATGCGGCAACTCCTGCCCGCGGTGGATCTGATCATCGAGGTGCTGGACGCGCGTATTCCTTTCAGCAGCCAGAACCCGCTGCTCGCCAGTCTCGGAGGTGATAAGCCGGTGATCAAGGTGCTGGCAAAAAGCGATCTGGCCGAGCCCGACAACCTGGCGCTCTGGCAGCAGCATTTGGAGACACAGGTGGGTGTGAAAACGCTGGCGGTGACTATCGAGGCGCCCGAACGCATGCACCGGGTGGCGGATTTGTGTCGCAAACTGGCACCGGGCAGAACCGCCACCCAGGGCAAGGTGACGGCGATGATCGCGGGTATACCCAATGTGGGCAAGTCCACGCTCATCAACACACTGGCGGGACGCGCCATTGCCAAAACCGGTAACGAGCCAGCGGTGACCAAACGCCAGCAGCGCATCGCCATTGCCGAGGACGTCGTCCTGCTGGACACACCAGGTGTGCTCTGGCCCAAGCAGGCCTATGAACTTTCCAGCTACCGTCTGGCGCTCACCGGTGCCATTCGTGAAACTGCGCTGGAGTACGCTGACCTGGCTTTCTTTTTTGCGGAATTTTTACGGGCCCAGTATCCGCTTGTGCTTCGCGAGCGCTATGACCTCATTGAGCTGCCCGAGGAGACCGTGCCGCTGCTGGAGGCCATTGCCCGGCAGCGCGGTTGCCTGGGGGCCGGCGGCCGAGCCGATTTCGACAAGGTGGCCCGGCTGTTGATCAATGACTACCGCAGCGGCGCACTGGGGCGACTGGCGCTGGAGACGCCCGAGGCGGTGGCCCGGGAAGTGGCCCGCGCCGATACCGAGGCCGCTCTCGCCGCCGAGCGCAAGGCCGAGGAAAAGGCGCGGCGGCGGGCGGCCTACAGGAAGCGAAAATAGCCGCAGCGCAGGGTACAGTTCATTACAGTTACTCGCTTGCGGGAGCTGGAGGGGGGAGAGTAGACTTTCTGAACGCTGAACGCTGAACGCTGAACGCTGAACGCTGAACGCTGAACGCTGAATGGCTGAACTGGAGGTGAATAATGAAAACACTGTATACAGCCGGGCTGTACTTCTCAGTCTGTCTATTACTTTCCGCCTGTGCCAGTGCTCCGCCAGCGGCAACCCACGATGGTTTGGTGCTCGCCAACAAATCGCCTTTTGATAGTCTTTATCTCAAACCCGGTGTCGATCTCGCGGTTTATTCCCAAATACGCCTTGAGCCCTGTACCGTGGCATTCAAGGCCAACTGGCTGCGCAATCAGAATGCCGTACCCCGTGGATTGAGCTACCGGATTACCGAGGAAGACATGGAGGCTATCAAGGGGCGTATTGCCGAGTCCTGTGATCGCCACTTTACCGATGCGCTGAGTGACGAATCCCGCTATTCGCTGGTTACAGACGATCGTGTGGAGGGTCCGGTATTGGAAATTCGTCCGGCGATTATCGATCTGGATATTCGTGCGCCGGATGTGGATGCGCCGGGCATTCATCGCACTTACACCACATCTTTTGGGGAAATGAGCCTGCGGCTGGAAATGTTTGATGCCGCCAGTGGTGAAATTCTGAGTCGGGTGAACGATCGGCAGCGGGATTTCGAGAGCGAGTATTTGCAGTGGACCAATCGCGCCACCAATATGGCCGACGTCAATCGCTTTCTGCGACGCTGGCGCGATGACCTGCTCGAAGGGCTGGCGTCGGCACAGGCACACAGCCCTCTGAGTGAATAAACCGACGCGGGAGTGACTGTGTCTTATCTAAACGATCCGCGAGTACTCTTTGCCGCCGAGCGCACCATGCTGGCCTGGACGCGCAGCTCCCTGGGGCTGATCGCGTTTGGCTTTCTGGTGGAGCGCTCGGGGTTGATCTTCCATGTGCTGG
The DNA here is from genome assembly GCA_965652265.1 of uncultured Cellvibrionaceae bacterium. GTDB lineage: Bacteria > Pseudomonadota > Gammaproteobacteria > Pseudomonadales > Cellvibrionaceae > Gilvimarinus. The sequence continues at coordinate 4,294 of CBFGUT010000107.1, read as the reverse complement.
CCCCCGCTGAGGCGGCCAGCATCAATACCACCTTGATGCTGGGAATTGGACTGGCTTTTATGCTGTTGGGGGTGGCGGTTTCCCTCTACGCCACCTGGCAGTTCGACCGCTTCACCCGTATTCTCAGCCCCGCCGAAATCCCCCCCGGTTACAACGTCCGCTGGTCGCAATTGGTCAATCTGATTGTGGCGCTGATGGGTGTGGCGCTGGCGCTGCTGTTGTTTGCCGACAGACTGTAACGCGATCATCGAATCGGCGGGTCACCGGTGAGCCGTGTCACGAGCCAGGCTTTACCGAGTGGGTGGGCGGTCTGCGCTAGCGGTTTACCCGGAGGCCAAATCACAGTAAAATGAACTTTTATTCATTCTGTTGTGCCCGAGATGACCAGATCCTCAGCCCCCCCTGACAAACGCGCCGCTATCCTGCAGGCAACTCTCAGCCTCCTGGCCAGTCGGGGGTTTCACGGCTTTTCCATGAAACAGCTGGCGGATATGGCCGGAGTGGCGGCGGGAACCATCTATCTGTACTTCGAGGACAAGCAGGACCTGATTCTGCAGTTACACGACGAAATTCTGCGCCGGGTGGCCGAGGCGGTGTTTGTGGATTACTCACCCGAGATGGATTTTCAACACCAGCACCGGCTGATGTGCCGCAATATCTGGCACTTTTTCAACGCCAATCCGGACATTCTTCTGAGCAAGTCCCAGTTTGACCACTTGCCACCCGAGGCGCTGCAGGATCGCAAGGCTGTGGCCCGCGAGCAGGTTCGCCCCATGGTGAATTTGTTTGAGCGGGGCAAGGCGGCGGGGGCGATAAAAGATTTGCCTGAGGAAGTGTTGTTTGGCCTGGGCATGGAGCCCTTCTTCGCGCTGGGCCGCCAGTGCCATCTGGGGCTGGTGGCGGTGGATGACCACTGCCTGGAGAAAGCTATCGCCGCCGCTTGGGATGCTATCGCCAACCGCTGATCCCCCTGTCTTTACGCTTCTTGGTTTTTTTTCGCTTGTGAGTGAATGATCGTTCATATTTAATGTGGCCTTCGCCGCCAAGGCTAGAGGGCGAGGATTTTTAGGAGTAACTATGAAGTTTACAAAATTTTGGCTGGCGCTGTTGGCATTGGCAGCAGCGGGAGGCATAACCGGATGCGACAGTGGAGAGGCGCAGGGGGCGGTTTCGGCAGAGACGCCTCCGGTGCCGGTGACGGTGGTGACCCTGAGACCGGTAACGGCGCAGCTGACCACGGAGCTGCCGGCCAGAGTACAGGCCTTTCGCAAGGCTGAAGTGCGCCCACAAGTGAGCGGGATTATTCAACAGCGACTGTTTACCGAAGGCGCGCGTGTAGAAGCGGGCCAACCGCTTTACCAGGTTGACCCGGCGCGTTTCGAGGCGGCGGTACAGACAGCGGAGGCTAATCTTACGCGAGCGCGCGCCAATCTGGTGGCCGCCGAAGCCCGCGAGCGCCGCTATCGGGATCTCAATGCGCAACAGGCCGTGAGCCAGCAGGATTACGACGACGCCCAGGCGGCTTTCGAGCAGGCCCGGGCGGAGGTGGCGGTGGCCGAAGCGGCCCTGACCACGGCGCGTATCGACCTGGATTACAGTCAGGTGAAAGCGCCCATTAGCGGTTACATTGGCAAGTCGGCGGTGACCGAGGGGGCCCTGGTGTCGGCCCAACAGGCACAGGTACTAGCCACCATTCACCAGTTGGACCCCCTGTATGTGGACATGACCCAATCGTCGCGGCATGTGCTGGATCTGCGCCAGCAAATACTCAGTGGCGAACTGTCGCGGGAGGCGGCGCCTAGTGTCACGGTGATACTGGAAGATGGCAGCATCTATGAGCACCGGGGCGAGCTGCAATTCAGTGATATGCATATTAATGCTTCCACCGGTTCGGTGATGCTGCGTGCACTGTTGCCCAATCCCAAGGGTTTGTTGTTACCCGGCGCTTTTGTACGCGTCACCCTCAATGAGGGAGTACGCGACCAGGCGCTGCTGGTGCCGCAGCGAGCCGTGACCCGCAACCGCGAAGGCGAGGCTGTGGCCTGGGTGGTAGAAAACGGCGTGGCCAGTCAGCGCAAGCTGGTGCTGGGCCGTGCACTTGATGGACAGTGGCTGGTGGAATCTGGCCTGGGCGCCGGGGAGCAGGTGATTGTGGAGGGGTTGCAAAAAGTACAGCCCGACGCTCGGGTGTCGGTCACAGATGCCGGCGCGGCAAGAGTGGAGGGTTGAGCGCATGGCGAGATTTTTTATCGACCGGCCTGTATTCGCCTGGGTAATCTCCATCATGATCATGCTGGCGGGGCTGCTCAGTATTGCCAAACTGCCGGTGGCCCAGTACCCCCAGGTGGCACCGCCGTCGGTGTCGGTATCGGCCAATTACCCGGGCGCCGCTGCCAAGACGGTGGAAGACTCGGTGGTGCAGATTATCGAGCAGAATATGACGGGCATAGACAATGTCCAGTATATCTCCTCCACCAGTGATTCCAGTGGCAATGGCTCGGTGACTATTACTTTCAATGCCGGGACCGACCCGGATATCGCTCAGGTACAGGTGCAGAATAAGCTGCAATCGGCCATGCCCCTTTTGCCCCAGGAAGTGCAACAGCAGGGGTTGCGGGTGAATAAATCCACTGCGGGTTTTTTGATGGTGCTGGGTTTTGTCTCCGCCGACGGCAGCATGGACCGCTATGACATTGCCGACTATGTGGCCGCCAATATTCAGGAACCCCTGAGCCGGGTGGACGGTGTGGGGCAGATTCAGTTATTTGGCTCCCAGTACGCCATGCGCATCTGGCTGGATGCCGAGCGCATGGCCAGCTTCGGTTTGACCACGACCGATGTGATAACCGCCATTCGTGCGCAGAATGTACAGATTGCCGCCGGTGAATTGGGCGGTACGCCCGCAGTGGCGGGCCAGGACATTAACGCCAGTATCGTGGTGCAGACGCGGCTGGAAACCCCCGAGGCATTTCGTAATATCTTGCTGCGGGTGGAGGGCGACGGTGCACAGATTCGTCTCGGCGATATTGCCAGGGTGGAACTGGGTGGTCAGAATTACCAGTACGAAACCGAGTATAACGGCCAGACAGCCACCGGCCTGGCAATAACGCTGGCCGCAGGCGCCAACGCCCTGGACACTGCCGATGCCGTGCGTGAGCGTCTGGCACAGTTGCAGGAATTTTTTCCGGCGGGGCTGGAAACCGTGGTGCCCTACGACACCACGCCCTTTGTGAAAATCTCCATTATGGGCGTGGTGAAAACACTGGTGGAAGCCATTGTGCTGGTCTTCCTGGTGATGTATCTGTTCCTGCAGAACTTCCGCGCCACCCTGATTCCCACCATCGCCGTGCCCGTGGTGCTGCTGGGAACTTTCGCGGTGATGCTGGCCTTCGGTTTTACCATTAACACACTCACCATGTTCGGTATGGTGCTCGCCATCGGCTTGCTGGTGGACGACGCCATCGTGGTGGTGGAAAACGTGGAGCGGGTGATGCATGAAGATGGTCTGCCGCCGCGCGAAGCCACGCGCCAATCCATGGGGCAGATAACCGGTGCCCTGGTGGGCATCGCGCTGGTGCTGTCGGCGGTGTTTGTGCCCATGGCGTTTTTTGGCGGTTCCACGGGGGTGATTTACCGGCAGTTCTCCATTACCGTGGTCACCGCCATGGTGCTGTCGGTAGTGGTGGCGCTGACGCTGAGTCCCGCGCTCTGTGCCACCCTGCTCAAGCCGGTGTCCAAAGACCACTATCAGAAGAAAGGTTTTTTTGGCTGGTTTAATCGTAACTTCGATCGCGCCACCGGCAGTTACCAAAAAGGTGTCCATAAAATGCTGGGCCGGACCGGGCGCAGTATGCTGGTCTATTTGGTTATTGTGGTGGCATTGGGACTGTTGTTTACCCGGCTGCCAGGCTCGTTTCTGCCGGACGAGGACCAGGGGTTGATGTTTGCTCAGGTGAACCTGCCGGTGGGGGCCACTAAAGAGCGTTCCATGGCCGTGATGGATAGGGTGGAGAATTATTTTCTCCAGCAGGAGGCCGAGAATGTACAGTCTATTTTCTCGGTGATTGGTTTCAGTTTCAGTGGCCGCGGGCAGAATGCCGGCATTGCCTTTGTGCGTATGCGTGACTGGAAAGAGCGCCCGCGCAACGACCAGCATGTTCAGGCGGTAGCGGCGCGCGCCATGGACGAATTCTCACAGTTTAAGGACGCGCTGGCTTACGCGATAGTGCCGCCGGCCATTCCTCAGTTGGGCACGGCCACGGGTTTCAACCTGCAGCTGCAGGACCTGGGCGGA
>CBFGUT010000106.1:0-10176 GCA_965652265.1 uncultured Cellvibrionaceae bacterium | reverse complement strand
ATTGTGTAGGCAGCAGTACCCTGAAAAACCGCCCTTTATGGACGGGCACTAACTAAGAGCGTACCTATAGGTGAGACGTTCATTCCGGTGAGGGTAGCTAAGAAAACTACCCCTAAACCCCCAGACGGTCAAGCTTGTGAATGACTCGACGACTCGGTAATTCGAAGTATCGATGATCGAGGGTTTGTTATCACTTCCGGTTATATCACTAGTGCAAATAACTATTTTGACGCCGCAGCCGCTTTCGGTATGCTCGCGCATTTGCTGTAACTTGAGACAAGTATATGGAGTGGCAAGGGTTTCTTTCGCTGGGCTTGACGTTGGGCGCGTTGCTGGTGCTGGCGTTTACGCGTATTGGGGCGCACCTGGTGATGATGGCGGTGCTGGTGATTTTGAGTGCCACGGGTGTACTCACCGGGGCCGAGGCCTTTGCCGGCTTCAGCAATCAGGGCATGCTCACGGTGGCCGCTATGTTTGTGGTGGCGGCGGGTATCCACGGCTCCGGCGGGGTGGATTTGCTGGTTAACCACCTCCTGCGCCATCCCAAGACTGTGCGTGCCGCACAGATGCGTATTGGTCTGCCAGTGGCCATGCTCAGTGCCTTTTTGAACAATACGCCGGTGGTGGCCACCATGATCCCGGCGGTGCGGGCCTGGGCCAAGCGTATCGATGTGGCGCCCTCCAAGCTGATGATTCCTCTGAGCTACGCGGCCATACTCGGCGGCACCCTGACGCTGATCGGCACCAGTACCAACTTGGTGGTTAACGGGCAGTACCAGGAACTGACCGGTGCCAGCGGTTTTACCCTGTTTTCCATTACCGCAGTGGGCTTGCCGGTGGCGCTGGTGGGGCTGGCCTATATGTATTTTATCTTCCCGCGCTTCCTGCCCGACCGACGCGAAAAGGACCTGTTTGGAAACCTGCGCGAGTTTACCCTTGAGGTGGCGGTGGCGGCCGATGGTCCACTTGTGGGGCAGACGGTAATCCAGGCGGGGCTGCGCGACCTCAAGCGTATCTACCTGGTGGAGATTGAGCGCGACGGTACCATTGTGCCGGCGGTGGATTCCCAGGAGCCCCTGCGCGCCGGCGACCGCCTGGTGTTTGCCGGCGACACCGAAGCCATTTCCGACTTGCTGCGTATCAAGGGCATTGTGCCTTCCACCAATGGCGAGACGCCCACCCTGGCCAAGGAGCACCGCGAGCGCCGGCTGGTGGAGGCGGTGATCTCCCAGCACAGTAACTGTATCAATCAGACCGTACGCGATTCCCAGTTCCGCGAACGGTACGGCGCGGTGGTGCTGGCGGTGGCACGCAACGGCGAGCGGGTAGCGGGCAACCTGGGCAGTATCAAGCTCAAGCCAGGTGATACCCTGTTACTGGAGGCGCGTCCGGCGTTTGTCAGTCGTCAACAGTACAACAAGGACTTTTTGCTGATCAACGATCTGGGCACCGAGGCACCGCGTCACCAGCGCGCCTGGTTGTCCTGGGGCATTCTGCTGGTGTTGATCCTCACCGCCGCCACGGGCCTTCTGTCCATGCTTAATGCCGCCCTGTTAGGCGCTGCCGCCATGATGTTGACCGGCTGCTGCTCGGCCCACCAGGCGCAGAAGAGTCTGGATCCCACGGTACTACTCACCATTGCTGCCTCCTTTGCGCTGGGCACGGCGCTGTACAAAACCGGCGTAGCCGAATGGCTGGCAGGTGGTTTGCTGGAGCTGGGCATGGGCAATGCCGTGCTTTTGCTGGTGCTGACCTATCTGGCGGTCTGGGGGTTGACGGAAATGATCACCAATAACGCTGCCGCCATCCTCATGTTGCCGGTGGTGCTGGAGTTGACCGAGCGAGCCCAGCTTAACCCCGAGCCCTACCTGCTGACGCTGATGATCGCTGCCTCTGCCAGCTTTGCCACGCCGCTGGGATACCAGACCAACCTGATGGTCTATGGCCCCGGTGGGTATCGCTTTACCGACTTCATCCGCGCGGGTATTCCGCTCAGCCTGCTGGTGGGGGTGACCACGGTAACGGTGGTGGCGCTGGGGTGGACGCTGAAAGCGGGAGTGTAAATTCTTGTAAAGGCCGGAATTCGGGTCTAAGGTTAAAGGGAGATCATCACCGCGGCCGAGCCGCTCAAGGAGGCAAGTGTGAGAACCCTTAGACTCGATATCCTGGCCGCAGCGGCCGCCATTACCCTGTTATTGATCTATACCATGCAGGCATTGATTCAAACCAGCCTGCCCACGATAGATGTCAATCCCCCCAAGATTCCGCCCATTACTGTCAAGATTGAGGAGATTGTCCCTCAGTATCCGTCGGTGGAGATGCCGATCAAGCCGAAGCCTGTGGATCCACCGCCTCCGATTCCTACTACCACTCAGGTAAAGATTGATCGGACGGTACCTACAGTCGAGATTCCTCGTATCCCAGAGACCAATGTTAAGCCGGTGATTGGCAGGCAGGCTGGAGCCCTGTTGCCGGTGGTGAAGCCCGCACCTCAGTACCCCTCTGTAGCCCTGAGTCGGGGCATAGAGGCCTTTGTGACCGTGGAGTTTACCGTCACCGCCAGTGGCGCCACCCGCAATGTGGTGGTGGTGGATGCTGTCACTGTGGATGGCAAGCCTACCAGCTTGTTTGACCGGGCTGCCATCGCCGCTGCGGAAAAATTCCGCTACCAGCCGCAAATGCAGGATGGCAAGGGTGTGGAAGTGCACGGTGTGCGCAACCGCTTTGTGTTTGAGATGCAAAAATAGCCTGCCAACCCTTGAGGTGATACAAAAACATTCAGCCCCGGGTTTTCCTCGGGGTTGAATCGGTCACTCGGTGTTGGGCGGCGCTTAGCTTGCCCAACCTACCCATACCTTCCAACTAGCGAAGCTTATTCGTTTGCCGGTTTACCAATGGTGGCCAGGATGCCGCCGTCCACATAGACGATTTGCCCGGTGACAAAATCCGAGGCGCGCGAGGCGAGGAAGATGGCGGCGCCTTGCAGATCGTCCGGGTCGCCCCATTTACCCGCCGGGGTGCGGCTGATAATAAACTCGTTCATGGGGTGGCCGTCCACGCGAATGGGCTCGGTCTGGCTGGTGGCAAAGTAGCCGGGGCCGATACCGTTCACCTGTACATTGTGTTTGGCCCACTCGGTGGCCATATTGCGGGTGAGCATTTTCAGGCCACCCTTGGCCGCGGCGTAGGCCCCCACGCTGTTGCGGCCCAACTCGCTCATCATTGAACAGATATTGATAATTTTGCCGACACGGCGCTCCACCATTCTTTTTGCTACCGGGCGCGTCATGGTAAACACGCCGGTAAGATCGGTCTTGATGACCTGTTCAAATTCTTCCACCGGCATATCCAGTAGAGGTACGCGCTTGATAATGCCGGCGTTGTTGACGAGGATATCAATGGCGCCCACCTCTTGCTCAATACGCTCCACCGCCTGCGTCACCTGTGTCTCGTCGGTGACATCAAAACGGTAACCGTGGGCCTCAATGCCCGCCGCGTGGTATTCATCGAGAGCTTTGTCGATTTTTTCCTGTGAGGAGTGACCGTTGATGACCACCTTGGCGCCGGCTTTGCCCAACCCCATGGCCATGGCCATGCCGATACCGTGGGTGGCACCGGTAATCAGGGCCACCTTGCCCTGAAGTGAAAACAGTTCGGTAGACATAATAGTTCCTGTTGTGCGTGCTATTAATCGGGTGAAAATTACTTCAGGGTATGGGGTTTATGAAAGTCCATATCCGTGTAATCAAGATTCTCACCCGCCATTCCCCAGATAAAAGTGTAATTCGCCGTGCCCACACCCGAGTGCATGGACCAGGGCGGCGACACAATCGCCTGCTCGTTGCCTACCCAAAGATGCCGGGTTTCATGGGCGGGTCCCATAAAATGGCACACGGCCTGCTCCTCGGGGATATTGAAATAAAAGTAGGCTTCCATACGTCGGCTGTGCGTGTGCACCGGCATGGTGTTCCAGATGCTGCCCGGCTGCAGCTCGGTCATTCCCATCTGCAACTGACAGGTTTCCACCACGCCATTAATCAGCAATTGATTGATGCGACGCTCGTTACAGGTTTCCGATGAACCCATTTCCAGTACCTTGGCATCGCTCATACCGACTTTCTTGTGCGGGTAGGCGTGATGCGCAGGGGCAGAATTCATATAGAATTTGGCCGGGTTGTCCGCGCTGTCACTGGCGAACACGACTTCTTTGGCGCCGCGACCAATGTAGAGAGCCTCTTTGCTGTCGAGTGGATAGCGCTCGCCGTCCACAGTGATGGAGCCAGGACCTCCCACATTGATGGCACCGAGTTCGCGCCGCTCCAGAAAAAAGTCAGCTTTTTGTTGGTAAACGGGGTCCAGCGGTACAGCTTTATTCACTGGCATGGCGCCGCCCACCATAATGCGTTCGTAATGGGTATAGACGAACAGAACTTCGTCGGCCTCAAAAATCTTTTCGATTAAAAAATGCCGGCGCAATTTTTCCGTGTCATAGTGTTTGAAGTCGTCCTGGTGTACGGCAAAACGCTCTTCAGTAATCTTCATACAGGTCTCCCGGTTTACGGCTTCAGCAGGCGGTGCATTTCCACTCCCGCCAGAATAAAGGGGCCATTGCCCTTGGGGTCGTTCTCAAAAATCCGCTCACTCATATAGTAACGGTAGCTGCCGTCGCGGCCAAAGCCCAGACCGGCAACCAGACACTGGTTGGTCATGCTGATCTGACCGTCGGGGTGCACAGTGACAAATTCATTAATCAGTCCATTGTAGGCTTTGATGGCCGTTTCCCCATAGCTATCGGGTAAATAGCCTAGGCGAACGGCTTTGGCAAAGAAGTAGCTGAACATGGCGGTGGCGGTGGATTCACGGTAGTTGCCGATTCGCTCGGGTTGATCCAGGATCTGGAACCAGGTGCCGGTTTCGTCCTGTACGGCGGCCAGCGCTGGGGCCAGGTCCTGCACGGCCTTCAGCAGGGGTGCGCGCAGGTCCTCGCGATCTTCGGGCAGTATCTCCAGCACATCCACCAGCGCCATGGCGTACCAGCCCACACCGCGCGCCCAGAAGTGAGGTGATAAGCCGGTGTCCGGGTCCGCCCAGTTCATTTGCCGGGACTCATCCCAAGCGTGATAGTACAGGCCGGTTTCGGGGTCGCGCAGAATGTCATAGGCGATCTGGAATTCTCTCACCACCTCGCTAAGGCTGTGCTCGCGTTGCTCGCCTTTCTCAAACATCAGTGCATACTGGGCCAAAAAGGGCATGCCCATATAGACGCCATCCAGCCACACCTGGTAGGGATAGCTTTTCTTGTGCCAGAAGGCGCCATTTTCCGTGCGCGGGTGTTCCCGCAGTTGCTGGCGCAGCTGCTCCACACCCAGCCGATACTTTTCCTCTTCCGTCTGCTGGTAGAGCCTCAGCAGTACGTCACCGGGCTTGATATAGTCGATATTGAAGCTGTCGTAGGCGTAGTTGTGCAGATCGCCTCCCGCTGACACAAAAGTTGCCGTAGTCTTATAGGGGACTTCAGCGTATTCGGCTTTAGGCTCTTCCTCGTGCAGTTCCATATAGGCCAGTGGCTGCAGGCCGATAATATCGTATTCGAACTTGGGTGGACGCCTGCGATTGATGTCCCAGCCGCCGGCATGATAACTGAGCGTTTTGCGCTGCAGTTCCGAGTTGGCCAGCCGTTTGCTCCACGCCAGGGCGCTTTCGGCACTGAGGTCACCGGCCTTGGTTTTTTGGCTCAGAGTGCTCTCGAAGCGAATACGCGGCGTCAGTGTCAGTCGCTCCACCGTTTGATTCAGATAGTTCACAAAGGCTTCGCGGCTGGTGATGCCGTTGGGTTCCCCCTCCCAGGCGGCCAGGAAATAGTATTCCACTTCGCCGATATCAGCTCGGCTGCCGGCGGTATCCATGACCGAGACATAGCTGCTGTCGTCCTCGGTTTGCTGGTCCCGGTGGCTGCGCCGGTAGATCACCGCCATACCCAGCAGCGGTTCATCATCGGACAGGGATTGTTCCCCCCAACTGGCGGTATAGGTCCAGGTGTAGCCACTGGTGTCAGTATCGCCCTGAATCAGCTCAGTGCCAGGATGCTTGACCATACCGATAGCCATATTGGCCAGGGGTTCTGAGAGGGTCAGTCGGGTGTGTACCAGACGGCTGCCGGCGGTCATGGCCAGTTGCGCGTCCAGGTCCACAGCTTGCTCATTAATAGCCCAGCCCTGATAGTCAATGGTCATGGCAGCGTAGAGCGGGCCATTCTCCACAATACGCACTGTGTGTTCTTCCACGTCGGAAACCAGTTGCACGGCTTCGCCGTCCCAGTAGCCGTAACCGCCGGCACCCAGGGATTGACCCACCTTGAGAATATCCATACCCCAGTCGGCGGGTTCATGGTAGGAGTCATAGCCATCCTGTCCGACATTCTGCAACACTAAGTCCGAGGTTTTTTTGCCAAAAATATCAAAACCGTTGCGCCAGTCCAGGTAGACGCGGTAACCCACCTTGTCAGACTCAATGCCCGGCCCCTCATAGCGAATCCATTCGCCGTGGTCGGTGTAGTGTTCGGGTGGCGTGAGTTCGTCAACATTTTTAAACTCGCCGCCCACATATTTATTGTCTTTCCACTCGCCACCCACTTTGTGGGAAATTTCCGCTTGGGCCTGCGCGGGTACTTGTTCCCGGGCCCTGGCAGCTTCGGCGTTGCTGACAAAGGTGAGTTGATAACTGGCGCCGGGGTCCATATCCAGGATCACCAGCAGATTGTCGATACCGCCGTCGCCGTCACGGTCCACCAGTTGGCTGGGCAGGTAGCTATCCTTCGATTTGACACCCAATTGTTTAATGAGCGGATCGTCATCGGCGAGGCCGATATCCTCCAGCGGGAAAAAAAGCGGCTCCCGGGGGCGGGCGAAATCCGAGGGGTTGTTAATTTCTGCCTTGGCGATTATTTGTGATATTTGACTATCATCTGCAGAATTTCCATGGGGAGTGGTGGATTCTTGCGGTGATTCTGGGCTGCAACCGACAACCAACAGGGTCAGAGCGATTAAGGTTAGAGAATGGCAGAAGCGAGAAGTGGTCAGCATAGCGGTTACCTGTCGTGTTTCTACACTTATATGAATGAAATATCCTCTTGGCGCAAATCACTGTAGCAATGATTTGGGCCAAAAGCTCCCGCTGATAAAAAAAGGGCACCGGCTAGCGGTGCCCAAGTTGTTAAGGAGACAGTACCCCGGCTATCAGTACTTGTACTGCACACCAAGGTAGTATTGGGTTCCTGTCTCATGGTAGTAAGACAAACGATTGCCCACTGCATCCACCCACTGATCTTCTACTTCATTGGTCAGATTGAGCGCGTCAAAGCGGACGGTGAAGTTATCATTGATGGCGTAGGACATGGAGGCATCCACATGTGTGGACGCGTTGGTGCCTTCGCGGTCGTTGTTGTTGCGGCCAGTGGCATTGGTCAGATAACCCGCGCGATTTACAGCGGAAATCCGAGCGCTAAAGCTGCCATCGTCATAGTAAAGCGTTCCGCTGGTGGTATCTTCTGATAGTCCCAACAGGTCCCGAGAAGCAACCACTTGCCCAGATGAGTTAAGGTAATCCAGTTGCGCTTTCACGTATGTGAAGTTACCAATAAAGCCCAGATTGCTCAGAGGCCCTGGCAAGAAGGTGAAGGGCTGCTGGTAGCTCACTTCAAAACCGTAAAGCGGGCCGCCGGGAGCATTGGTCGGTGAGGTCACCTCCCACTGAACATTTTCATCACAACCGGAGGAACCGCCGTATCCAGGTCCGGCTTCACAGGCCGCGACTGCCAGTTCAATCGGCAGGCCAGTGGCGGTGAAGGGTTTGGTTTCCCTGACGGTTTGCACTTGAGAGCTGATGTCCTTATGGAATACAGCAAAGCTCAGCATGGCTTCGTTGCTGAAATACAACTCGGCAGCCAAGTCGTAAGTGGATGCTTTGGTTGGCTCAAGTGTTGGGTTGCCCCCGCTAACAGTGCGTGAGCCGCCGGATACCGACACTGACACATTGGGACGCAGGCTGGCAATACCGGCACGCGCCATGACTTCGGCGTAGCTGGCACGAATTAGCACGTCTTCCATGGGCTCAAAGACCAGGTTGACTGACGGCAAAGTTTCCGTGTAACTGTGATCGGCAGTAATGAAGTCATCCGCAGAGTTGGAAAAAGCAGTGGACGACTGATCGGTTTCCACTCGGCGTACGCCGATATCACCACGGACTGGTGTCTCACCAATTTGTGTATCGAAGACCAGTTGAGCATATACACCCAGGCTTTCCTCTTCGGCTGAGTAGATGTCTACAACGCGATCTACCAATTCGAAAACGCCTGAGTTGCTATATATGTTATTGGCGGCGGCAATGGCATCGATATCAGGCACAGCCCAGGTATTGGTTCCCAGACCTGAATCAAAGGTATACATGCTGTCGGCCGTCAGGGCTACGCCGCCATCGTTTTCGGAGGCGCGACGTGCTTGCCAGGTTTCAAACTCAAAGTTTTTGTAGAGAACGCCACCTTTAAGTGTCAGGCTATCATTAAGATCGAATGCCAAGTCGATAGAACCACTGTCAAAGGTGTTGTCGGTAGTGATGGGACGAAGGCGTATGCCGCCATTCTCCCAACCGTTGACATCACCCACTTCGTTACCAAATGTGAGGACGGGGTCTTCGCGGTTACTGCCAGTGTAATCGTAGGAGAAATCAATGCCCTGTTTTCTGGCAATAATCGTAGTTTGAATCGGGTTTTCAAACTCGGACTTGGATTGACCAACCATACCGCTCAGGCGCAAACGATCGCTAAACTCGTGGCTGAAATTCAGGTTAACTTGGGTAAATTCAGTTGCCAGTTCGTCGTAGCGGTTTTCTGCTTGAATGGTGGCGTTTTCGAAAGATGCGGCTGTCACCGTATTGGTGCTATCGAGAGTGTGACTCAGGATATTCATGGCGCCTGCATAGCTATTGTTATTAAGCGCGGCCAGCATGAAGATTTCCTGGCGGCTTTGATCCAGTTTGGAATACAGCATGTCCAGACTGATTTCGGTAGCATCACTTGGCAGGAATTCGATAGAGGCTGCCAAGCCAGTGCGCTCCATCTCGTGTACATAGTAGTCGTAGCGTGGCAGGCGAGGTCTGAAGGCATCGTTAACTGCTGCCAGCCGCGGGTCATCGGTACTGCCCATGTAGGACCCAAAGTCATTGGAGTTGTCCCAGCGGACGGTACTGGCGCCTTGGTCAAGCATGTTGCGTTCGGAGTATGAGCCTGCCAGCAACACACCAATTTTGCCGTCGGCAAACATGTTGCTAATCAGAAAAGTGGCGCGCGGATCGGTTTCTTCGGACAAGTCGTTGTAACCGAGCTGGCCCGATAAAGACAGGGTGAATTCGTCAAAGTCAGAAGCGCGAACGGTGTCCATATCCACCGTCGCACCCAGAGAGCCCTCCTCAACATCGGCGGAAGCAGTCTTACGCACGGTCAGGGAGCTGAATAGGTCTGAGGGGAAAACGTTAAAGTCAAAGCCGCGACCACGATTGGCGCCGCCGGCGGCATCGGTGCCACCACTGGAAGACATGGCCTCCATACCGTTGATACGCACACGGGTAAATTCAGGGCCGAGGCCCCGGACTGAGATATTACGTCCCTCACCGGCAACACGATTGATGGCTACACCGGGAATACGCTGCAGTGATTCGGCCAGGTTTGCATCCGGGAAGTTGGCAATATCTTCAGCAACAATAGAGTCTACGGAGCCGGTAGCTTCGCGTTTTTGATCCAGAGCGGAGGCCAGCGACCCACGGAAGCCGGTGACTACCACCTCTTCGAGCATGTCCATACTCGCTTCGTCATTGTCCTGCGCGTAAGCGGCAGAGGCGCTTGCCAATGCCATGGCGACGACCAGTGGTCTAACCTTAGGAGCGTTCATTATGTTATCCCCATTTTAATGTTGTAGTGAGCAAATCATATTGCATTGACCAATTTTCATAGGTGCGGGTCCATATTTACACAATATGGCAGACCAATCAATACTTTTTGCATTACCAATTTTGTTCTTTGTGGTCTGGTCGTTATGCCGAAAAGTGCGATAAGGAAGGTGTTTTGTCTTGTTATAGCCTATTGGCTTTCACAAGTAAAATTTTTTTCTTTTGTGATTGATGAGG
>CBFGUT010000105.1:0-10249 GCA_965652265.1 uncultured Cellvibrionaceae bacterium | reverse complement strand
TCACCGTTCACCGTTCACCGTTCACCGTTCACCGTTCACCGTTCACCGTTCACCGCTTCCTATCCCCCCGCCACACCATCCGGTAGAGATCGTGACGCCGGTCTTTGAGGTTCTGTACGGTGCCACTGTTGCGCGCCATAATCAGTGATTCCGGGCGCAGGTCGGCAAAGGCAACCGTCTCCACATTGGGATCAGTGTCGGCGGCAATACCATCGCGAGCGAAGGGAAAGTCACAAGGGGTCAGGATGCAGCTCTGGGCATACTGAATATCCATATTGGCCACATTGGGCAGGTTACCCACATTGCCCGACATCACCACGTAAATCTGGTTTTCCACCGCGCGCGCCTGACAGCAGTAGCGCACACGTAAATAGCTCTGCCGCTCATCGGTGCAAAAGGGCACGAACAACAGTTGGATACCCTGATCCACCAGGTGACGCGTCAATTCCGGAAACTCGGAGTCATAGCAAATCAGCACCCCAATGGGGCCACAGTCAGTGTCAATGGCCTGCAGAGTATTGCCGCCTTCAATGTCCCACCAGTAAACCTCATTGGGAGTGGGATGAATCTTGGGCTGCTCGAAGACACGGCCATCGCGCAAATAAATATAGGCAATATTCTCGATACGCCCGCTTTCCATGCGGGTGGGATGCGAGCCGGCGATTATATTCACATTGTAATGCAATGCCATATTGCGGAAGGCCTCCCGCAGGCGCGGCGTGTATTTGGTCAGGGCCTCGATGGATTCGTGCGGGGACAATTCCTGGTCTTCAATGGACAATAATTGCAAGGTCACCAGCTCGGGGAAGACCACAAAGTCACTTTTGTAGTCAGCCACCACATCCACAAAATATTCAATATACTTTAAAAACTCCCCGAAAGAGCTTACCCGGCGTTGCATGTACTGCACCGTGGCCACCCGCACCACCTCGGGCATGCGGATACCGTATTTTTTGACCGGGCGGTCGTCTTCCTGTGGCACCTTGGGGTTATCCCATTTCAACAGCGCAGCGTAGCCCAGGGACTGCTTGTCTTCATCCAGGTACCCAGGAATCACGTCGATAATTTCAAAGCCGTTGCGCAACTGAAAAGATAACACCGGGTCCTTGATTTTTTTGTGGATAACCTGATCGATGTAATTTTCAACGGTTTTAAACTTTTTCAGGCGTTTGGACAGGTTGGGCATGCGTCCGGCAAAAACCACCCCTTTGAGCCCCAGTGACTGACACAGTTTTTTACGCTCGTTGTACAGGCGCTGGCCGATACGATTACCGCGATAGGCGTTGTCAATACAGACTTCCATGCCATAGAGCCAGTCGCCGTTGATGTCGTGACGCGACGCATAGCCATTGCCGGTAATTTCCGTCCAGGTGTGCGGCTTGAGCGCCAGCTTGCCGGATATACGAAAAGTGGCACAGTAACCCACCAGCACCTCTCCCACCATAACGACCATTTGCCCCTGAGGGAAATTATTGATCTGCCCCACCACCGCCGATCGCGGATAGGCATCCATGCCGATCGGTGTGTACACGCGATCAGACAAGTCAACAATGGCATCCACATCCGCCAGTGTGGCGTTGCGAACGGTCAGGTGTGCCTTGGGGTCATCGAGCTTGTTGGTCATACATCTCCCATCATTGCGGGTACAAAAGGGTCACTGTAGCCCAAGTGACTTGTGTTAGGCTATGGGCAAACCACCCCATCGAGCCTTTGCCGTGAACAAAGCCCTGTCCATTGCCGGGATTTTCAGCCTCGCCTTGCTGGGTTGCGTGGGTTTTGCCGTCTCCGAATACGACGCCCGTTACGGCATACCACAGCCGCGCGAGGTCTTTACGGCCGACGCCGGCAGTGTCACCTATCACAGCCGCATCCGCCCCCTGCTGGAAAGCCGCTGCGTGGTCTGCCACGGTTGCTACGACGCCCCCTGCCAACTCAAGTTGGACGCCTGGGAAGGGCTGGTGCGGGGCGCACACAAGGATAAAGTCTACGATGGCACGCGACTTCTGGGTGCCAACCTCACCCGCCTGTTCGAGGATGCCTCCACCACCAGCGAGTGGCGCGACATGGGGTTTTACCCTGTGCTCAACGAGCGTCGGCAGGCCCCGGCGGTCAATCTGGAGGCCGGCGTCATGGCACGCATGCTGGCCCTCAAACAGGAGCACCCTCTGCCGGTATCTGCCCGCTTGCCAGAGACTTTTGATCTCGCTATCGACCGCACACAGCAGTGCCCAAAAATTGAACAGTTTGATGGCTTTGCCCGCCAGTTTCCACTCTGGGGCATGCCCTACGGCCTGCCCGGCTTGAACGAGCAGGAGCACAGCACGCTGATGGGCTGGCTCGCACAAGGCGCGCCTGCAGGTGCGGCTCCCGGCATAGAGGCCAGCCTGTTACCGGAGATAGCCCGCTTGGAAGACTTTTTCAATGGCGACAGCCTCAAGCAACAGTTGGCGAGCCGCTACCTCTACGAGCACCTGTTCCTCGCCCACCTGCACTTCCCCGAGTCCCCGAATACATTTTTCCGCCTGGTGCGCTCACGCACCCCGCCGGGAGAGCCCATAGCGCGTATCAGTACCCGGCGACCCTTTGACGACCCCGGTGTTGAAAGAGTCTACTACCGGCTCTGGCACGATCCCTCCAGCCGTCTCGCCAAGACGCTGGCACGCTATCACCTCGACTCACAGCGCCGGCAAAACTGGCAGCGCTGGTTTGTGGAAGCCGATTACACCGTTTCGCAGTTACCCGGCTACGCTCCCGAGCAGGCGGCCAACCCCTTCGCCACCTTCGTGGATTTACCGGTGGACTCGCGCTACCGCTTTCTGCTGGACGAAGCCGAATTCACCATCATGAACTTTATCAAGGGCCCAGTGTGCCGCGGCCAGGTGGCCCTGAATGTCATTCAGGATCACTTCTGGGTGTTTTTTGTCACCCCCGAGGCCGTCATCGAGGCACACGATGGCCGCTTTCTGGCCGAGCACAGTGAACACCTCCACCTCCCTGCCGGGGCCGGCGACACGCTGCGCCCATTGACTCGCTGGCTCCAGTACGCCGAGCAGCAAAAGCGCTACTTGCGGGCCAAGGCCAAACATACCCGCGCCACAGTAGACCAGCTCGGTCCCCTTAGACTAGAGGCCATCTGGGATGGCGAGGGCACAAACGACAATGCCGCGCTCACGGTATTTCGCCACAATGACAGTGCCAGTGTGGTACGCGGGCTGGTGGGGCCCGACCCCAAAACCGCCTGGGTGATCAACTACCCACTGTTGGAGCGCATACACTACCTGCTGGTGGCCGGTTTTGATGTCTACGGCAATGTCTCCCACCAGCTGCTGAATCGTCTGTATATGGACTTTTTGCGTATCGAGGGCGAAATGAATTTTGTGAGCTTCCTGCCCGAATCGGCACAGGAAGCGGAAATCCGGTTCTGGTACCGCGAGGCTGAAAGCGATATCGACGATTATCTGCAAAACTACCTGCGGCAACTGCAACTGGACAACGCCATTGACTATCAAAGCGAGGATGCAAAGGCAGAGCTCTTCACCCTGTTACGCCAACGGCTGGCTGAAACCTACGCCCACAGCGTCCAGTTCCAGGGCTACCAGTGGCCCCGGCAGATACACGAGCCACTCGCTCTCCTGCAGCAAACCCGGGGGCTGGCGGCCAGCCTGATGCCGGAAACCACCCTCGTGCACATACCCGGCGAGG
This sequence comes from uncultured Cellvibrionaceae bacterium, assembly GCA_965652265.1. Taxonomy (GTDB): domain Bacteria; phylum Pseudomonadota; class Gammaproteobacteria; order Pseudomonadales; family Cellvibrionaceae; genus Gilvimarinus. The sequence goes on along the minus strand of CBFGUT010000105.1, from coordinate 6,547 downwards.
GCAATTTCACCCTGTTACGCACCAGTGCTCACACCAACCTGTCATCCTTGTTCGGCGAGGACAGGCGCCGTCGTCCAGAAGAGGATTCGCTGGTGGTGGTACGCGGGATTATCGGCGCCTATCCCAACAGCTTTTTGCAGGTGCCCGTCGAAGGGCTGCCCGCACTGGCGACAGCGGTCAACCAACTGGCCAACGAAGCAGACTACCGCCGGCTGAAAGACCGTTTCGGCATCCGCCGGGCCGACCCGGATTTCTGGCATTTCAGCGATCGTATTCACAGCGAATACTTCCAGCAGCAGCCCTTTGCCGCAGGCTTACTGGATTACAACCGGTTGGAAAACCGTTAATCCCGACGTTAGCAACACACAGCTTCTTGACTTTCCCACTCTGCTCGGCAAAGCCAGCCACTGCCGACAGATCAAGTATGACCCTCTGTGTCTGGTGCCGGTGGCCACCACTTGCGCATCCCTCACCAGCCCCTACAATGGCCTACCCAATCAATGCTAAAGTGCACCCATGACCACCTCTTTACTGCCGGAAAAGCCGCTGCTCGTCTCGCCCTCCCTGGCCGCCACCATTGGCCTGGAGGAGGCCGTATTATTGTCGGTATTGAGCGAATTGGCCCTGAATACGGCCGCTGAGAACCTGGTCGTGGACGCCCCTGTCCTGGGCAAACGCCTGCCCTTCTGGAGCGGGGCGGACCTCCAGCGCCTGGCCACCAGCCTGCACGACAAAGGTATCATCCAGCTTACCAGCGCGCCCTTTACCACCAGCGGCCGGTTACAGCTGACATTTGCAACCGGGGTACTACCGGAAGAAGTTGAGTCATCTTCCGCCGCCCCTCCACCTATAGCCAAGCCCGCAACCACTGAATTTCGACGTAGCAATCTGATCTCGCCCCACTGGCAACCAGACCGCGAGCTGATGGCACAGATTGCCCAATACGCCATTCCCGAGTACTTTGTGCGTCAACAGCTGCCGGAGTTTGTCACCTACTGGCGCGAACGCGGAGAACCGCACCACGCCTGGGGGGCCAAGTTCCTCAAACATGTGGTGCGCCAGTGGCGCGAACATGAAAGCGGTCTGTTCCAGCGCGAGCAGGATGCCCCCATGCATGCCGACTGGCGCCCCTCACGCGACGCCCTGGAGCTGCTGATCAAACACGCTGGTATCAATCAGGCCTTCGTGGAGGATGCCATCCCCGAGTTTGTGCTCTACTGGCGGGAGCGAGGCGAAGTGGGCCGCACCTGGAACAGCAAGTTCATCCAGCACGTCAAGCGTCAGTGGGCGCGCTACACCAGCGCTCTGGAGCACGATACCGAACCCCGGCGTCTGCCAGAAAACTGGCAACCCAGCAGGGATGTCTACGATGTGCTGCGACTGGCGAATATTGATGTACGCTTTGCCGAGCGACAGGTGCCGGAGTTTGTGCTGTTCTGGAAAGAGAGCAATCATGTCAACAGCTCCTGGAACACCAAGTTTTTACAACATGTTAAACATCACTGGGCGCGGCATCACGCGCTGACTTCGCCCACCACACAGGTAAACCATCATGCAGGACAGCAACAAACTGCTCAGTCAGGTACAACAAGAGATCGCAGCCTCCTCGAAGACCTCACCGACAGAAGCTGGGCCAGTTGACGAAAAGCCCAGTGTGGACCATGTAGATGCGCTCAATGAGGTTTTTGCGCTGTTTCGTATCAACTATCACAATCAGTACTACAAGGCTTACAGTGACAGCGAAGTCCTGGCCCAAATCAAGAAACTCTGGCTGGACAGTCTCAAGCGTTTTGCGCCCGAGTCTATCCGCCGCGGCGCACGCAAGGTGATCGAGACTTCCGATTACCTGCCCACGCTCAACCGCATGATCAGGGCCTGCCAGGGCGACCCCCGGGAATTCGGCCTCAAGGAAGCCCACGCAGCCTACGTGGAGGCCTGTCAGGCGCCCTCTCCCAAAGCGGCCCACCACTGGAGCCACCCCGCCGTGTATTATGCCGGACTGGCGAGTGACTGGTTTTTTCTGGCCAGCAACCCGGAAAAAAACGCCTATCCGGTTTTTGCCAACCACTACGCCCGCTTGTGCGAGCGCGTCATGAATGGCGAGACCTTGCCGGCACCGGATGCTCCTGCCCTGCCCGAGCAGGTGGAAACGCCACTATCCAAGGAGGAAAACCGCCGTCGCATGGCGGATCTGAAAAAAACACTGAATATGGAATAAACCTACTGTCATGACACTTAATAAGTATTCCGTCGTTGTCGGCATGCTGCTGGCCTATATTTTTATCAGCCTGGCAGCCACTTTTTTCCTGGCTTCCAACCCTTATACTCCGAAAGCGCGTGGTTTGATCTACGGCAACACACAACTGCCGGATATGCGCGACATACGTGACATTCCCACCCGCAAGGACGCTTTTATCCAATTGTTACTTCCATTGATCGAACGCAAAAACGCGGCCTTGCTGGAAGTGCGACAAAACCTGAAAGGGTTTCAACAGAGCCTGGCCACCAACGGCAAGCTTGACCGCGCCGACAAGGTAGTGCTCAAGCGACTGGCCAATCGCTATGGGGTGGATACCAAAGATGTGAACCATACCGCGGTGGTAGCCGAGTTGCTGGTGCGGGTGGATACCTTACCCGCCTCGATGGTGTTGGCACAGGCCGCGGCAGAATCCGGCTGGGGTACCTCGCGTTTTGCCCGCGAAGGAATGAATCTATTTGGCCAGTGGTGTTATACAAAGGGATGCGGCCTGGTGCCCAAGCGACGCTCCACCGGTGCTCGCCACGAAGTGCAAACCTTCGATTCCCTGGAGCAGACAATCAACGCCTATTACCACAACATCAATTCCCACCGCGCCTATGAGCAGGTGCGGCAAGTGCGCGCTGAACTGCGCGCCGAACAACAGCCACTCAGCGGTCGCCAATTGGTGACCGGGCTCAAGCGCTATTCCAGTCGTGGCCAGAAGTACATAGACGAATTGGTGGCGCTGATTGAATACAATCAACTGGACAAATTTGAAGCCAACACCGACGTAACCGACGCCTAAAAGGAGGAGCCTGGCGTTTGCAAAAACGCCTTTTCCTCCGCTGTACTCTCGCGGCCAAGTATCTCATTGCGGTGCGGGTAACGTCCAAAGCGGTCAATAATGGCCTTGTGTCGTTTTTCGTATTCCAGGTTCTTTGCCCTTCCCAACTCGCTATAGAGAGCGACAGCCCGCTGATGCACTTCCGGGTCCTCACTGTGCATATAAGGCATGTATAAAAATGACCGCTGAGCATCACTGAGGTTTTTATCACGCCCGCTTTGCACCAGAGAATCGGCAATCCGCAAGGCTTTATCGTCGGCGGCGAATGCCTGTGGAGTGTCGCGATATATATTGCGGGAGAATTGATCTAGCACAATCACCAGAGCCAATGCGCCAGCATCGTCTTCCGCCCAATGATCCAGGTTTCCAGCCATTGCCTGGCGGTGCACACTGCCGAAACGGGTCCGGATGTCGTCATCCAGCTTGTCGCTTTTGGCAAACCACTGGGATTCACTGAGTTCATCAAACCAGAAGGTCAGCACCTGTTGCCATGTCAATCCCGATGTTGCCATTGGCCTTGCTCATCTTGTACCAGCCAGGGCTGGGAAAACCAATAATAGCGTCCCGTATCGGCATCGCGTGCGGTGCAATTGTAGCGAGCCCGGCCAGGTTGCAGCGCCTGCACGGAGCGCACTGTGATACGCTTATCTTTCACTTGCATCTCCATGGGCTCGCCCTGAAAATAACACTGCAGGCGATCGGCAATGGCCTTATCGTGCAACCAGAGCGTCAACTGCGGACGATCCCCTGCACGCACGACACTATCCACCAAAGGTTCACCCTTTGCCGTGGAGCGTTGGTGCCGCTCAATCGGCAGAGCCAAAGACGTCACCTTGAGCGGGAAATCACTCATATTGCCGTAGCTGCCGCCCATGGGAAATCGCGGCAAGCCATACCAGTCACTATGACTATCAACGGCACCGGAGTGTTGGCCAATACCTACAAAGTCCAGCGATTTCAGTAGTTCTATTACGTCATGATTGTATTCGCCGTAGGGATAAGCCAGTAGCTGATGGCTTTGTCCGGTATGCTTTTTAATAATTTCCTCGGCGGTTACAACTTCATCGCGAATGCGCTGCTGCCAGTCTGCATCCGTTTCTCCTTCGAGCTGTCTGACCAAATGCGGGTGACTGTGGGTATGATTGGCAATGACAGCGCCCGCCTCGGCCATCTCTACCACTTCCGGCCAGCCAAGAAATTCTCCTCCCCGCCCTACCGGCTCCGTATTGATAAACACGGTGAAGGTAAACTGGTGCTTTTTCAGCAGGGGAAAGGCGGTGGTATAAATCGAGCGGTAACTGTCATCAAAAGTAATTGCCACTGCTTTGGGAGGTAGGGTCTCCCCTTTTTGCAGACTATTTAGCAAATCGGGTAATGACATGACCTGGAAGTTATTATCCTGCAGATATTGCAGATGCTGGGCAAAGAGCTGAGGCGAGGTGGAGGTAGCGGGAGGCGTATCCTCACTGATGTGATGGTACTGCAGTATTACGGCCGCCCGGGCACTGCCAAAACCCAGCAAGCACAGAAAAATAAACAGTTTTAACCAAACCACAAAACCTCCTAGGCCCTAGATCCCATCACAAGCCGTCAACTGGTTTTTTACAGTGGTGCGGCACTGCCAGCGCATTTGACCCATTTCAGGGTGATAACTGGGCACCATTTGCAACATGTGATTACCCGGAAACACGGATTCTTTAAGATTCACATGTAATACCCCAGCGTAGCGCATTTCCAGGGAGGAAACCAATCCCGAAGCGGCCAGCGATTGTGTGTGCAAATCGATGTCTTCCAGGGTGACGGGCCACTCGTCTTCTTGGAGATAATACTCAGCCAGCCGCATCCGCACCGCAGAGAGTGAGGTTAGCACTTTGGCAAGATTGGCATTATGCACCACTTGATCATACTCGTTGTTCAGCATTTCTGTTTCACCCGTTAACGGTTCCTTTTCAGCGGGTAACATCTCACCAGGCTGACGAAGTAAATGAGAGGTTAGCGATTGAACATGCAACAGCCGGGCAGTGGCATCGCGGACAGCGGCATCCACCACCTCCGGCATCAAGCGCCTGTCACCGTTAACATTTTCACTGACACCCTGCGTCACCACCCGGGTAAGTACTTCACCCGATACCGATGATACCAGCGCCCATTGCACCTCCACCCACACATTGCTGAGACGAAAACTACTCAAGCGAAAGTCAGAGAGAGCGTCACTGGTAAGTTGACGGGGCACCACCGGTGCACAGGCATGAATACGCATATCCACAATGTCGGCTTGCAGATATAAAGATTCGCGACTGGATGTTGGGCTTGTGTTAGCGGGAGACCTTCTCTCAACACCGCGGGCAAAGCTGCGTTGCCAGACCGCCAACAGGGCACGCTGTAAGTCGTCTGGGGGTGGCAGTGCATGACGGTAACGCTTTGCCAGTTCTTCGTGTTGCAACCGTGTGGGCGACACACAATCGCCACCGAAATAAAAGGCCGCTATACGTTCTCTCGGGTCGAGACGATACCTTGGCATATCGATCAGAGGCGGCAGGAAGCTGTCATCAAGATTGGCAGTTTCCAATGGCTCAAGCTGACGCACTGGCGGCATGCTATCAATATCCACTACCGCCTCTGTGGCGCTGTCATCAAGCGGCTTATCCGAATAGTGAGTACGGCCCTCGCTATCCTGCCAACTATAGATTTGTGCTTGCAGGGGAAGAGCACAAAACAGCCATAGCAATATTATTATATTTTTTTTCATGTGCTATTCATGATTGACAAATCGCAGACCGATGCCTTCCGGCTCCATTCTTACCACTTCCATGTCCAATATCGGGGCATCATCCATCATCCCCTGCACCTGGCCGCGCACAATGGTACCTACGGGAGGCGTTCGCTGATCGTCCAAGACTACGAACACGCCGCCATCGGAGATATCGCGGGTCTTTACCATCATCTCACCGTTGATGGGGCACTGTATTTTAATGCGGCACACCAGTGGTGTGCGAATATGTTGCCTTTTGTCACTCACTGGCTATTCCTCGTTATGTTTATTTTTCACTAAGGGTTAGACGATCCACTTTTTGAAAGCCGCGCGGCAACTTGTTGCCCCGGCGGCCGCGTTCACCGCGATAGTGTTCCAACTCAGCGGCTTTCAGGGTTAAGTGACGTTTTCCCGAGTAAACTGTCAGTGCCTGACCGGGCGCCAAACAGACGATACCCAGCACAAATTCTTCCCGGCTCTGTACTCGGGCGGCGGGAATATTGATTATTTTATTTCCCTTGCCGCGCGCCAGTTGCGGCAAATCGGTGAGCGGAAACACCAGTAACCGGCCCTCGCTGCTCACCGCAGCCACCAGTGATTGTTCGGGGTCACTAATGATCGCGGGAGGTAGTACCCGTGCTCCTTTGGGCAAACTCAATATCGACTTGCCGGCGCGATTCTTACTGAACAGATCGCCCAGCCGTGCGACAAA
>CBFGUT010000104.1:0-10358 GCA_965652265.1 uncultured Cellvibrionaceae bacterium | reverse complement strand
GGCATACTCAACGCCGCCTATTTTTTGCCCATGATCTACCGCGGCTGGTTTGCCTCCAGCAAAAATGTTGAGCAGGCGCGCACCGAGGCGCCGGCCATGCTCTTGTGGCCCACTCTGTTTACCGCCGCACTGGTGGTGCTGGTGGGCGTATTCGCCGCCTTTGATTTGAGCCCGCTGGCCTGGGCACAGCTGATCGTTAACAGGGAGTTCGGTCTATGAGTCTGTGGCTGTGTGTCCCTCTCGTTCCATTGCTGGCGGCTATAGCCTGCTTGCGCTGGCCGCGGCTGCGACTGCTGGTGGCACTCGCGCCTCTGCCTGCTCTGGCGCTGGCCCTCTGGCCGCCCGCAGCCGTGGATATTGGCTGGCTTTGGTTTACCAGCCGCTGGGGCGCGGAGTCGCTGTTTGCCCGTTACCTCTTGGGATTTACCGCACTACTGTGGACGCTTGCGGGTCTGCAGGCAAACCTCAACAGCGCGCTCACACGGCGGCGTTTCTGGATGTTCTGGGCGCTGTCTCTCACCGGCAACCTGTTACTGTTAATCGCCGCTGATGCCGCCAGCTTCTATGTGGGTTTTACCCTGATGAGCCTCGCCGCTTACGGGCTGATTATCGAGCAGGGCGGACCCGCGCCCCGGCAGGCTGGGCGGCTGTATCTTCAGCTGGCCATTCTCGGCGAAATGCTGCTGTTTGCCGGACTGATGCTGCGCCTGCAGGAGACAGGCCAGGTGCTGCTGTTGAGTGAGTGGTCACAGATACCCACCGGCGTCTGGACCACGGCGCTTTTGCTGCTTGGCTTTGGGCTGAAGGCGGGTTTCTGGCCGCTGCATGTGTGGTTGTCGCTGGCGCATCCGGCGGCGCCAGCACCGGCCAGTGCGGTGCTCTCTGGGGCAATGATAAAGGCGGGCGTGCTGGGCGTGTGGCTTTTTATACCCGCCAGCGGCGGCACACTCAGCCCGGCGTTTTGGCTGGCGCTCGGGTTGCTCAGTGCCTTTTACGGTGCGCTGCTGGGAATGGGGCAGCAACAGGCCAAAAAGGCGCTGGCCTATTCGTCCATCAGCCAGATGGGGTATTTGCTGGCTATTGTGGCGCTGGCCTGGCAGCAACCGGAGACGCGAGCCGAACTGGGTTTACTGCTGGCCCTGTTTGCCCTGCATCACGGCCTGGCGAAGGGCGCGCTGTTTATGGGCGCGGGCCTGGCGGCGCACCACCGTTTTCGGGGTTGGCAGCAGCTGATGCTGTGGCTGCCGGCACTGGCGCTGGCGGGGCTACCCCTGCTGAGCGGCGGCGCCGTTAAAACCCTGCTAAAAAAAGCGGTCTATGACAGCGATGTTTCTCATTGGTTGTGGCTGTTTAGCTTCGGCTCGGTGGCCACCGCGTTGGTATTGGCGCGCGCCCTGTGGCTGCTGAATCGCCAGAGTCGGGCGCACAGCCCTCTGATGTTAAACCGATCCTGGCCGTTGCTGGTGTTAGTGACTTTGTCGCTGCTGGCGCCCTGGCTTTTACCCCCATTACGCACCGCTATAGTTGATGGATTTACGCTCTCAGGTCTTTGGGCTCTGCTGTGGCCGCTATTGGTCGCGGCGCTGGTGGCGGGGGCCGTGTGGCGCTGGCCGTTGCCGGAAAGGTACTGGCGTTTTCTGCAAGCCAGCCCGGCCCGGCGAGCCTCTTTATGGGTAAAGCGGCAGTGGCAAATGCCGGCCAAGCCCGCCGCTGAGCTAAAGCCGGGGAGCCCCGTTTGGCGTGGGTGGGAGCGGCGCTGCAACCGCCTCTGGCAACGGCAGCCGCTGGGGCTAACGATAGGGATGATGAGTGTGCTGTTGCTGCTGGGATGGTTTTGGTGATGGTCTGTGCTTTTACTAGTATTCAGAGGTTCCCTAGATGGCTACCCATTTCTGTAGTGAAGATAAGATTCTCCGCTCATGGCGTAAAAATGCGACGCCATGGACAATGGCGGTCAGGCAGAAACAGATTGCAAGCCGCGAGCAAATAACCAATCAGGCAATTATCAGTGCAGTACTCGAGTACTCACCACGAACAGTTCTCGATCTTGGCTGTGGCGAAGGCTGGCTGGCACGCGAACTCTCCGCTAATAATATCCACGTCATAGGTGTGGACGCTGTACCGGAACTTATTGAGTCTGCCCAACAAGCTGGAGGCGGTGATTTTCGCACAATGTCCTACGAGGCGATAATTGCTGGGGAGCTTGAGATTAAAGCAGATGCTGTTGTCTGTAACTTTTCGCTACTGGGAAAAGAGTCCGTGGAAGGTATATTTAATCGGGTCTCGTCTTTATTGAACGAAAGCGGATCCTTTATTGTGCAAACCCTGCACCCGATCATATCCTGCGGCGACCACCCCTATCGCGACGGATGGCGTGAGGGTTCCTGGAAGGGCTTCGACAGTCAATTCTCCGACCCACCACCCTGGTACTTTAGAACCCTGGAAAACTGGATCGAACTGTTTGTGAATAACGGCTTTCGTTTGCGTGAAGTGCGCGAGCCGATTCAACCTCAAACACAAATGCCGGCTTCGGTAATATTTATCGGCAATATCGACCCATAGCCCGCAGCTTTTTTTGGGAAATCCCCACCGGGCACTGCTGACTCTCAGCACCCGATGTGGTTTTTCGTCTATCGCTTTTCGTTCACCATTCTCCGTTGATCGTTGAACGGTCAGCTTATTCCGGATAATGCAACACCGCAAAGTAGCGCATGGGTTCGGGACTGCTGCCCATAAAGCCCGGTATAAACTGCGACTGCTTAAGCGTTTTCTCCACTTCCACAGCGTCGCGCTTGTTGCGGCCGTGAGCTTCGATACGACGTACACTGGTAACCCGTCCCTCGGCGTTGACATGAGCCATCACCCGGGTGAGATTACCGTCACCGCCAAAGAAGGGTTGTCCTTGACTCCAGTCATTGCGGCGATAGCCCTCGTACCAGTTATTATCATCCAGCCGCTCCTGGGGTGCCACATAGTGATAGCCCAGATCGCCCTGCATATGGCCCAGGTTGGGCAGCATCATCACAGGGGGCTGACCCTCGATATCCGCATAAACCACCCGGAAGATCATGCGCACGGGTACTTTTTCTCCATCTACGGTGGCGGGAACAAATGCCCGACCAATCAAGGCCTCCTCCACCCGGTCGCGCAGGTCTTCAAAGCCGTCGCGCTCGTAGCAGTTGAGGTTGCGTGTCAGCCCGTCGGTACTCACGTCGGCCTGACAGTAAACCGAGGCTACTGGCGTATCATCACTGAGCGCCGGGGGAATCACCGCCTGCTGCAGATAGTTGAGAGTCTCCTCGCCAAATCCGGCGGGGGTAAATGTCTGCGCACTGGCCAGGGAAGCCGAGGCCAATCCCAGTGCCAGGAGCACACCTGCGAGTTGTTTTTTCATCATATTATCCTCTGTCAGCCTGTTTTATCGGGGCGGCATGGGTTTATCGCTCCCTTTGCTGACAGATTAGCATTGCGCCCAGCATATTTATGTTAATTTATTATTACAAAACTCCCTGAAATAATGTTTTTTGCCATTTTTTGGAAAAAAAACCGCTGACTGGCATCCCGGCACAAAAAAAGCCACCCGAAGGTGGCTTAAGCAGACTAATGCAACAACTTTCCTTAGTTGACTGTTAGAACTGATACTGCACACTCAGGCTGATATCCTGGCCTCGCTGCTGGTTGTAGATATTCACTGTCTGGGTACTGCCATCGGCAGCAGTGTCCGTTTTCTGCAGCACCAGGTCCTCGTCCAGCAGATTGTTGAGCTTGAATTTCACCGTCAGCTCTTCCGTAGGATAGAAGGAATAGGTGAGATTCAGTGAATGGAACGGCTGCTCGTAACTGTCGGGAGCACCGTTGCGGCCGGCGAAAAACAGCCGCTCCCCAAAGGCGTTGTAGGCCAGCGTGGCTGCATGTTTGCCGTCCGGCGAGTCGAAGCCCAGAATCAGGTTGCCCACCCAGTCGGAGGCGCCCTGCAACGGCCGGATTTGATTGGTGGGGGCATCGGCGCGGGTTCCCGCCACCAGTTCGCTATCCATAAAGGTGAAGTTGCCCTGCACGAAGAAGGGGTCCAACGCATCGACGAAGCTGCCCAGACGCTTGAGAAATTCCACTTCCAGCCCGTGGAGTTCGGCACTTTCAGCGTTTTCTATCGTCGCAGCAATATTATCGTCGGTGGCCGCCGACTCGAACAACTCAATAGGATTGACGATGTCCTTGTAGAACAGCGACAGGGTCAAATTGTCACCACTGCCAAAGAACCACTCGGCGCGCAGGTCTATGTTGTCAATTTGCGAGGGCACTACATCCGGGTTACCGTTGACCGAAATATCGGTAATGGGGTCAAAGTAGTTGGAGGCGGAAATCTCCCGCAAATCCGGGCGCACCGTGGTTTCACCAAAACTCAGGCGCAATTGAAAGTCTTCGGCCCAGAAGTTCGGCAGCATCCAGGTCAATGCCGCGGAATGGTAGTAGTCGTCCTCGGCGTAAGTAGCGTCCTGGAAGTACTGAGCCACCTCTTCGGGATCGTTGCTATCAGCACCCGGGAACTGACTACCGTCATACTTAACCGGGTCCCAGGGCAAATTGACCTGCTGGTAGTCCTCCCAACGTGTACCCACCACCAGGCGCCAGGTATAGTCCCAGGTAACATCCACTTGCCCGAAGGCCGCGTTGACCTTGTTGGCAGCAATATAACTGTTGGCATTGTCACCACTGTTGGTAATGGCAAAACCATAGTCGGGGTTGAGAATATTCTCGTCCGACAACACATCGCCCAATTCGCCTTCAAACACCGGGCTGTTGGGATTGAGCGATACCGCACCGAGGTTGAATTGCAGTTGTTCATAGGTGCGTGATTTTTGCCAGTAATCCATACCACCGGTCAGCTTGACTTCCCATTTGTTGGTTTCGATGGGTAGGGACAGTGACCAGCCGTTGCTGTCCACATAGTCCTGCAGCTCTGAAAAACGGTAAACCACGGCCGTGGAGTTGGCACCACTCAAGGCACTGGAAATCACTGCGCCGGTCTCCGGGTCAGTAATCGTGTTGCTCAGGGCATTGACCTCGTTGGGCAGGTGCGTCTCGGCATCACTGCTGGAGATATACCAGTCGAACGACAGTCCTTCCAGCCACCCAATGTAGTCTCTCAGGCCAAACATTCCCAGGGTTTCCGGCCCCAATTCATGCTCACCGTGAATTTGATGCACTTCCATTTCCCGCTGCTCGTAGCGCAGCTCGGTATTGCGAAAACCCCGCCCTTCGGATAACAGGCGGTTGGCATTAAAGTAGTCGCGCACTGACACTTCATCGTCAGTATTACGCAAGTACAGACTGGTGGTTTCGATCTTGTTTTCGCCATTAAGGGTCAACCCCAGGCTCAGGTTGCCGGACAATTCCACCGAGTAGATACTTTCATTTTCAAAGACCACGCGATTGTCGGGATCGGTAAACTCACGCTGCACCACCTCGCGGTTGCGCCAGCCGCTGTCGTAGGAGACGCCCGCCAGGAAACCGAAGTCCATGTCGTTGGGCAGGTAGAGAATATTTCCCAATTGGATTTCCGCACCGATATCCGGTTCACCGGATTTTTCCTGAAGGGTAAGATCCCGATTGAGTGTCACCGCCAGATCGCGGTTAATGGCCTGGGCTTCAGTGATGGAGCCCAGCTGATCAATACTGTTGATGTTGTTGGGCGTCAGGTTACCGCGATAGCGATCAAGTGCCTGGTCCAGTTCGTTGGGCAGAGCTCGGGTGCCATCGTCTTCGCCCCAACGGTCATCATCACCACCCGAATAAGTGAATAAATCGGAAGATTCGCTGTTAAAACCTGTCCCCACTTCCATTGAGAAGACAAAGTCATCGGGAATGCCCGTAGTACGAATATCTACACTACCCCCGCCAAAGGCAGCAGGCTTGTCGGAAGAGGGCACCTTTTGAATCATCAGTGACTCGACGATGGACGTGGGAATAATATCCAGAGGCAGCACGTTACGCGACAAATCGGGAGAGGGCACCATGGCGCCGTTGAGCGTGGTGCTGGAGTAGCGTTCACCCAGGCCACGCACAAAGACAAATTTATTTTCCACCAGCGTGATACCCGGCACACGTGTCAGCGCAATTGCCACATTGGCATCACCCACGCGGCTCATTTGCTCGGCACCGATAAAATCGGCCGCCACCGCCTGGTCCTGACGCTCGATAATCAGGCTCTCGGCACCACTCATCAGTCGCGCACCGGTCACCATCATTTCCTCAATGACCGGCGGGGCAATCATAATCTTGGGACGCTCAGGAGCAGTATTTTCCTCTTCCTGCTGGGCGTACACCAAGCTGCTGATAGTGAGACTTAACAGACTCAGGCCGAATCCGGCCAACGGCTTGTAGATATTGCTAGTTGTCTTGTTCATTGAAGCGACCTATCTGTTGATATAGAAAGGGCGCCGTATGGCGCCCTTCGATCTACGGCAATCGACTGCTCGGCTGATTCGCCAGGGCTTATTCAAACCACAGGGGCTGAGCACGATTCTCCGGGTGCAAGCCGTAAGTCCAGCCGGCAGTCCAGTCGTTGTCTGCAGTCACACCGCCGATGTAGGTACGACCTTCAGTGGGGGTTACAGTGACCGGCCCACCGTTAATCACCATGTCGCCCAGCGGTAATGTGTAGAAACCGTTCAGCAATTGCAGGTTATTGTTGCTGGCAGCCGTGGGGTCTTCTCCAGCCTGCGCGGTTTGCATCACATCGTTACTGGCCTGCAAAAACTCCAGCGTGGTGGCACCACTCGGCAGCGGGCCGCCATGAGTCAGGTCGTGACAAGCGATAACGGACTGCTCAATCACCAGGTCACCATCATCGGCGGCTTGCAGGCCTTCGTCAGACTCGATACGCACGCAGTAGTTGTTTTCCGCACTGTCAGCCTGGTAGGCGGTGGTGATCAATGTGTTCTGGATTGTGGGGAAGTGCGCTTCGCGAATACGCCAACCATGACCGGCATCGTGTGTACCCATGGCATTGGGAGACACCAGACAGGTCAGGTTCTTAATAGTAGCGCGAGAGTTCAACCCGCGACTGACAAAATCGGTGCGTGTGGCTTCGTCCAGGCCGCTGTAACTACCAATACCATCTGACTCGATACAGTGATCACCGTCGTTTTCAGCCTGAATCACCAGGGCGTGATCAATAGTGCCCACATAAGCCTCATCGATATCGATGGAATCGTCACGGACATACAGGGCGACAAAGTTGCTGACGTTCACAGCGCCGCCAAAGAACTCAATGCCGTCATCGTAGGTGGAGTAAACTTGCAGGTTTTCCACATTCGTACCCGACCCCACGGCGTTAAAGGAAATACCATTCAGGTCATTGCCCGGAGCAACCTGGGCGCCCGTGTGCTTGACGATGAAGTAGTGCAGGGTGCCGGAGTTGTCGGCATTGTTGCTGCCGCCGTAATGGCTTTGGCCGGCACCGGCTTTACCCTCTGCTTCCACATGGCAATCAGATGTAGACAGATCGCCGTCCATCATCGTGCCGGTATAGGAACATTTGTTGGTCACACCAAAACCATTGATGATCATGCCACCCCACTGCTGAACATCCTCGGGGCCCACGGTGCCGTCCACGGCGTCGGTATCCGAAGTGATGGTGATCGGTTGACTGGCGGTACCCTCTGCAAAAATCTGAGAGCCGCGGTTGATGACCATATAGTCGTCGTTGGAGCGGAAGGCAAAAGTAACACCCGGGTTCAGGCGAATCACCGCGCCGTCACCGCCCTGTGTCAGGCCAGCGGTGGCCAGATCGTCATCACTGCTGTAGTTGCGGCCTACGACCAGGCTATCATTGAAAATATGCACACCGTCGTTGGGCAGGTCATCAAATTCCAGGACATCGCTACCTTCATAAGGGTTGGAGAGGCTGACAAAGTCGGTACCGTAAACACAGTGAGGGGCATCGTAAGAACCCTGGCGAGTCGAACCGTCCATTTCGTAGGAGGCACAGGGGTTTTGAGTTTCGTTGCTACCGCCGCCTTCATTGACCACGTTGTTGCTGTTGTCACCGACTGAATTGTCGGTGGTGGACTGGTTGCGGGCGTCAATTTCGATATCGCCACCGCCGCAGGCGGCCAATACGGCCGCCAATGCACTGATACTTACCAGAGTCTTGATTTTCATAGCTTGCAACTCTCCCCGAATGGATCGTTTGAAATAAAAAGTCGCCGCCGGTAGCGGCCTGTGAATTCGCTGCGCCTCACGTAAGGCTTGTTCATGACGAACTGAAAGCGCTGCGCTAACCAGCGTCGAACTCAGTGCTCATGTGGCGCCTATGGTTGATGAGTTTTGTTAAATTTGCGTGACGGGATTGTGAAGCTTTTATGACGGGCAGATGTCCCCCACGCGTGACGCGGGGCACAGGAGAGTTGTGAAAAAGTTCGTGGATCGCTTTTCAGCCGGTGGGTGACTGCGACTCTGCATCCGCAACAGATTCGGCCCGTGGATCAAGCGCCATGGCCACCGGCGAGGTGCGAGTCATGGGCACGAATTCACTGCGCTCATCGGCGGGCACGGCAGGGTCCACCTTGATACGGTGGCGGGCGTAAATGGCCAATGCCACCAGCAGAAGTGCCAGCACCAGTGGAAAAACCGAGGCGTGTAAGGCCTGCATAATGGCGCCGATCAACAGCGGCCCCAGAGTCGCGCCAATGCCATTAAGTAACAACAGCCCGCGGGTGGCGGCCATGGTATTCTCCCCCTGCATACGGTCGTGGGTCTGGGACACACTGAGGGCGTAGAGGGAAAAGGAAAAGCCGCCGTAAAGCCCACCCAGCACCAACAGCAGTGTCAGTGAACGCCCACCCAGCGCATGAATCAGGGCCGCTACCAGGGCCGCCGCCAAGGCCACCCGCACCAGCATGATGCGCCGGTCGGCGCGGTCCGACCAGTGACCGATGGGCCACTGTAAGAGAGCACCGCCAAAAATCGCCGCCGCCACAAAGGCGGCAACACCGGCACTGTCGAGGCCCACATTGAGAGCGTAGACCGCCACCAACCCCCAGAAGGCACCGGTAATCAGCCCGGAGGCAAAGGAGCCCATGGCTCCCACATGGGAAATGGCGAACAGTTGGCGCAAAGGCAAGTTGGCCGTGGAAGTCACCGCCGGTTGCAGGCGACGAGTGAGTGCCAGCGGTATCAACCCCAGGCAAAACAACAGCGCCACCAGGGCAAAGCTGGCCAGCTCCGCCGGGCCGTAGACGGCCACCAGGAACTGCCCCACTCCCAACGCCCCCAGGGATACCATCATATACACCGCAAACACCTGCCCGCGCCTCTGGGTCACCTGCTCGCTGAGCCAGCTCTCCACCACCATATACAAACCGAGGATGCAAATACCATTGATCAGCCTCAGCAGCCCCCACACCCAGGGGTCCACCCACAGGCCGTGCAACAGCGAGACCGCCGCCGAGGCCGCCGCCAAAGCGGAAAATGTGCGGATGTGGCCCACCCGTCGAATCAGCAGCGGACAGACATAGCTGCCGAAAATGTAGCCGGCAAAAAACGCCGACATGATCAGACCAATGGTGAACTCGGCAAAACCCTCGAGGGTCGCCCGCAGGCCCAGCAGTGTCCCCAACAGGCCCGAGCCAGCGAGCAGGATACCCATACCTGTCAACAGGCTGAAAACAGAGCGGAGAGTCGAAAGCATGGCGTTAGTCTGGCTGAGGATTGAGAATCAGTAAAGAAGAAAGATGATAACACTTATCATCGAAGATGAATGAGTCTATAAATAGTCATCAACAGTGACAGCCCCGCGCGGGATATTGTCCATCAACGGGTGTTTTTATCAGGGTCTGGTTGAGAGTGAGAATGCAGGTAAATACATGGCCCAGAAGAAAAACATCAGGTATATCACCGAAAAAATAAACAAGCTTGCTGACAGCACTACCATTGTTCGCCTAGTTTTAAACGACAGGTTTTTCAGCAAGATTATAGCTGTGGGGACGAGTAAAATTACCACCGCCACAAGGTAGAAGGGGCGTATCTTCAAGGCAATGGCTGTGATAGTGGGTAAATCCGAGCCAAAGGCGGCAAAGGTTTCAATAAATCCAGGCGTGACGCTATAAACCCATAAAAAGATAACACTCGCTGCCAGCGAAAAAAACAGGCTTTTCAGAATGGTAGAAATAGCGTAGTGGGCGTTTTCCCTCATTTGAAACCTCCTTTGTGGAGCCCCGCCGGTGCGGCGGAAAGCATGGGATCAGTCTAGTTGAAAATTAAGAGAGGGTTAAGCAGGTTCATACTATTATCTATGTTCGATTTAACATAGATTGACATTCCCGGTGATCGACGATCGTCAAAGCACCACCGCA
>CBFGUT010000103.1:0-10414 GCA_965652265.1 uncultured Cellvibrionaceae bacterium | reverse complement strand
ATGCGTTTATTTTGTTCTACGCCCTCAAGGGGCACCGCATTCGCCGCTGGCGTTAACTGAACATTAAGCCACGTCTATAGGGCGTGACAATGAAAACAGGCTTTGCCTGATGAATGGCTGGTAATGAAGTTTCGTACAGGTTTAACCTTGCGTGGGTCGTACTACTTTGGGATTGGCACGGAGCCGGGGTCGGGTAGTGGTGTGTGGGACCCTCATTTGCTCAGGGATGGCAAATGGGAGCCCCCAGGGATGGGTTCACGGCGTGTCCCACACACCACTACCCGGTCCCGGCGATCCTGAAAAAACACCATGTCCTCTTCGAGAGGCTCTGGCAATACCGGGTTCTTCGAGTCCGGATTTTTACGGGTATTGGCCGCTCGCGGCGGGAGGTTAGCTGTATGCACAAACCTACACAGCGTTTTCTGGCACTGGATGTGATGCGCGGGCTTACGTTGGCGCTGATGATTCTGGTAAATACCCCCGGGTCCTGGTCTCATGTGTATGCCCCGCTGTTGCATGCCGACTGGCACGGGGCGACATTTACCGACTATATCTTTCCTTTTTTTCTGTTTATCGTGGGCTCGGCGTTGTTTTTTTCCCAACGCTCGCAAGCCGGACTTTCAGTGTCCGCGCGCGGCCTGAAAATTCTGCGTCGCACCCTGTTGCTGTTTGCCGTGGGGGTGCTGCTCAATGCCTATCCATTTACCGATCCGCTGAGTGAATGGCGTATACCCGGGGTTTTGCAACGTATTGCTCTCGCCTACGCCGCCGCCGCATTTATTGTCTGGTTGCCGGTGTTTGGGCGTGCGGCAGTAGCCACGGCGTTGCTATTGGGCTACTGGGCACTGCTATTGCTCAATCCCGACCCTTATAGCCTCACCGGTAACCTGGTGCGCGATCTCGATTTATGGCTGCTGGGCGGGGAGCATTTGTGGCAGGGCAAGGGGGTGGCCTTTGATCCGGAAGGGTTACTCAGTACTCTGCCGGCCATTGTCAGTGTGTTGATGGGTTACGAAGCCACACGGTTGTTGGTGGTCGGTCCCCGCTGGCCGCTGTGGGTGGCGGGCCCTCTGCTGGTACTCGCTGGCGCGCTCTGGCATTTGGCCCTGCCGGTCAACAAATATCTGTGGACCAGTTCGTTTGTACTTCTCACCTCGGGTGCCGCCGTGGCAGTGTTGCTGGCGCTGGTATGGCTCGAACGGCTGGCACCGCTGCGGCCGGTATATGGCGCCCTGGCCATGCTGGGCAAAAACCCACTGTTTATTTATGTGCTGAGTATTGTCTGGGTGAAAACCTACTACCTGTTCAGTATTGAGGGCGTGAATTTTTACAGCTGGTTTTACCAGCAACTGGCCGAGCTACTGGCCCCGCGCAACGCCTCTCTGACCTTTGCGCTGATTCACGTGGCACTGTTCTGGCTGGTAGCCTGGTGGTTGGATCGGCGCCGTATCGTGATTCGCCTGTGACCTGTCCAACGTCAGACGTCTGAGGTTTGTCGTTTTGCCGGGCAGGTGGAGTCGCGCACAATCAATTGGGGCAGGAAGCCCTCGCTGGCGGGCAGTTTGTCGCCCTTGCCTTGATGGCGAATGGACTTAATCAGTAGCGCCGCCGCCTTGCGGGCGATGGTGCTGGTGGGCTGTCGGGCGGTGGTGAGGTTGGGCCAGCACTGCCGCGAGAAGGGGCTGTCCTCAAACCCCACGATGGACAGGTCGCGCGGGACGTCTATACCCTGGATGCGCGCGGCGAACAGGGTGCCCGCAGCGATTTCGTCGTTACAGGCAAAGATGGCCGTGGGCATGGGGTTGCCCTTGCGCAATAGCTTGCGTGCCCTCTCCACGCCCGACTCGAAGGAGTAACTGCCGGGCAAAATGCGCGCTTCGTCCACGTCCAATCCATTTTCCCGCAGGGCTTCGCGATAACCCTGGAGTCTCTCGCCGCTGGATTTGTGTTCCTCGTCGCCGCCGAGAAAGGCGATATCCCTGTGGCCCAGATCAATCAAATGCTGGGTGATCTGCATGGCCGCGGTATGGTCGTCGATATAAATACAGGGCGATAGTTCATCGGGCGCGCTTGAGCCCGAGAGAATGCGTACGCTTTTAACTTTGCGTTCACTGATGGCCGCAAGCACTTGTGGGTTTTCCGAAATGGGCGGGGTCAATACCAGCCCGCCCACGCGGCTGCGATCAATCATTTCCAGCACTTCCTGCACGATATCCTTGCTGGAGGCATCACAGGGGTGGATCACCAACTCATAACCCTGGTTGCGACACTCGTCCAGAATGCCGTGCTGCATATCGATAACGTAATTGCTGTTGGGGTTGTCGTAGATAAAACCGATGGAAGAGGCGGCCCCGCGCAAGCCGCGAGCCGAGAGGTTAGGGCGATAGTTCAGTTCCTTGACGGCGGCCCATACCTTGTCCTGCAGGTCCTTGCCCACGCTACCTTCGCGATTGATCACGCGGGAGACGGTCTTGAAGGACACGCCCGCGAGTTTGGCGACGTCTTTGATGGTGGCTTTCATGCGCTGGACGCTTCCTGTGGTTAATCGATAGTAAGGGTTAATTTTACGGGTTTTGGCCTTCTCCCACCAGCCGCAACTGGAAGCGGCCGGCAATACGTTAGCACCCCGTAAATAATCGGCTACACTCAAATGAATTCCCTCTGGTACGTGGTGGTGTGAGTAGTGGGTGGCAGGTGCTGACAGAACGACAGCTTCACAGGCGCAAGGGTGTCCGCCAACTGGGTCACACCCTCAGGTATCTGACTCTATGCTGGTTGATATGTCTGGGCATGCTTGCACAGGCGGACGATGCTCACCTGAGTTTCCGCCATATTCTTCCGGATGATGTCTCCGGCCTGGGCTATATCAATGATTTGGCTCAGGACCGCCACGGCTTTATGTGGTTTGCCGGTGCTAATGGTTTGGCCCGCTACGATGGCTACCAGTTGGCGATTTACCGCCAGGACAGCGACAACCCCGACAGTCTGGTGCACAATTACGTCAATCGTATCGCCGTGGCCGACAGTGGCTATCTGTGGCTGGCGACCACCGAAGGACTGTCGCGATTAGACCCGATCAGCGAGAGTTTCACCCGCTTTCAGTACTCCGAAAACAACCCTCTTGACACTGGCATCAACGATGTGCGCGACCTCTGGCTGGAAACGGAGGAGGTGCTCTGGCTGGGCACGCGTGCCGGTTTGTATCGCTTGCATTGGCCTAGCGGAGAATATCGGTATATCCCACTGGGGAGTGAAAACAATAAAGTCAGTATTTCGGCATTTGCAGTGGACGCGGCAGGGGATCTCTGGATTGGGACACGCACGCAGGGGGTGTATCGTTATCAACCCGGCAATGATGCGGTAAAACATTACTCACACGATACTGATAACCCCCATAGCCTGAGTGATAACGATGTACGCGCCGTCAGTGTGGACCGCCAAAATCGCGTCTGGTTTGGCACCTATAGTGGAGGTCTGGTGCGCTTTGACCGCGACGCGGACCGGTTTGTACGCTACCCCAATCTGGTGGATGAAAAAAACCAGACGGTGTGGGATGTCCTTGAGGACTCCCAGGGGCGTCACTGGGTGGGTGATGGCCGCTCCGTCAACCTGTTCGATCCACACAGCGGTGAATTTACCCCCTTTGTCTACCGCGAAGGCGATACTTCTTCGCCTGGAAATTTTGTGGTTACCAGCATTTTCGAAGATCGGGCTGGTGACATTTGGCTGGGTTACTTTCCCTCCGGGGTGGATAGGGTGGACCGGCATGCTTCGGCGTTTCGCAATTTTCGCCACAATCCTTACGACGACAACAGTATTACCGACGGCGGTGTCACCGCCACTTATGAAGATGCCGATGGCGGCTTGTGGATAGGCACCGGCTACGGGCTCAATTATCTGGACCCCGAGCGCGAGAATATTCGCCGCATCACCCGCGACGATTCCAGGGAGCAGTCATTGAGTGGCAATACCATACTCGCCATTGCCGGAAGAGGGAATGACCTCTGGCTGGGTATCTGGTCGGGCGGATTGAACCGTATGGATCTGGCCAGCGGAGAGATTCGCCACTATTTGCCGGAGGAAGGCAACCCGCGTTCGATCCCCGGCCGCGAACCCTGGGATGTCATGATCGATACCGCAGGCAACTTGTGGGTGGCGACCGAGGCGGGGGTGGCGCGCTATAACGCGGCCACGGACGACTTCACCCGATTTCAACCGCCCCCCGACCAGATGGGGGGCGACACGGTACTCTACGCGCGCTCCATATATCAGGATCGGGAGGGACGCATCTGGGTGGGGTCTATTGGCGGGCTCTATCGGCTCGATCGCGAGCTGGGGCAATTGCAATCCGTCACACTGAGCGATGACAGTAATCCCCTGGCGGGCAATTATTTTGTCAAGGCTATCTACCAGGACAGTCGTGGACGACTTTGGTTGGGGACGGATAACGGCCTGGGTGAATATAATCCGGCAACGGGTGAATTTCATCGTTACACCCAGGCGGATGGGCTTCCCGATGTGGTGGTGACCGACATCGTCGAGGACGAGGCGGGCAATTTGTGGCTGAGCACCCAGCAGGGGTTGGCGCGCTTTGCGGTGGATGCCGGCGAGTTTTCCCACTTTAGCAGCGCTCACGGGTTGATCGGCAACCTATACAATCGTGCCACCGCGCTGAAGACACGGCACGGCGAACTGGTGTTTGGCAACAGCAAGGGCTTCAGTATATTTGATCCCGCGGCATTGCAGGAGAACCGATATTTGCCGCCGGTGTATCTTACCGGTATTAATGTGCTCAATCAGCCGTTGGAATTTGCTGTCGGTGAATCCGGCGAGCGACGGGCGATCCCATTTGCCGAAAGGCTCCAGTTAGAGCCACATGAAACGGTTTTGGAGATCAATTACAGCGGACTCAGCTACCACCAGAGTCAAAACAATCTCTATGCCTATCGGTTGCTGGGCTTCAATGACGAGTGGACTCAGGCGGGCCAGCGGCGCAGTGCGTTTTTTACCAACCTCGATCCCGGCCGCTACCGTTTCGAGGTGCGCGCGGCCAATAACGATGGCTTGTGGAATCCCGAGCCCGCCACCCTGGAAATCCAGGTGTTGCCCCCCGTCTGGCGCACCTGGTGGGCCTACACTGCTTACGTGTTGCTAATTGCCGGTTTACTCTACTGGTTCTACCACACCCAGCGTATCAAATATCTTTACGAGCGCGACAAACTGACGCAGGAACGCCTGCTGGTGCAGCGTCTGCAGGAGGTGGATAAACTCAAGGACGAGTTTCTGGCGAACACCTCACACGAATTGCGAACGCCCTTACACGGCATTATCGGCCTGGCCGAATCCATGATGGAAGGTGCCACCGGGGTACTTTCCCAGACCACCAAATACAATCTGGCGATGATTGTCTCCAGTGGGCGGCGGCTATCGACACTGGTGGATGACATTCTCGATTTTTCCAAATTGCGTCACCGCGGTATCAACCTCAAGCTGCGCGCCGTGGATTTGTATGTACTGGTGGATGTGGTCATCAATCTGTCGCGTCCTCTGGTGGCTCATAAACCGGTGACGCTGGAAAATCGCGTACCCACCGATCTGCCACCCGTGCGCGGCGATGAAGACCGCCTGTTGCAGGTACTTCACAATCTGATTGGCAATGCGGTGAAATTCACTGAACGGGGGCAAATAGTGGTGGAGGCCGAGGTCGACACTGTAGAGCGTCAAGTCGTGCTTACTGTGACCGATACCGGCATTGGCATGGCAAGCAACCAGGCGGATAAGTTGTTTGACGCCTTTGCCCAAGGGGATGGCGATATCACCCGGCTTTATGGGGGCACAGGGTTGGGACTGTCGGTGAGCCGTCAACTGGTGGAATTGCATCAGGGTAAAATTGAGGTGCGCTCGGCGCCGGGGGAAGGCAGCGTATTTTCCGTCACTTTACCCATGGCCGAAAAAGATACTCCGGAGAATGACACGCCTGCCACGCCGCCTCGCGATCTTCAGCCGATTCCCGAAACGAGCCAGGTGGTTCTGCCCGACACAGGACAGTCAGCCAGATCACATATTCTTATTGTCGACGACGAGCCGGTGAACCGTCAGGTGTTGGTGAACTTCCTGTCGCTGCGCAATTACCGCATCAGTGAATGTGACACTGGAGAAAAAGCCCTGGCGTTTATTGAAGCCAACCCCGATGTGGAACTGGTACTGTTGGATTTAATGATGCCGGGTATGTCCGGTTATGAAATTTGTAAGGCCATGCGGGAGCGCTACAGTACGCTGGAATTACCGGTGATTTTTCTCACCGCCAAACGCCAGTCCACGGATTTGGTGCAAGCTTTTGCCGTGGGAGCCAACGACTTTTTAAGTAAACCCTTCTCGCGCGATGAGTTGTTGGCACGGGTGGCGACACATCTACATTTGTTGGATATTCACCGCACCCTGGATCAGAAGGTGGCCGAGCGTACCAGCGAACTCAAACGTATTAATAGCGGTCTGGAAGAGGCGCAAGAGGAGTTGCGCACCGCTTACCGCAAGCTGGAACAGGCGAGCCTCACCGATCCACTCACGGGGCTCTATAACCGCCGCTACCTTTACCGCCATCTCGATGGTGATATACGTCGTACGCTGACCGGTTATCAGAAAATCCAGAGTGGTGAGCGCCGTGCCGGTGACCGCGACGACATGCTGTTTATGCTGGTGGATATCGACCACTTCAAGCGGATTAACGACCTCCATGGTCACGCCGCCGGCGACAGAGTACTGGAGGTGTTCAGTCGCACGCTGGCGGATACCATGCGCGACACGGATTATCTGGTGCGTTGGGGCGGTGAGGAGTTTTTGCTGGTGGCGCGCTTTTGCAATCGCGCCGATGCGCCAGAGATGGCCGAGCGGGTGCGCGCCGCGGTGGCTGAACAGCGCATGATTCTGGATGATAAGCAGGTGCAGATTACCTGTTCAGTGGGTGTGGCGGCCTACCCCTTCTGCCCCCAGGCGCCCGATCAACAGGGCTGGGAGCAGGTGGTTGATCTGGCCGACAAGGCGCTCTATGTGGTCAAGCGTGCCGGCCGCGATGGCTGGGTGTCTCTGACGGGCCAGTCCCCCGCCGTGTCGGGCAAGTCCCTGGCGGATGCCATTGCCGATGGCGATATCGCCGAGCAGTACCGTACCTCACAAGCGCCCAACTGGGAACTCTAGCCTTTAAACCACCGTATCGAGTATCAGGATACCTATCAGACCCACCACGCCGACAATGGATTCCATCAGGGTCCAGGACATGACTGTCTGTTTGAGGCTGAGGTTGAAGTACTCCTTGTACATCCAGAAGCCCGAGTCGTTAACATGGGAGCACATCAGGCTGCCCGCACCTATGGCGAGGATCATCAGATTGGGGTTGACGGTTCCCGCCGCCATGATCGGCGCCATAATGCCCGCAGCGGTCAGTCCGGCCACCGTGGCCGACCCCAGACAGATGCGGATGGCGGTGGCGATCAGCCAGCCGAGAATCAATGGGTTGAGGGAGGCCTCCTCCAGCAGGCCGCCAATAGAATGACTGACACCGCTGGCGACAAAAATTTCCTTGAGGGCGCCGGCGCCGGCGACAATCAGAATAATCAGGGCAATATCCTTCACGGCACTGCCGTAGTGCTCCATTATCTCGGTCATGGTGGTACCGCGGCGCAGGCCCAGGGTGAAAGTGGCAATCATCAGCGCCAGCAACATGACCACAGCCGGATCGCTGGCAAAGCCCAGGTAGCCGGCGATGGTGGGATCGCTCGACAGTTTGGGTAAGAACACCGAACTGGCGATCAGTACCACGGGCAGCAGGGCGGTGATAAAACAGTTGGCCGTGCCCGGCAGCTTGTCCTCGGACATGGGCTCGGGAATAAAGGTGGCCAGCGGTCGGGCGTCAATGTGCTTGAGAAAATGCGTGAACAGGGGGCCGGCCACAATCACCGTGGGAATGGCCACCACCAGGCCCAGCAGCAGGGTGGTGCCGATATGGGCGTTAAACATGGGCACCATGGCGGTGGGCGAGGGCGACGGCGGCAGGAAACCGTGGGTGACGGAGAGCGCCGCCAGTAGCGGTATACCCAGGTAGACCGCCGGCAGGCCCGAGCGGTAGGCCACCGAGAACACCAGCGGCACCAGGAGGACAAAGCCCACGTTATAGAACAGTGGGATGCCCACAATAAACCCGGTAATGAGCATGGCCCAGGTCATGTGGCGGCGGCCAAAGGCACGAATCAACACCTGGGCCATTTTCTCGGCGGCACCACTGGTGGCAATGAGCTTACCGAACATGGCGCCCAGACAGACGATTACCACCAGCCCCCCGAGGGTGTTGCCGATACCCGCCTGAATGATACCTGGGATCTCGGCGGGCGTGACGCCGAGACCGATGCCGGCAAACAATGAGGCCAGCAGGAATGCCAGGAAGGGGTGTAGTTTAAACCAGACGATCAGGCCGATCAGCAGGGCGACCGTAACCAGGACGATAAAGATATCCATAGAACAACTCTTTGATGATTATTAGGATTGTTAGCGCTGCCATTATGGCAAGCCCCGCCTTGGGGCGCAAAGGCTCAAGCCTTTTCAAAATTGTCCGTGAGTATCTGCCGTCCGCTGGCGCCCGCCATAAAACAGACTTTGCGCATTTTCTGCACGAAGCGACCGGCCCCGGCAATATAGATCTGCCAGGGTCGCAATTCGCGGTAGTGCTGGCCTACAAAGCTGTAAATATCGGCTGAAATCAGCGGGGGGTCTGCGGCCTCGGCCAGCGTGAGGCGGTGTATTTCCACCTGCGGGTGCTGGTGTGCCAGGGTGGCCAGGGTGGGCAGCATGTAAAAAGAGTCGCGGTCGCGCCCGCCCACTAACAGATGCAGGGGGCCGCGATGTCGGCGGGCAAGCGCATCCAGTACTATGCCGTAAAGCGGTGCCAGGCCCGTACCCACGCCCACCAGAAGCAGCGGTTGTTCGTCACTCGTGGGCTGGTAGTAAAAGTTGCCCAGCGGCCCCTGGATGGGGAGGGTGTCCCCCACGGCCACGGATTCGGCAACCCAGGGGCTGAAAGCGCCGCCCGGCAATACCCGGATGTGCAGCTCCAGGGTGTGGTCGGGCCGGGGTGGATGGGTGATGGAGTAGCAGCGCGCTGTCTGGTCGTCGCGCCACAGCGTCAGTGTCTGGCCGGCGCGAAATCCTATGGGCGCACGCAGTGTGAGTCGCAATACCTGGCCATCCAGCCACTGCTTGTCCACCACTTCGGCGGGCTGGGCGGTCTCGCGGGGGTGATATTCCCCCACCCGGATATCCTCGGTGGGCCGGCACTGGCAACTCAAAAACAACCCTCGCTGCTGCTCTGCTAGCGAGAGGCCGGCGGTGGCTTCGGCCGGTAGATTGCCCTGCTCGCAGAGCATCACGCAGGAGTGACATACTCCGGACTGGCAGCTATGGGGGATGCTGTAGCCGTGCGCCAATAATGTGGTTAGCACAGATTCGCCCGCCGAAGGGATAATCTGGTCGTCAAAGTGGATATTGCTCATGCCCTGCCCGAGATCAGGTTTCCAGACGCTATTCTGCCACGTTTGGCCTGGCGACTCCCAACCATGGGGTTCATTTTTACGCTCCTGCCCGAGTGCCCACCGGCCAAGCCACTCACTGGATTTTTTGCTGTGGGGCTTTTATGCTTGGCGCTGAACGCACCAACCTAAGAATCAGCGCGTGAAAGCAGAGATTTTTCATACCTCCGAGGCCGATCCCGTGCCGCCCGACTGGAATGCCCTGGAACTGGCACCCACCTGGGCGGATGACCTCAAGTTGTCCAGCCCTCGGGGGGTCTGGCGGTTTATCCGTTTGCTCGCGGGTCGACGGCAACCGGTACAACTCAATCCTTCTCAGCCACTGTGTGCGGATATTCCGCGCTATGCGCTGCAGGAGTTTCACAATCTTCCCAACGGCAACTATTCGCGCAAGATTGCTCACGGTTATATTACGGGCTTCGATATTGCGATGCTGGGTCAAATGCAGCGGGTGCGTCGTCAGCTGGCGGCGAAGGTCGCGGGCCTGAAATCAGTACTGGAGCTGGGAACGGGCGGCGGCAAGTTGGCCAGAGCCGTTCAGGAGGTGGGCGTGGCCGACGTCTGGGGCGTGGATGTCTCACCCTATATGCTTAAGCACGCCGCCGCGAGTCACCCACATGTACACTTCCTGCAAGCACCCGCTGAACAACTTCCCTTTGCGGCATGCCGGTTCGATGCCCTGGTGGTGTGTTTCTTGTTTCACGAAATGCCGCCCCGATACATTGATCAGGCCCTGCGCGAAGCCTACCGCGTGCTTCGCCCGGGTGGGCAACTGCTGATAGCCGAACCATCGGCCAGCCAACTGGAACCCATCAGGCCATCCACTCTGCTCGGTATAC
>CBFGUT010000102.1:0-10508 GCA_965652265.1 uncultured Cellvibrionaceae bacterium | reverse complement strand
GTGAACGGTGAACGGAGTGTAGCCTAAACTTGACACCTTACATCAAGGAGGATATATTGTCATGGTCACAATCTACAAATATCGGGATGCGACAGGCAAGGTCCCGTATGACCAATGGATCAACAAACTACGCGACCAGCGTGCTCGCATGCGCGTCAAAAATCGCATAGACCGGCTTTCCCTCGGCCTCGAAGGTGACTGGAAACCCGTTGGAGAGAGCGTTCGAGAGCTACGCATCACAGAGGGAAAGGGTTATCGGGTTTATTATTCCTGGGACTGAGTCTCTTTGGTGATTTTACTGTGTGGAGGCAATAAAGCCTCGCAGCAAAATGATATTGAAACCGCTAAAGCATTCTGGAGAGATTACTGTCATGGTTAATACACGACGTGCCATTCCATACAGTCCATGTGACGACTTAAAAACGCCAGAAGACATTGCCACTTACCTGGAAATTGCCATGGAAGATGAAGATGAGCGCGTCCTGCTGATGGCGCTGCGCAATGCCACCGACAGTATCGGCGGGATGACTGAACTCGCGCGCCGCACCGGCCTTTCCCGGGAAACGCTCTACCGAACACTCTCCAATAAAGGCAACCCTAAATTCTCGACACTGCGGGCTATTTTGCGCGCCTTTGGGCTTACGATTTCAGTTCATGCTGCTTGAAGGGCTTTGATATTAGTTAGCATTGAGTAGTAACACCCTGTATTTTCGGTCAAAGTTTTCCTAGTGGGCGACTATTAGGTCGGAAGCCCCCGAAAGAGCCTGCAGAGGGGCAGTCAATAATGAATAAAACCGGAGATTTAACCATGACGTTTCGCAAAGTATTACTACTGGCAGGGTGCTTGTTATCCTTTAGCGTGTTTGCCCAAGACGGAAAAATGACCCCTATCGATGCACCCGCCGAGCCTGATGCCATTCCCTTGAATACCGGTGGCGTGAAAAACCAGCCAGCTTCAGAATCCTGGTTCTTCCAGTGGGGCGTACCCATGGCGCGTAACGTCAGTGAGGCCACGCTTACGCCGTTTTTAGCGGACCCTGAGAAAGCCAACGGCACCAGTGTGCTCGTCGCGCCCGGTGGCGGCATGATGTGGTTGTCAATTGAAAATGAAGGCTGGAAAGTGGCAAGGGCGTTGGCCGAACAAGGTATTAACGCTTTCGTTCTAAAATACCGCCTCAACCCTACCCCCGACGCTTTGGTGGATTTTGAAAACTATTTAAGAAATAGACGTCCACCTGCTCCATCAGAGGTGGACCCGGAAGAAGATAAAGCCACAGCCCATATCAGAAGCCCCAATAAAGACCTCTCCATGCAATTGGCCGACGTTGAAGCCGCTTACGCGCTGATTAAAAGCCGGGCTAAAGAGTGGAATGTCGATATGGACAAACTTGGCATGGTGGGCTTCTCAGCCGGGGCGGGCCTCACGCTGGAAACCACCCTGAACTCCAAGGTGATGCGTCCTGCCTTTATTGCACCAATTTACGGTTCACTGCGGGCGATTGATGTACCCAAAGATGCGCCACCCATGTTTATTGCTGTCGCCATTGACGACGCTCTATTCCAGGGTGACATCGGCCTGATTAACAGTTGGCACAACGCCGAGGTACCGGTTGAATTCCACTTGTATCAAAATGGCGGACACGGCTTTGGCTTAGGCTATCCAGATCGCACCAGCAACAAGTGGTTCGACAGCTTTATGCACTGGCTGGACGTAAACGGCTTCCTGGAAAAATAAGCAGATTATCACCCACGTCCTTGTCGAAGCTGTTTGACTTCGGCCTTGATATGCGGCTGGGGAAGGCCCAGCCCGTCAGGGCAGGCGATTACGTCCCTATCCGGGCCGGGTTTTTGAGAGTAAGGTTGGCTGGTGTTCTCGATTGCCAATATCAAGAACACTAATCCAATTGATGACCCGCAGCTCGCCCGGCTTACAAATACGTCAGGGCCTGTAAAGTCACGAAGCCCAGTGTAATAGTTATGGGTGAGAGCAGCGTCGACAGGGTAATCACTTCGCCGGCAAACTCACCGTGATTCGACATTTGCTTGCTCATAACATAGGCGGCCGCAGCGGTCGGCGTCGCACACATCAAAAATAATACACCCAGGGCTTCACCCCGAAACCCCAGCATCACGGCAGCAATACAGATCGCCGCGGGCTGCAGAATGAGTTTAATCAGTGAGGCGGCCGATATGTCGAACCCGTTAGCTCTAAAACTGTGCAAACGCAAACCGCCGCCAATACAGAGCAGTGCCAAAGGCAGTGTGATTTTCGATAACGTATTGATAGGTCCACTAACCAAATCGGGCAGCTCTATGGAGAGAATCGAAAACAAAAGGCCCGCAACAATGGCCAGGATAAGCGGGTTCTTGCCAATGTTAATGGCGGTGTTAATGCCGGGCGTCGTCAACAGGCATACCGTAACGACGTTATACAGCACCGTCATGACCGCAACATACATCGCCGCCACGGGCAATACCGACTCACCAAAGGCATTGACACACAACGCCAACCCGATGATGGCCATATTGCCCCGAAAAGCACATTGGGTAAACACGCCGCGCTTAGAGTACTCCACCACAAAGATACTGGCGATGCGAATCGCCAACACGCTGATAAGGGTCGCCAGCACCGCAAACACCAGCAGTGAAGTGTTCAAATATTGAATATCGGTCGTTGAAACACTGTAGAACAATAAACAGGGCAGACAGACATTAAAGACCAATCGATTCGCCACGCTCAAAAAATGATCATCAATCAGGCGAATACGTTTAAATAAAACCCCCAAGGCAAGAATCACAACAACGGGGCCAGTGACTTGCAGGGCGGCATTAAGATGGGCGAGAAACGACAAAAGAGATTCCCATAGGCAATGAAAATAAGCGTTTAGTGCGGGTGAATGCCCTTTACACCAGTGAATACGAATATGACTGAGTTATAGTCGTAAAACAAGGCTTACCGGGTCGAATGGTTGTACACTACACGGCATTGTAAACGCTTCCCCACCCATCGGACCTTTTAATGCAAGCATTCCACCGCTTTAACCGCCTTTTCCCGCTTTGGGCCATTGCCCTTGGCGCCCTGGGGTTTTACTTTCCGGCGGCGTTTACGCCCCTGGCGCCGGGCATAACCTGGCTGCTGGCGCTGGTGATGTTTGCCATGGGGCTGACGCTATCGGGGGCAGATTTTATGCGGGTATTGCGAGAGCCCAAACCCATTGCGGTGGGGCTCGTGTTGCAATTTACGGTAATGCCCCTGGCGGCGCTGGCCGTCAGCCGCGCCATGGGATTAAGCGCGGAGCTGACCACCGGCATGGTGCTGGTGGGCGCGACAGCCGGGGGCACGGCATCCAACGTGATTACCTGGCTGGCCGGTGGGTGGGTGGCGCTGTCGGTGTCCATGACACTGGCCTCCACGCTGATGTCTGTCGTGTTAACGCCGTTTATCGCCTGGCTGCTGCTCAAAAGCTCGGTGGAGATCAACGCGCTGGGCATGCTGCTCAGCATCGCCAAAATCGTGCTCGCACCGGTGCTGTTTGGGGTGGTAGTCCACCATCTGTTCGCCCGTACCATACAACGCTTTGAGCCGGCATTGGCGGGTCTGGCGGTGGTACTGATTGCGCTGATTATCGCCATCGTCGTGGCCCTGAATGCCGACCGCCTGGTGAGTATTGGCTGGCTGGCGATCGCTGCGGTGATATTGCACAACGGCATCGGCTTGAGCGCCGGCTACTGGCTCGCGCGCGGGCTGAGGTTTGATGAGGCCAGCTGCCGTACCATTGCCATTGAGGTGGGCATGCAAAACTCCGGCTTGGCCGTGGCACTGGCCCAGCAGTTTTTCACCGCCACCGCCGCCCTGCCCGGCGCGCTCTTCTCCGTGTGGCACAATGTGTCCGGCTCGCTGCTGGCCAGTTGGTGGCGTAGAAAATCGTAAGGGCTCAATATCTTGCGATGGCATGAGGCGTTCAGGCTCACCAATTTCATGAAGTATTCGAGCGAGTATGCCTACATTTTGAGGTGACTGATGTTCAGCGAAATCAACGACCCTATTGCTTTTTTTACACCATCCAAACTTTTTTTACACTTTTATTGAAATAACACACTTTTTATACACTATTCCAAATCATTGCATAACGGAAGTGCTTAACAGTCTATAGAAAAGGGGCCTTCAGACCGCTAATGCTAAAATCTATCTAATCTGACAGATAACTATCTGTTTTAACTGGAAATAAATTGGCAACTACACTACTCCGCCGGCCAAAATACCCGGATCTGCGGCAGCAGTACCCTGCCCTCCAGGTCGAAGTTCTCGTAGTGGGCGACGATCAGGACTGACAGATCGTCCATGTCTACCAGGGTGAGTGGGAAGGTGCAGCGGTCTGCTTCGTTTTGAACATCCATAGGTTTTCTCTTGTCGAATACTTCCCAAGGACTTGCCTGAACATCCTCTATCCTCAGGACAATACCACCACAAATTCTCCAATAACCTTCAAATCTCCAACTTGATTATCGACAAGAACAATATCTCTATATCCAAAGCGATTAGTTTCAGGCTTAAGGGTGATGCGTTCATGAATCCAACCACCATCATCAAGCTCTCTTTTTTCGCTGTGATAACGTTTAACTGTGTACTGTCCACCAGTATCTATATCCTGAATATCTCGGTGCTGCACTAAGACAATCTTACCTTCCCTAGTTCCCGCTGGAAGTGCTCGAAATATACACCATGAGCCGTTGGGAATACGCCGATTCATGGATTCCCCTTCCACTTTCACCACAAAAAGTCCGGGCTCTGGCCGTAGCCACTCGGGCATAGCGACCCAATCACAATCTTCCAAGTTTTGGTACTCACTAAACTCCCCAGCAGCTGCTTGTAAATTGTATACCGGAATTGCATTTTTATAGGGCACAACCTCCCCTGCTTCCACCAACAACAATGGTAAATCCTCGTAACGAACAGGACTTAGAGGAGGATTGTGCTCTGGAGACTGAATAATTTCCTGGAAATAGGTGTGAGTCTCCGGATCAGTACAGTACAAGTAACAGCCTTTTTGACCTCGCGTCATCAGGGTTCGATAGGTATTCTTGATGACTGCATCCGCTGCTTCAAGTGCCGCATCCGGGTCTTCTTTGTACCATTTCTTAAAGCCCTTTATAGAGCTATCCATATTGGACCTTTGGGCAGCATCAGTGATGATTTTCCCATCACGCACAATCAGATCGGGACCGATAATGACACCCACATAGTCTAATTCAAGACCTTGCACTGTATGAATACAGCCAATTTGCTCAACAGATTCATCAGCCATCACCCACAAGCTGCCATCAGATTCAAGGTTCCATTGCGCTGAGAAGCCATACTCAGGCATAACGATGTCATGAAGTTGGGAGTTCTTTTTGCTCACCCAATCCCAGCAGTAACCAGCGACCATACGCGCACGATTAGCTTCACGGTTTTTACGAATAATAAGCCCACGTAAAGCGCTGGGTGACTCAAGCACCTGAAAGTCATAATCTACTTCTTGAATACTTTGATTAGCAGTTTCGCGAATTTGCAGAACATTATCCACAAATGCCAAGTAGCCATCGGACCCATTGCACCGGAATTGAGATGCCAGCCCGAGCTGCGTCACCTCTGCACCTGCGTTGTTTGCATGATGCTTTATTTCTGCAATAGAACCTATATCTTTGAGAGTAACGCGTTGTGCTTCATCAATAAAAAATACACTCAGTTTAGATGAATGAATCACTTCTTTAATTTGATGATCACCACGGTTGCTGTAAAGACCACTCTTTACATTCAAGCGGTGGGCTTCGTCGACTAACAAAGCACCGAAAGTGTCTTTCTCGGTTTCAGTATAACTACCGGAACCTTTAAACAGGTTAGCAATACGGCTCTTCTTAAACGACCCTACCAGTTTGGCCTGATACACTGCCCGAGGTGCTGCATTTTTAGAAACATACTGCACCACTTTTTCACACTTGGTCAGTTCTACTAATAGGTTTATCGCAAGGACCGACTTGCCAGTACCAGGACCACCCTCAACAATCAATACCTGCTTTTTTCCGCGCTCGGCTTTGTGCGCCAACTCAAGTGCAGCTTCATAGGCCACTTTTTGATCGTCAATCATCAAAAAGTCCTGATTCCCACTGAGCATTGAAACCAGAGAATCAGCTAAATTACGGGAAGGTTTTATCTTGCCGTGCTCAATACGGTACATGATGTTTCGATCATCACCGTATTTGACATGCTGTTTGAGAAAAATGGCTAGCCGTTCCACGTCGCGGGAAATAAAAACAGGGGCTTTATCGGTATGTGGTCGATATACAGCGTCATTAATCGCTTCGGCATTATCCATATTGTGCAAGTAAGCACAGGGAACAAGCGCGATAGATTCCTGACGAACTGTTTCATTGAAATCTTCAATTAACGCGGCGTATGTCCAAGCCTGATAGGAAGGATGGCTTGTTTCACGCTCCCCACCACCTAAAAAGGTGCTGACAATACCATCTTTGGTTGTTTTTTGAACTGCCTGCCACTGTTTCAATTCAATAATAACCGCAGTGTCTTGATACTGTTGGTTTTTACCGGTCAGGATAAAGTCGACGCGTTTGCTGGTAAGTGGAATATGATATTCAATGGAAACACCCGCATCAGCCGGAATTTCCGGGTCAATCAGAAGGTTAGACATGTACTGTAAAGAATTCTTCCACGAAGCCACTTCACTCTGCCCCACTGAGCGAGAGAACTGCCGTCTGAATTCATTCATAATCACCTCATGAATCCGATTCAGACGCACATCTTCAATAAATTGTGCCTTATTTCCCGAATAAACAATCATTCTCTACCCTCATCAGGCTGATACGCGGTGTACTTCCGCGCACTTCCCCTCGCCTGCTCTGCAGGGTAACGCTGCTCGTTAATGGTCATTTTTTCGGCAACGGCGGCGGGAATGTCGATACCCAGTTTGTCGGCCAGGCGGATGAGGTAGATCTGTACGTCGGCGATTTCGTGGGCAGCCGCCTGGTGTAGCTCGGGGGTGAGGTTGTGGGACTGGTCTTCACTCAACCACTGGAACAGCTCTATCAGTTCGGCCACTTCGCCGCTGAGGGCCATGGTGAGATTTTTGGGGGAGTGAAACTGGTCCCAGTCGCGCGCGGCAGCGAATTGCCGGGCCTTGTCTCGAATTTCAGAGAATTCGCTCATGTTATGGCTGCCTGTTGTCCATCAGTGCTGATTTGTGTGGCTTTTTATGCCTTGAGGAACATTAAGGCAGTATTGGGGGGATGTCTAGAGCCGTAGAAGCTCTCGTGGGCTGGCCGGGCTCAGTAGTGTCCCCGACGGCCCACGCAAAGGTCAATTTCCGGCGAACGCCCGCTCCAGCGCGGCGATATCGAACTTGCGCATAGTCAGGAAAGCCTGGGTGACTCGGGCCACCGCCTCCAAGTCGCTGGAGGTCATCATGGCGTCCCTTGCCCGGGGCACGATTTGCCAGGAGAGGCCGTACTTGTTTTTGAGCCAGCCGCATTCCACGGGCTGGCCGCCGTCGGCGGTGAGGGCGTCCCAGTAGCGATCGATCTCGGCCTGGGTGTCGCACTTGACCATAAAGGAAATGGACTCGTTAAAACGGAACAGCGGCCCGGCGCTAATGGCCTGGAATTCCTGGCCGAACAGCTCGAAGACCACCACTTCCACCGGGCCGGAGGGTGTGCCCTCCAACTGGACGCAGTGCTTGATGCGGGCATTGTCGAAAATAGAGGTATAAAACTCCGCCGCCTCGCGAGGCTAGCAGGCTGTTGACAAACCCCTTGCATGCTCAGCGA
Organism: uncultured Cellvibrionaceae bacterium; assembly: GCA_965652265.1. Taxonomy (GTDB): domain Bacteria; phylum Pseudomonadota; class Gammaproteobacteria; order Pseudomonadales; family Cellvibrionaceae; genus Gilvimarinus. Next base: position 2,687 of record CBFGUT010000102.1, on the reverse strand, counting down.
GACCTGAAGCGTGCAGATGTTGTGTCTTGTCTAGACGGACAGGGTGGTTCCCTTTCCTAGAGGCAAGGCGCAGCAGATGTGCGCTTCAGGCCTCGCCCTTCGGGGCTTGCAGGCTGATCCGTACTCGTCGTTGCCATTTTTCGATGGGTGGACACACACCTTCAAAACAGCGCCTAGATTACGAATCAGCCTGTAAGCCTGAGTACGCAAGGGGTTAATCAACAGCCTGCCAGGTATCAAACCACAGGTGGGGGACGATTTGGGGTTGGATGCTGGTCATTACTCAATCTCCTTCAGGGTTCCAGGTTTTCGGTGATTTTCAGGGTTTGCGGATCGAAGGGGCTGGAATAGTGTTCGTGGGCGATGCGCCAGCCATCGGAGGTGTGGCGGCAGCAGACGGTGGCGCGCATCCAGCCGATTTGCTCTTCGCCCTTGTCGTCGATGCACCCGCAGCGAACCACATAGTGTACGAAGGCGATATTGCCGCCCACCGTCACCGCCACTTCGTGGGGTTCCATGATCATGGTGCCGCCGGGTGGCATGTAGGACAGGCACACTTCCCAATGCTTGCGGTAAGCGCTTGCGCCCTTGTGTTGCAGCGGGCCAAGGGCATCAAAGGCAATGACATCGGCGGTATAAAGAGTCATAACGGCTTCCAGGTCGCCGGCGCAGGTGGCGTCGGTCCACTGTTGGATTAGGGCCTGTTAACACTATTTGAATGCACCTGCTGGAAGCCAGTTTTGTTTCCAGCTAGGCGCCGTGAGTGCAGTTTGGTGGTTCCAAATAAGCGAACGGCAACAACGCTGGGGACAAAACTGGCTCCAGCCCTTCGGGTTGCGGCTAAAAATCCGCCACTCTGCGTTGCTCGTCGTTCATTTGGAACCACCAAACCACTCTCCTCGCGCCTTGATTGGCGAATTTTTAGTCGCAACAGGCTGTATTCACATAGTGTTAGCAGGCCCTAGTTGACGGATGGCGGTTTCGGGGTTTTGCATAGTCATAGGTCTCTCCTGTGTTAACGGTATTGTGTCTTCTGGTCGTGTGGGAGAGAGAGGAACCGACAGTGAATGTCTGATGTCGGACGTCTGATGTTAGTTCACCCCGCGTTTTAAACTCTGTGCCACCCTCAATAACCCCCACCCCGACCCTGCCCCCGCAAGCGGGGGAGGGAGCTATTCATTCGCGCCTGGAGGTTAACTATTGGCACCGCACTCAGAACAAATTTCCAATTTAACTCCCCTTCGCTGGCGGAGGGGCTGGGGGAGGTGGTGGCTGGCGCTTGTGCCCAAGTGAATAATGAACTCCGAGTCAGACGTCGGCGTTCAAGGTTCAGCGTTTTACGGTTTTGCGTCCGACCTCAGACTTCAGACGTCCGACAGGTTGTTGATTGGCGCTGATTGTCGGGTGGCGTTGCACTTACCCGACCTACACCAACCTACCCAAGTCAGGCCAAAAGCAATATGCCGTAGGCGCCGCCAAGCATCAGGCAGAAGATCAGGAACATAGCCAGAGGGTTGTAGGACCAGCGGGGGTTGGGGTTTAACCGGCAGACTTCACGGTAGACGGCCAAGGCGATAAAGCTCAGGAATAAACACCGCAGCATCCAGGTTTCCAGCGCGGTTTCCGCGATTAACCATTCCCCCGAGGGGGAGACAAGCGCGGGTTCTTGCCAATGGGTAGATAGATACACGGCAATACCTATGGCCGCCAGCGCCCATAGTAATCCGCGTATTATCCGGGTGACAGACAGATCCGTCCGCATGGGTTTTCCTTTTTGTATTTCGGTGGTGTGTGTTGGTGGCGGGGAGTGTTGGGTGGTGCGGATTGTCGGGTGGCGCAGAGCTTACCCGACCTACCCCGACCTACCCCAACCTACACAACCTACACAACCTACGCCGCTTCACCGCCTTTAGCATCAGACGTCCGACGTCAGACATCCAGCGTTTTGTTGTGATTATGCCACTACTTTTGGCGTGGGCAAGCGCGTTATAATCGGATCAGTTATTTCTTTCACCTTTTTTAGGAGCACTGTATGAAACTGATTTATGCCCTCCCCCTGCTGTTTGCGGTAAGCACTGTTGGCTGTACCTGGGTCAAGGTTTCCGATGGTGGTGAGGGGGTGGCCGTGAGCAAGCGGGCACCGGTGCAGGATTGCGACAAGCTGAAAACCCTGCATGTGCAGGTGAAGGATAACCTGGTGGGCTCGGTGGACCGCAGCTCCAAAAAGGTGGCCAAGGAGTTGAAGACCCTGGCCCGCAATGAGGCGGCACTGGAAGGCGGCAACTATATTGTGCCGGTGACCGCACCCGCCGATGGCCGTCAAAGTTTTGATGTTTACCGCTGCAATTAATGGCAAAACGGCAACATTTGGTGGTGCTCTCCGGCGCGGGTATTAGCGCCGAGAGCGGCATCGCCACCTTTCGCGATGCCGGTGGCTTGTGGGAGAAACACCGCATTGAAGACGTGGCCACTCCCGAGGCCTTTGCCCGCAACCCGGCGCTGGTGCTGGATTTTTACAATGCCCGCCGGGCGCAGTTGGCCGAGGTGGAACCCAACGCCGCCCACCGTGCGCTGGCGGCGCTGGAGCGGGATTACGACGTGAGCATTGTGACCCAGAATATCGACGACTTGCACGAACGCGCCGGCTCCAGCCGGGTGCTGCATCTGCACGGCCAGTTGACTCAGGC
>CBFGUT010000101.1:0-10601 GCA_965652265.1 uncultured Cellvibrionaceae bacterium | reverse complement strand
GAAAGAGCGGCGCATTATACGCATCCGTTCAACCCGCGCAAGGGGTTTTGGAAAACTTATTTTACCGGTGCCTACGGACCAGCCAGATTGGATAAAAATCGCCCATTTTACCCATCCACCCAAGCCACTCCGGCGGTGGCACTTGTCACTCCCTATGACCGGCGAAATCCCCGGCGGCCACTCCCGCGAAAACTCGTGCCGCACACCGGCGTGCAGGAAGCCGCTATGGATTCATCTTTCGGTTAGGCATGACGTTGGCAAAGGCCACGGCGCCCCCTGGGCACTGAACGAAATCCCGGCCTGGCATCTCCCTTCCTTGAGTGCTTGTGCCGCAGTCAGCATCTTGCCAGCTTGCAAACATTTCCCCTGACTTTTACGAAATTACACATTGGGGAGACCGGGGTGGGCGATAAGTGGTCGCTAACTCTCACGCACTCCTTCTGCCGGCTAGTGTCTATCGCGATTTCGCAAACTCTCTCGCAAAGCGCTTAATCCGGCAAGCACGATGGCAAGAATTATGCTTAGCTGCAATATGAAGAGCTATAAGCAGACACATTCACGCCGTTCCCACCCGGGGTTAGATCGGCATCGGAAAGGGATAGACCATTGAACAAGCAAGACTTCCCCAACCACGCAGTTCGCCGTTATTTAGAGGTTCGTCAAACCACAGAAGACCTGTGCGCGGGCTTATCCAGCGAAGATATGGCGGTACAGTCGATGCCGGATTGTAGTCCCACCAAATGGCATCTCGCCCATACCACCTGGTTTTTTGAAAACTTTCTGTTGTTGCCCGGAAAACCGGGATATACCGTTTTCCACTCCCAGTACCATTATCTCTTTAACTCCTATTACCTCAGTGAGGGCAATCCCTATGCCCGACCTCAGAGAGGGCTGCTGACGCGCCCCTCTCTGGAGGCAGTTCTTGATTATCGCCGGCATATTGATGAGCAAGTCATTAGCCTGCTGGAAGCCGGCGGACTCGACGAGCAACAACGTCAAGTCTTAGTCACCGGCCTGCACCATGAAATGCAACATCAGGAGTTATTGCTGAGCGACATATTGCACCTTTTCTCGTGCAATCCCTTACAACCTGCCCTGCGCCAACCTAAAAGCCGCAACACCCCCCAGAGCACACCTGCAACCCAGGGCTTCACACATTTTGAGGGAGGTCTGATATCGCTGGGCGCCTCCATACCGGAGAGCCCGGCGTGGGATCACTTTTATTATGATAACGAGGCACCGTCTCACAAGGTGTGGCTGGAGGACTACCGCCTGCAAAACCGCCCCGTCAGCAACCAGGACTGGTTGGAATTTATGGCCGATGGCGGCTATAAAAACTCCTTGCTGTGGTTGTCCGACGGGTGGGACTGCTGCCGGGAACACGGCTGGCAGACACCGGGATATTGGCGACTGGAAGAGGATGGCTGGCATCAGTTCGGACTGGACGGTTTGCAACCACTCGACCCTCTGGCGCCAGTATGCCACATCAGTTATTACGAGGCCGATGCCTTCGCCCGCTGGGCGGGTGCCCGCTTACCGCTGGAAGCCGAGTGGGAGAGGGCGAGTTGCCAGTACCCGCCCCCCAGCGATGACGAGGGTCCCAATTTTCAGGAGTCCGGGCTGTGGCGTCCCATCGCCGGGGGTTCTGACAAGGCGAAGCCGCAACAATTATGGGGCGACGTCTGGGAATGGACCGCCAGCCCCTACACCCCCTACCCGGGATTTACCGCCAAGCAGGGTGCGCTGGGTGAATATAACGGTAAATTTATGGCCAACCAATGGGTGTTGCGTGGGGGCAGCTGTATAACGCCCCAACAACAAATGCGCCATAGCTATCGAAATTTCTTCTATCCTCATCAACGCTGGCAATTTACCGGCGCCAGAATAGTAAGCGACTCATAGAGGCTAATATGCTGAACACTTCTTCCTGCCAAATGGACTCACCGATTTTTACGGGCGACCCCCAGTTTTTGCAAGATGTGACTGAGGGCCTCAAGCAGCCGCAAAAAGTCCTGTCGCCCAAGTATTTTTACGATACGGCGGGCTCACACTATTTCGATGAAATCTGCCAATTACCGGAATACTATCCCTATCGCAGCGAGCTGCAATTATTACCCAGAATCACTCCCGAACTCGACACCATTACGCCCGAGGCGACATCCATTATTGAATTTGGTGCGGGTGCGCTTACCAAAATCCGGTTATTACTGGCAGGCTTATCGGGAATTGAAACCTTTATACCCATCGATATTGCCGGGGATTTTTTGCATCAACAGTGCCGGCATCTTAAGGCTGACCACCCCCACTTGAAGGTGCAACCGGTCGCCGGCGATTTTTGTTGTCCACTGGCAATACCGCGCAGCGATGGACAACCCGTGCTGGGCTTTTTCCCCGGTTCCACCATCGGCAATTTCTCACCGCTTGAGGCCCGGCTTTTTTTACAAAATGCTCGCACCACACTCGGGGCCGGCAGTTATTTTCTGGTGGGTGTCGATACCAAAAAATCCGCCGAGGTTCTGCACAGCGCCTATAACGATACCCAGGGGGTAACCGCCAAATTCAACTTGAATATTCTCGCGCGCATCAACCGCGAACTGGCAGGCCAATTTGAGGTGGATAAATTTGAACACTATGCTTTCTACAACCTTAGCGAAGGGCGCATTGAAATGCATATTGTCAGCCTCGAAAATCAGCGAGTGCGAATTGCCGACAGGGAATTCTCGTTTCATAAAGGCGAGTCTATTCACACGGAGTCTTCCTACAAATACACCCCGCCGGAATTTATTGCCCTCGCCCAATCGGCCGGCTGGCAAACACAAACTGTATGGATGGCCGATGACGATGCATTCAGCATCCATTTGCTGAAAACGGACGATGACTACCCCACGGGTCTGCTGCAGTGACAGCGGATATTGCCGAGGCAATACTGGATATTGAGGTCGACAGTTTTTGTGGCGACTTTGCCCAGGGCAACCGGCACCGGCTCCTGGTACTGGAGCAAGAGTCGCAAAATGCTTTATCGGCACTAACCAAACTATCAAGTCAGACCGATGACATTATCATCGGATTATTCCTGAGCGCCGATATACCCAGCGGTTTCTTTTTTCAACGGGGCCAAGTCATTCGCCGTTGTGGCTCGGGAAATCTCGCCTGCGCCTACGCACTGGATACACTTTACAGTCTGGAAGCGGAACTAGAGATGAAGACCTGCGACGGCCCGGTTACATTACTGGCGTACAATAATCGCTACGGTTACCAGATCCACAACCCATTACCCTATAGCGAGTGCACCTCTCCCTCCCTTGCCCGCTGTTTTGACCTTCCACCCGAACACATTATTCTCTGCGGCAGCGACACCGATTACAGTATTTTTGTCTACCGCGACCCGGAAGCTTTAATGTCCCTGCAAGCTAATTTTTCACACATCCAAAAGACCACCCAGAGGGCGCTGATTGCCACGGCCCCCTCCCCTCATGATGATGGTGATTACGCCTTGCGCTATTTTGCCCCCCAGTGGGGTAATAACGAAGACGCCGCCACCGGCTCCGCCAATGCCATACTCGGGCCTTACTGGGGAAAACGCCTGGGGTTAACAGAGCTCCACAGCTATCAACTTTCAGCGGCGGGAGGCGAGTTCTGGATTCAGTTGAACAAGCCCGAAGCCGATTCCCAAAGGGTTACTCTGCTGGGCCGCTGTCGACGATACGAGCCCCCGACGGGTTCCTTTGTGCCCTCGCGCTGAGCCTTTCCCAATCAAGGGTGTTCCTCGACTGATCCTGACATTTGTCACCCCCAAGTGCTGACAAATTTCACTGTGGTGTTTCTCCCGAAGGTCGCATACTGCAGACCTGAACAGAGGGAACCACAATGAATACACACCTGTTAGATCTGCAAGGCGTCAGCAAACACTATGGTGACCATCGGGCGCTGAACAATGTTTCGCTGAAACTCGCCGCCGGCGAGTTGATCGCGGTTCTGGGCCCCAACGGTGCCGGCAAAACCACACTGATCTCCAGTATTTTAGGGCTTACAAGTGTGAACAGCGGCCATATCAGTTTGTTTGGTGAGCGCCAGCAGGGCATGGAACGTTCCCTGCCCATTCGGCAGCAACTGGGCGTGATGATGCAGATGGGTACACTGAGCGCGAATCTGACAGTCGCCGAGCAGTGTGATCTGTTCAGCAGCTATTATGCGCAGGGGCACAGCGCCGCGCAGCTACTGGCGCTTTCAGCACTGGAGCCGCACGCACGGCAGCGCTTCGGCCGCCTTTCCGGCGGCCAGAAACAGCGACTGCTGTTCGCCCTGGCGCTGGCCGCCAAACCCAAGTTGTTGTTTTTGGACGAGCCGACCCTGGGACTGGACGTCGAGGCCCGGCAACAACTCTGGCAACAAATTCGCACACTCAAGGCATCCGGCACCGCCGTGGTACTGACTACCCATTACCTGGAAGAGGCCGAACAACTGGCAGATCGAGTCGTGGTATTGCAGCGCGGCCGTGTATTGGCCACGGGCACGCCCGCCGAACTCAAACAGCGAATCCAGTATAAGGTGATCAGCTGTCGCTCTCGCCTGGATCTGAACCAATTATTGGCCCTCCCGGCCGTCACCGAGGTGACGCGAGAACAACAGCTGGTTCGTCTGCATAGCCGGCAGGTGGAACAGACCCTGCGTGCTTTGCTGGCAGAGGACGCAACACTCGGCGACCTGGAGGTGAAGTCCGCAGGGCTGGAACAGGCCTTTTTACAACTGACACAAGACACCGAGGAACAAGCGGCATGAGCAACCTGACCCTGTATCGCAAAGAAGCCTGGTACGATCTTTTAAGCGTCTGGCGCACCCCTGCTTTCGTGCTGCCCGCCCTGCTGTTTCCCGTACTTTTTTACCTGTTTTTTGGCGTGGTCATATCGGGAGGCCAATACGCCGACTATATGCTGGCCACCTATGGCTGCTTCGGCATTATGGGGCCGGCCATGTTCAACTTCGCCATGAATATTGCCAGCGACCGCGCCCACGGCTGGCTGACACTCAAGCGCCTGTCGCCCATGCCGGTGAGCGCCTACCTGGGAGCCAAACTGTTCACCAGCCTTATCTTCTCCCTGGTGATTATCCTGCTGCTCTACACCATCGCCATAAGGGCTGGCGGTGTACGCCTGGCGTTAGAACAGTGGCTACTGCTGGCATTGATTCTGCTGTTGGGTACCCTGCCCTTCGCCCTTATCGGCCTGTTGTTGGGCCTGACCCTGAGCGACAAAGCCGCCCCCGGTGTAGTGAACCTGATTTACCTGCCCATGGCCTTTCTCTCAGGTCTCTGGCTGCCCATCTCGCAACTGCCCAATATGCTGCAACAGTTAAGCTGGCTCTGGCCCAGCTATCACCTGTCGCAACTGGCACTGGGTACGCTGGGCATGAGCCAGGGCCACTCACCGTGGCTGCATTTGGGGTTGCTGGCACTTTGGAGTGGAGTACTCACGGCGGTAGTGATTTGGGTGTTTCGTCGCCGGGAGGCTTAGCACCACCGCTAATAGCCTGCCAGCGGTTCGACTCTTACATGGAGGTTGGCCCGGCAGCTTCAATGTTGCCGGCCACTTGGCACTTAAACTCTTGGATTATTTAGCTATTAACCTGCTTACAGAATTCCCAGATCCATAGCTTTCAGAACTGCCCGGGTACGGTCCTTGACACTCAGCTTGGAAAGGATGGAGGAGACCTGGTTGCGCACCGTCCCCTCGGAGCGAAAAGTCGCATCGGCAATTTCATGATTAGAATAGCCTGCTGCCACCAGATGCAGCACTTGCAACTCCCGCTCGGACAAGGGTACTGATAAGGAGTCGTATGTGTCTACTGGCGACTGGCTGCGGGATTTCAAGCGCTCAGTCAACACCGGTTGCACCCAGTCCTTTCCCGATGAAACGACCTCAATAGCGTTGATCAGGGTGCTGAGACTCACATCCTTTTTAAGGTAGCCCCTGGCGCCCAATTTCAAACACTCCAATACCAGGTCGTGCTCATCAAAAGTCGTCAATACCAGCGTATTGAGAGATATTGACTGCTCCGAGACCACCCTGAGAAACTCCAGACCTCCCATAACCGGCATACGAATATCCAGTAGCACGACATCCACCTGTGTGACTTTCAGCTTCTCCAGCGCTTCCTTACCATCACAGGCTTCTCCACAGACGACAATATCATTGTTCAGCGAAAGCAGGCTTTTTATACCTTCACGCACCAGCGTCTGATCATCAACCACCAATACATTGATGGACATGGTTATTGTTCCTGTTCCGGAATTAAGACAATGACAATGAACCCATCACGGGAAGCGTCAACATTCATACGCCCTCCAACCTTTTTTATGCGTTCTCTCATACCCTTCAGGCCATTACCGTACTGAATATCATGATTGACCCGACCATTATCCCTATAGCGCAAGATCAAATATTCGGCATCCCGGTAAATAGCGATATAGACGGCAGTGGCATCGGAATGTTTGCGCGTATTGGTTAGGGACTCCTGGACACAGCGAAACAGAGTTTCAGCCACTGTCGCACTGGTGATACCCAAATCTTCGTCAATATCCAGGTCGACAGGCATGTCTTCGCCCGGCTCCAATAAATTCCGAATAGCGCTTTCCAGGTCAATACTGCTGGTTGAACGAATATCACTGACGGTTGAGCGGATATCACTCAACAACATTCGGGAAATATCCCGCGCCCGCTGCACATGGCGCCTGGCACTGTCGGCATCGGCATTAATAGCCACCTCCAGCTGCAGGCTCAAAGCGGTGAGGTGATGCCCCACCTGATCGTGCAACTCGCGGGAAATATGCAAGCGCTCCCCCTGCTTTGCGGCTTCACTTAACAGGTATTGTGTCGCCTGCAGCTCACGCAACAGTTTTTCGGAACGCTCCTTCTCCTTTTGCTCGGAGGTCAACGCCAGGCTAATCACCAATATCGCCAGATTAAAGAGAATAAAAAGTACAGAAGAAGCCAGGGCATAAGGCAACTGATGAACAAAGTGATCAATCAGGCCCGCCATGAATGTGGGGACTGTCGCCAGTACCAGGCAGAGCTTCATGCTATAGAGCTTTGCCGCCCTGCTCACCATTAAAATGACTAAAATCGAAACGAGAGCCAGCTCGTATAGCAATATCAGGATAAAGGTAACCAAGAAAGCTATAGCAAACAGACTGTGGCGGTATCGACTGAGCAGTACCAGACGCGGCCAAACCAACCCCAGCGCCAAATATCCAATAACCACAACCAGCAGACTCACCACCAGATAACGGGGCACTCCGAGGGTAGAAACCCATCCCGAGGGATTGTCCAGTGTCACCACCAGATAGGAGACCAGCAAGCCGGTCATAACGGCAATGGCAAGTTCCAGCGTTTTGAGCTGGATTGTGGGGGCCTTAGAGGAGAGCGGGTTTTTCATCGTGGCAGTATAGTGGGTCCCCCCCTGCAGGGTCTATGTGTCAAATGTCACATCTGTCACTTTGTTTAGCAGGCTGTTGAAAAACGTTTTCGAGGCAGGCGACACAAGGCAAAATCAGACGAAAAAGCGGAGTTTATGGGTTATAAATGAGCATTTTGAGCCTGATTTTAACGCAGTAGCGGCCACGCAGATAGTTTTTCAACAGCCTGCTAGATCATGACATTTGACACATGTACTCCCGACCCTCGCTCTATATGCTGCCCGCCATTATCGACAAATGGAGACGGGAGATGAAACGATTATTATTGGGCCTGGGGTTGTTGCTGATACCACTTCTGACCCAGGCGAAAGATTGGCAAATAGAAGCTGGGGCCGGTCTGGCTGTATTCAACACTCCCTGGAAGGGCGTTGACATTGAAGCCACGCCTATTCCCTATTTTAGCGCCCAATATGGCCGCTGGAAGTTTGGTGGTGGCGACGACATCGTCCAGTACACTGTCTTACAGTCCCCCCTGCAGGTATCTCTTGGGCTGGGATATCGCGACGAGACTTATGAGACAAAATTTGCACTCATCGATTACGATTCGGACGACCCGGTTTTTACCGGATACGATAGCCCGGAGGGTGAAGTCACCGGTTTACTTAACCTGCAATACGGACAGATGCAATTACAGGTAGCTCGCGATCTCGAAGGTGAATCCGAAGGTACCACTGTAAAGCTGCAAGCAAACGTGCCTCTTTACCGACATGCCTCAGGCTGGCAAATATCATCTGCGTTGGGCGTCAAGTGGCAGGAAGATGCTTATGCCTCACATATCTACGGCGTTAGTCATGACAATGTCGACGTTAGCGTGGGCCGACACCGCTACACGCTTGGCCATACAGTCAACCCCATTGGCGAGGTGATGCTGTATGTACCCATGGGCAGACGCTATTCGCTGCTCGGATTTCTCCACTATGAACATCTGGACAGGGAAATCAGAGACAGTCCACTTGTGGGGCGTGACAATCAAACCAAAATGGGTATATTACTTGTGGCACGTTTCTAACAGGAATGATTATGAAATTAACTATTGAAAAAGCAGTGGCGATTCTCTTCTCAATATCCTTTGCCTTTCTTACCGGCTGTGGCGGCAATGACGACCCGGTTATCGAGCGTTTTAATGATGAACTCGATGTGGATATTGACAAATTCGAAACCAATCAATCGATTATTTATCCTGGCCAGGAAGTGAAAATAGAATGGCGTACCGAGGGTGCCATTCTATTTGATGCTCACCTCTACCTGAGTGAAGACCGTGTTCTTTCCGCTGACGACTATTTACTGGTGGATGAGGAATGCGGCGTAGAACTTAATGACCACTGCTACGCCTCCCGAGAAGTCACCTTTTACTGCCAATATCAATCAGACAATTATTTCAGCTGCGAGGAAGACGGCGACATACTCCAGCACAACGATTTGACCCAGTACTTCCCGCAATTGCCCTTTACCGGCCACCTGATTCTGGAAGTATGCGGTGATGAGAATTGTGATGATCGCAGCCGCGAAATAACTTTTCAATAACGATAGCCGCCCCTCACCGCTCCATCTCAAACAATACATCGGCGCTCTGCTGTTCGCCGGATTCGGCTTCCACGCGGAAGTGGTCGTTGAGGATGTAGGTGAAGCCCATGCTCGAGGCATCTTCAAACAAACCGATGGCGTAGTGGATGTAAAGTTTGGGGGTAATGTATTTACCCAGCCACAGCTGGCTGTCGTTGACGTTATCGCCGGTCTTGATGGTGATTTCATCGAGGCCGATGTCGTCGCTGAAGCCGGCGATAAAGGAACCGCCGCGATTGAGGCCGTACTTGGCGATGGCGCTCACCAGCATGGACTGGTCCGATGAGGAGGTTTCCGACAGCGGCTTGCCGGTAAAGAGGATGGCCATGGCGTCGCTCTCGCTCACCGCCGGGCGGGCAAAGACTTCGCTGGTGGGATTCTGCAGGGTGCCGCCGATATTGATACCCGCCACATAGTCCTCGGTGGTGCGGGTGGCGGTGATATTGAGCCCCGGGTTGTCCGCCGGGCCGGTAAAGGCGAGCACGCCTTCCTCCACCGTCAAATCCTGACCATAGGATTCAAACCGTCCACGAACTATATCAATTTCCCCCAGTGCCTGCAGAGGGCGATTGGGCTCGCGGTTGAGGCGCAGGCGGCCGCCCAGGCGGGCTTCCAACCCGGCGGCATTGAAGGTGACATCGTCACCCAATATCAATTCAATATTCGAGTAAAACTGTGGCCCCGACTGATTGCGCCCCTGACCCTCGGCATCCACCACAATGACATCCTCCGACACCCGGGTCGCTGAGGCCGGCAGCGTTTTGATTTCAGCGCGGGCAAAGGGTACCCGGGCGCTACCCGTTAAGCGCCACTCCTCGGGATTGCCCGTCAGCGTCAAATCGGGTGTAACCCGCATTTTCAGAATGGGGGTATCCACAATGCGGGCCGCCTCACCCGTGAGCCGGGCCTGCAGTTGCCAGCGCTCGAACAGATCACGCAACTCGGCCTCCAGCGCAAGACTGCCTTCGCCAGCGGTGACATCCAACGTCAGGTTGAGCAATTGATGGTCACCCTGCAGACTGGCCCCCACGCCGGTAAAACGCGTGGCCAGCACTGGTAAGTAGAAACTGCCTTCACGCAGGTCGGCGCTGGCCGACAGCTGCGGACTATCCAGGGGGCCGCTGGCGGTCAATCGGGCGTTCACCTCGCCCTTGATGTTGTGCACCTCCGGTACCAGGGCCTCCAGTGGCGAAAGGTCGCGCCAGTTGATATCCGCCTCAGCATTCAATTGACGCTGAGCCAGATCGGCGGTTAACTCGGCCCGCATCTCGCCGTAGTCTCCCACTGCCATGGCGGCGCTGGCCTGCAGATCCTTATCTCTCAGCTCGGCCTGGAGAGTGAAATTCCTGAGCGGATAACTGTCGGTCTCCTCGCCATCGTACTGATGATGTAAAACTCCATTCTCGGCCGTCAGGTTCAAGTCCATTTGCGCGGGCTCGCCGGGCGCCTGCCGCCATTGGCCCGACCCGGTCAGGTAACCGTCGAAACTTACACCCGGTTCCAGCCAGTTTTGCGCCAGTGCCAGCGGCAAGCGTTCCACCTCCAATTCCCCCAGGGTCTCACCCTC
>CBFGUT010000100.1:0-10820 GCA_965652265.1 uncultured Cellvibrionaceae bacterium | reverse complement strand
AGAGTGTCTCGCTATTACTCCCCCTTTGCAAGCGCCAGCGCCTTACTCACCACCTCGTAGACATCCGCCGAGAGCTGATCACTGGTCTGGATACGAGCCAATTGCTCACGCATAGCCTGGCGTCGCGATTCATCGTAGCGGCGCCACTGTACCAGCGGTCGCAGCAGGCCGGCGGCAATCTGGGGATTCTTGCGATTGAGGTCAATCACCTGATCCGCCAGAAAGCGATAGCCCGCCGTCGGATCTTCCGGGGTGCCGGTATGAAAACCCATGGGATTGCCGGCGGCGAAGGCGGCCACCAACGAGCGAATCTTGTTGGGATTACCGGGGTCGTAGGCCGGGTGCTGCAACAGGGCTTCCACCCTGGTCAGAGCCCCCGGTTTGCTGGAACGTGCTTGCAGGGAAAACCACTGGTTGACCACCAACGCCTCGCCAGCCCACTGGCGATAAAATGCCTCCAGTGCTGCCTCGGCCGGTTCCGCCGCTATGGGAGACTCACAATTGACCAGGGCCGTCAGGGCGGCCATCTGGTCGGTCATATTATTCGCCTCCCGGAACAGCAATTGACAGCGCGACAGGATGTCGGCATCCGGCACCATCATCAGGTAACTCAAGGCGAGGTTTTTCAGACTGCGCTCGGCGATAGCGCTGGCGTCGGGCGAATAATCGCGCCGGTGGTCGTAGGCCTGCAGGCACTGACTAAACTCGCTGCGCAGGGATTGGGCCACCTGCCCCGCCACGGCCTGACGGGCGGCGTGAATAGCCTCTACGTCCACGACCGTGTACTGCTCGGCGATATAGCCTTCTCCCGGCAGCTGCAGCATTAACGCCAGCATGGCCTGATCGTCGGGAGGCGATTGCCACAGTTGTACCAGTGCCCCGATGAATACCGGGTCGGCGACAAATTGAGATAACCGCTGCTGGCGATAGGCAAGCATGGCGTCGTCAATCACTTGCAGTGCCAGGGCCTGGCTGGCCTCCCAGCGGGTAAAGCCGTCGGTGTCGCGGGCTATAAGTTTCGCCAGTGCCCCCCGCGAATACTCATAGCGCAATTTTACCGGCGCGGAAAAGCCGCGCAGCAGAGAGGGTATCGGTTTTTCGGGTACCCGCTCGAACACGAAGGTCTGTTCGCGCTCGGTCAATTCCAAAACAGTCGTGGTATTGTCCGCGGGCAGGTCATCGGGAATTTCACCAGCAGGATAGAGGGCCAGCTCTCCGGCATCGCCGATTAGCCCCATCGCCACGGGGATATGAAAGGGTTGTTTGTCTTCACACTCGGGAGTGGGCGGTGTCTGCTGGCGCAGCGTCAGGGTATAACGCCGGGCGTCGGGGTCGTAGTGATCGCGAGCGTCGATCACCGGTGTGCCCGCCTGATCGTACCAGCGCTTGAACTGGGTAAAGTCGCGTCCGGACACATCGGCCATGGCACTGACAAAATCCTCGGTTGTCACCGCCTGACCGTCGTGGCGTTCAAAATAGAGATCGGTGCCCCGCCGAAATAATGCCGGGCCCAGCAACCGGGCCAGCATGCGCACCACCTCGGCACCCTTCTCGTAGACGGTCAGCGTATAGAAGTTGGAGATTTCCATATAGGAAGCGGGCCGTACCGGGTGGGCCATGGGTCCGGCATCCTCGGCGAATTGCAGGGTGCGCAGGAAGCTCACATCCTCCACCCGCTTGACCGTGGCCGAGTTCATATCGGCGGAGAATTCGCTGTCGCGAAACACAGTAAAGCCTTCCTTGAGACTTAACTGAAACCAGTCACGGCAGGTCACCCGATTCCCGGACCAGTTGTGGAAATACTCGTGGGCCACCACCGCCTCCACCCGCTGGAAACCGGCATCAGTGGTGGTGGCCGGGTGCGCAAGAACGCAGGAGGTGTTGAATATATTCAGCCCTTTGTTCTCCATAGCGCCCATATTGAAATCATCCACCGCCACGATCATAAATATGTCCAAGTCATACTCGCGCCCGTAGACTTCCTCGTCCCAGCGCATCGCGGCCTTCAACGAACGCATGGCGTGGTGACATTTATCGAGATCCTTGCTTTCCACATAGATGCGCAACTCCACCTCGCGCCCGGAAGCGGTGGTAAAGTGATCGGTCATCACATCCAGCTCGCCGGCCACCAGGGCGAACAGGTAGCAGGGTTTTTTGTGCGGGTCGTGCCAGGTGGCGTAGTGGCGGTTGTCCGCCAGATCGCCACTGTCCACCAGGTTGCCGTTGGACAGCAGCACCGGGCAGCGCGTCTTGTCGGCGACAATAGTAGTGGTGAAATCACTCATCACATCGGGGCGATCCAAGTACCAGGTAATCTTGCGGAAGCCCTCGGCCTCGCACTGGGTGCAATAGATGGTACGCGATTTGTAGAGCCCTTCCAGCGAGGTATTGGCTACTGGGTCGATGGCGGCACGGGTGGTGAGCACAAAGGATTCAGGCGGCGCCAAGAGGGTGAGAAAGTGTTCATCTAGGGTATAGGCATCCTCCCCCAGGGGGCGGTCGTCCATGCGGATATCCAGCAGCGTCAGCTTCTCGCCGTTGAGAGCGAGACGTTCCACCCGGCTGACCGCATCATTGCGCTGCAGATGCAGGTGGGTGGTCACCTCGGTGCCGGACTCGCCGATGTCCACCCGCAGTTCGGTTTTGCGTATCCAATAGGCGGGCGGCAGGTAATCGCGCAGGTAAACGGTTACTGGTGTATGTTCGCCGCCGCTATCGGCCGCTGTTATCGCTTGCATAAAATACCTCGATAGAAAACTTCTATTCCTGCCATTTAAGCGGCACTTCGTCGTCCCCATCGCCACCACAGTGCTCGTGGGGCTTGGGGGGGATATAACCGGTATGCTGCTCCGGCGGCAGATGGCGGTGCTCATAGGCAATCATGGCCTGAATACAGGTATGGCGCTGTTCATTGCTGAGTCGCCGGCCATCGGGCCATTTGCCCAACTCCACGGCCCGTTTGAGGCTGTGGTAGATATCGGGCGTGAGGCTGTTGAGCAATTGTGTGGTATCCACTATTGAACCTCTCTCTTGGCGATCAGCGAGTACAGCAAGCCCAGCACGGCTCCGGCCACCAGGCCACCCACGTGCGCGCCATTGGCGATACCCCCGGTGATAAACATGTCCACGATACCGGACAGGCACAACAACAGCCACACCAGCATGAACACCAGCAGGCCATCGGGTACCGCCAGCGCCGGGTGGGGGCGCAACCGCTGAGCCAGAGCGATAAAACCTACATAGGCATAGACTACGCCGGACATACCTCCAAAAACCCCCGGCTCACCGGACCAGAAATGCTGGGTGAGATTGCTGGCAATGGCTGCAATCAGGAAAAATACGGCGTAACCCAGTGGCCTGAGTACAAACTCCACCCGACGACCCAGCTCCCAGAGCCAGAGGGCATTGAAAATAATGTGAAATATGCTGAAGTGCAAAAACGCCGGTGTGGCCAGCCGCCACCACTGGCCGGCGCCAATGCCCTCCTCCAGCGGCAGCCAATGAAAACCATCGGCGGTGGGTGCCAGAGGGTAAAAGGTCAGCCAGGGCACCAGCGCATTGAGCGGCGCAAATGCCACCAGTGCGTATCCCATAAGGCTGCCCAACAGCAGCAATGCGGTGACGGGAAAACGCCACAGCTGGACGCCAATACCAGGGCCGGCAGCGACTCTTGGCGGCACTGATGACGATTCAAGATCGCCCTGATGCCAGGCTTGCAGCAGTGCTCCCAGTTCCTCGCGCCGGGACGGATCGGCCAGTTGCAAGCGCTGTTCACCGCCCTCTTCGATGATCCGACAGGGTAATTGACGCGCGCGCAGAACCGCCACCAGGCCGGAGAGATCCCGCGTGAGGGGAAAACGGATTACGGTAATCCAGGTCACTCTATCAAGACTCTATATTGTCAGGGGTCCACATAGACCCAGCAGAATTTGTCGGGGTCGAGCCGCACTTCGCTATCCATGCGATAGGCCACCAAGCGCCCAAATTTAACGGCACTGTAATCCAGGCAGGCGATATTGGGTGCTATGGGTGCGGGCCGGCCCGTTAACCAGTAGTGGCCCATAAACAGAATGGGCTCGTGGCTATGATACACCACCAGCGCCCGCCGATCTTCATCGGTCAGTGGCTTTTGCGCCACCGCCGGGGGAATGGGGTCGGGCTGGAAGACAATATCGCCGTAGGTCACCGCATGTTCCACCCAGAACTTGGCGCGAAACTGATACCGAAGAAACCCCTCGGCCGTCAACATTGCCGCCTCGGGTGGCAGATCAATACTCACACCCGTGGTGAGGTGGCGCACCAGGCGTGTCCATGGGCTGTGTGCATCGGCCAATGCCAGGAGCCCCGCCTCACCCAGGTGAGAGGGCTGGCCCCGACGTTGACGTTCGGCAATCGCCGGTGAATCCCAGCAGGCGTGGGCGACCCGGAACCGGTGAAAGTCGAGATACAAAGGCAGTTGCTTAAACCAGTCGAGGTAGGCGCGCCACTCCTCGGGGTAGGCAGAGAATTGCTCAAGCGTGGCGGCTATGGTGCGCGCGTTGCGCTCACTGTGGGGGCGCAAAAACGCTCCGGGTTGTTCAGGATGTGGCGTGTGGTAGGCCAGCGCATTGAGTTCGTGATTACCGAGCACCATAGCCGCTTCACCGGCTTCCACCATGGCGTGCACCATTTCAAGTGACTCGCGAATACGCGGGCCACGATCGACAATGTCGCCGACAAATATTGCCCGCCGCCGTGGATGGCTGTAGACGCCTCCCAGGCGACGGTACCCCAACTGCTCCAACAGCCGTGTCAGTGATTGGGCACAGCCGTGCACATCGCCAATAATATCGTAGCCGTCAGCCTCTAACGTCGCTGTCTCTCCGGTAACCGCCATCAGCGTTCGAGCAGATGCCCTCCCCACCCCAGCTTGGAGCGACAGCGCTCGTAAAAATTATGGTTGCGGGGGTGGATCAGTCGCAGACGCTGGGGTTTCTGGGTAATGATAATTTCATCGCCATCGGCCACCGGGTCGTGCGTCTGGCCATCACAGGTGATATGGGCAACCGCCGTGTCCTTTTCGCCGACGATAATCTTGATAGTACTGGAAGCCGGGATCACCATGGGCCGACTGCTGAGGGTGTGCGGATTCATGGGCACCAACACAATGGCATTGAGCTCCGGGTGCATGATGGGACCGCCCCCACTCAATGCATAAGCCGTCGACCCGGTTGGCGTGGAGACAATCATGCCATCGGCGCGCTGACTGGTGACAAAATAGTTATCCACATAGAGCGCGAATTCAAGCATGCGAATAAACTCACCGGGGTGCAGAACCACATCGTTGAGAGCGTCGGCCCGCGCCACTTCCTGGCCTTCGCGCATCAGACTGACATCGAGTAAAAAGCGCTCTTCTGCCACGAAATCGCCCTCGAGCACCTCCTGCATCTTTTGCTCGATATCCTCGGGCAGGATATCCGTGAGGAAGCCCAAACGGCCACGATTGACACCCAGTAGAGGGACACCGGCATGGGTCAGGCTGCGCGCGGCACTGAGCAGGCTGCCATCACCGCCCACCACAACGGCCAGGTCACATTGCTCACCCAGGGCAGAAATGTCGGCAATACGCGTCTGCGGGTGTGCGAGGTCATCCTGGCTAATCAGTGCGGCCGTCTGACGATCGACAATCACCGCCAGCCCGCGGCTTTGCAAAAAGCCGAGCACACGCTCAACGGAGCGACGGGCCTCGGCGCTGTCCAGCCTGCCAATCAACCCTATGGTGGAAAATTCCGTCATGCTTTACCCTGCCTGTGTCGAAATGCTTTGGGGCTGGCCCGCCCGGCTCGCGATCATTATGCCCAAGTGGGGGACAAAGGCAACCATGACACCTGCTACCATCGACTGGACACGCTGGCGCGACCAGCAGGTGCGCGACCTGGCCTGGTGCTGCCTGACACCACCCTTAATGCAGTCCCTGCCCGGTACAGATGCCCGCCCTTGGCAAGTGTCAGAGACAGCCGCGCTTTTGCCGTGGCTGGATCAGCTTGCCGCCGCACCCGAACCCTTGCGGCGCCATCTGTCAGGCCTCAACAGCTCCCGGCTGGGTGTGTATTTTGAAAGCCTGTGGGTGTTTTTCTGGCAGCAACAGCCGACAGTGGAATTATTAGCCTATAACCGGCAGGTCAATCGTCACGGCAAGACGCTGGGTGCCTTCGACTTTTTGTTACAAGATAAACAAGGCGGCCGACCACAGTATTATCACCTGGAGGCGGCGGTAAAATTTTATCTGGGTTCCAGTTTCACCAGCACACACTGGCGAGACTGGGTGGGACCAAATTGCCAGGACACCTTGGAGCGCAAACTTACGCATTTGCGTGATCACCAATTGCCCCTCAGTCAGACGCCCGCGCTTAGCGAGTGGCAGCCAGTGTCGGGAATTCCACTGACGGCTTTTGCACGGCGCACTCTGCTGGCAGGTCGCTTTTACGCCCCCTGGCAGGCGCCGCAGCTTTTACCACAGGGTGGCAATCCGTGTCTGTCGACATCCATGTGGTGTCACCGTCACCAACTGGGTAAGGTGTCAGAGTCACTATTCAGGGGAAGACAAGCCAAGATTCTCAGGCGTCAGCAGTGGCTGGCTCCGGCGCTCGACGAAGGTGATCTGAATGATATAACCACGATTGTGCAACAAATTCCCTTATCAATGGAGCGGGCACTGCAGTTGGCGATTTTTCCTCCGGCCAGTGCCGCCTCCCAGAGATCCGCTGTAGAAGCCTGTCGTTTATTTGTGATGCCCGATCACTGGCCCAATACCGCGACACCCGAACGCAGCACATAATTCTGTTCCGTCTGTAGCGGCAGACTGGTATCCACGCCATTGAAGAGCGCGCGTGCGTCGCTCAAACAGCGTACCTTGAACCCCTGCTCGGCGAGCAAATGGGTGGCCGCGCTACTGCGCCGCCCAGTATCACAATAGAGTATGTAATTCACCGTCAGCGACAATAATCGCGATTTAATACCCAATAAATGCAGAGGAATATTCGCCGCCCCAGGCAGGTGGCCCGCGGTATACTCTTCATCGCTGCGGACATCAATGAGTACGTCATTCGCCAGAGGAAACACGAGACTCGGCAAAGATACAGTGGCAATCGCCGGCGATTTTAGTAGTTGGTAAAATGCGTGCTTTGGCAATACCATCAAGACACCGTCGCGGGTCATGGTAACGGTGGCATTGCGCGGCGCCTCATTCACCAGCGCGTCTTCACCAAAGCAACGCCCGGCGCCGATAGTGGCCAGCAGTTCCCTGCCCTCACTCCCTTGCCGAGTGACCTCAGCACTCCCCTCCTTGATAAAATAACACCGATCGCCCAATTCTCCCTGTCGCAAAATAACATCGCCGGCACTAACGGTTTGCGATTGCATATGGGCAAAAATTTTCTCCACATTCAGTGGCGGCACTTTATAGAAAAGATTGGAGTGCAGCACGGTCATCATCCACTCCACATCTTCATCCATGTCACGCTCGCGCGATATGACCGAGTGTAAATAGTCGGTAACCTGCGACCAGGTCAGCAGTTTGTCTACCTGGGTGCTGTCCAGACTCAACAGTGCGCAATCCGTTACCGCTGTGGCGGTGTGCTGGCGGGGTTGAAAATGGGCCAGGGGCATGAGCGTTTTGCGCCCCTTGACCTCCTCCTGGCGGCCATCGCCGTCCACCAGCGAGACATCACCATAGAGCAGGTAAAGGTGACGATTGTCCAGTTGGCCACGCTTGAAGACAGGTTGACCGGCAAAGATATAATCGGCCCTGGCGGATTCCAGCAGGACCTGTGCATAGGGTTCCCCCATGTCCTTGATGGGCACCAGCGTGCGAATCTGGTTGAAATCCACACTGGTGTGTGCCGGATTGTGTTTGAGGTCGTGCATAAGTCTCAGTCTCCAGCCTGCATAAGCGGGGCATAGGAACGGCGCCCCTGAATACCACCGGTGTGCACGGCAATAATCCGGGCGCCGCGCGGCCAGTAATTCAACTGCGCCAGCGAGGCAATGGCCCGCAGTAATTTCAAGGTGTAAACGGGTTCTATCGCAATGCCGTTGCGCTGCTCAAATTCGCGCCAGAATGCCAATGCCCTGGGGCCCGGCTGTCTGCCGTAGCCGCCATCGTGGAATCCCCATAACAACCGCCATCGAGTCTGTGGCAATAATCGCCTGGCAAGCGGGCTGGATGTGTTCCCCTGTTTGAGGGTGCTCACACCCAGGACATAGCGGGGCCCCGTCAAGCCACTGGCAATGCCCGCCAGGGTAGAGCCGGTGCCAACGGCGACACAAAGCGCGGTAAAATTCCCACTTAAGCTATCCTCGGTGGCACGGGCAATGATGGCCGCGCCTTTTTGTCCCAGGGCGTTGTCCCCACCCTCGGGAATGACCAGGGTCTCTTCGGGGCGATCCTCATGGCGTTGCTGGCTGATCTCGCGGTAGCGTCTACGGCTGATAAACTCGAGTTGCATACCCATGGCCTGTAGATCCTGCAGCGTGGGGCTAAACACCTTAGGTGCCTCTCCGCGAATTATGCCGCGAGTTTGAAAACCAAATTGCCGTCCCGACGCCGCCAACGCAAACAGATGATTGGAATGCGGGCCGCCGAAACTTACCAGCGTTTTAATACCGCGATCGCGGGCGGCCAACAGCTGATAGTAAAGTTTGTAAAATTTGTTGCCGCTCATGGCAGGGTCTATCTGATCATCCCTGCGCATCAGCACCTCAATACCCGCTTTTTCCCACTGATGCATGACAATAGGCTGATAAGACACTTGCCTGGCTCGCTGCCACAGGTGGTCAGGTGACAAGGTAATGGGGGCGACGGCGGTCATGGACAGGCCTTTTACCCCTGGGTCGCCTGATAGCGGGTACCCAGATGCTGGTGCTCGCTACAGCGATTACTTTCCCCGTCGTGAAAGTCGCGCGGGTTTTGTATGCGGGTAACACCCTTGCCGCACTCTTCTCCCTCGGCATTAACGGCATTGCAATAGGGAGAGTGGTAGTGATCCAGCCATAGGCTGTAGGTGCCGGCATCCAGCCCACACTGCTCGGCGGCATAAACCCGTGGATTCTGTATATACTCTCCCACCTTTTCCAGCGGCAGGGTCAGCTGCCCGGCACCAGGTTCGTAGGCCACAAAACTGATGCCGGCATCCTGCATACGCATCAGCAGTTGGTCGCCACCGTGATTGAGCAGGTTTTCGTGCTCCTTGCGCAACTGTGCCAATTCATCTGCCAGAGCGGTCTCACGCTGCTGACGATAAAAAAGCTCCATTTCCTTCATGTCCAGTTGTTGCCGCAGATCCTGCTCCACCTGGTTAAGTTTGTCCTCCATTTCCCGGCGGAAACTTTCCTCCACTTCCTGTAATTCTGAACCATCCAGCGCCCGGTTGCTGCGCAGCTTGTGCTCGTAATATTCGCGTAAGGTTTCGGTTTTAGTTTGTTGCAGAGCGAGAGATTGCTGGGTGTTTTCCAGCGTTTCCTGCAAAGACTGCTGTCGGGCTTCAGCTTGTTGCAAAGCCTCATTGTAGCTGGTTAATCGGTGTTGATGGTCGCGCTTGAGATTTTCAATTTTTAACTGCGCACGGCTGTTGAGTGAACGAATATGCAGACGCTGGTTTTTCAGGGTTTGCGCCAGACGCTTGCGCATCACCTGGGTGAGTTCGTGCTTGAGACTGCGACGCAGTTGTTCCTCGTTCACGGCAGCGGGTTCGGCTGGTGAATCGACCGTAGGAGATGAAAAAATTAATCCCAGCCGGTTACCGGCCACGGCTTTGCGAATCAACACAAAACTGTTGCGGCCCGGCTCCATGCAAGGATCCCAGAGATTGTTTTGTTGCCAGTCCATGGGGCACTGGCTGAAACAGGCCAGACGAATGGCGCCGGCACCGAGGTCAGGTCCACTGGCGGCGGATTCCGCCAGCTGCTGAAGGGGGACATTCCACCGGTGATTGATCATGCCCTCTTCGTTAAAATCAGCCAGAAAAAAGACACAGCAGGTGACTTTAAGTTTGGCATTGACCCGAATATAGACAGCCTGAGCACGTTTGCCCGCGTAATCGGCCATGGGGACATATCCGTCCATCACGGCCTCAAACTCTACATATTGCATTTGTCGCGAAATCTGGCCGTTATCGAAGACGATGACGGCTTCTTGTTGTTCGGAGCTGCTTTGCATAGATTCCTGCCCAAACGGGAAAAGGCTATTACCCAGCCGCAGTGTTATCGCGGAGTAAAGGTATTTACCCCAAGTATAGGTAGACGCGCGCAACAATTCAGTAGTTTTGGGGTAGATAGAGGCCAAATTCGGCAAATTGTGGGAATTAGTTCAGGTTTTACGGGCTTGACAGGTCGGGAGAGAAGGAGTGAATAGCCGCCATCCCTGGTGGCTTAGAGCTCTGAATAATCCTCTCCACTGTCCTCATCGCAGTCGTTCAGGCTCATTTCGAGCAATTCTTCCAGATATTCCTGCATCTTATGCCTCCTTTACTATGATATTTGGCATTAACTGCGTCACGCAGTCACAATAAGACCGTCCCTGGAGACAATAATTCCTGATTTCAGTATGCGGGAACTATATGACAGCGTGATGAATGGTCGACCTCCGAGTCGACGATCATCGATGATTCGGTGATCGTCCACTCTATGACGCGATGACTCGCATCTTGTATTCGCGGGTTCTCGTCCCGTTCGTGCGGACACTTGGGTATTAAACAGGCATAAAAAAGCCCCAGAGTATGGGGCTTCATCGTATAGTGGCGGACCGGACGGGAAAGACTCGCACCATCCCTGGCGCTCGCCCT
>CBFGUT010000099.1:0-10942 GCA_965652265.1 uncultured Cellvibrionaceae bacterium | reverse complement strand
ATGACAG
Source organism: uncultured Cellvibrionaceae bacterium (assembly GCA_965652265.1). Taxonomy (GTDB): domain Bacteria; phylum Pseudomonadota; class Gammaproteobacteria; order Pseudomonadales; family Cellvibrionaceae; genus Gilvimarinus. The sequence continues at coordinate 10,935 of CBFGUT010000099.1, read as the reverse complement.
AGCAACCCGTGTGCCCGCCGGTGAGGTGACCAGAGCCGCACAACCACCGCAACCCGTGGAAGCCCCGGTGGAGGACTTGATACCCGCCATGTCACAGCAACCGCCTTGCACCGCTGCGATAATGTCGCCCTTGGTGACATCCAGGCAGCTACACAGTTGCGCGGTTTCCGGTAATGCGTCGACGCCCATTACTGCCGTGGCGCCGCCCTCGGAGGCAGGCAGTATCAACTGCTCGGGGCTGGCGGGTAGATCCATATTGTTGACACACAACTGCTGCAAGGTGCCGTAGGCTTCCACATCGCCCACCAGTACAGCGCCCAACAATTTTTTTCCATCCTCTGAGACCACCAGCCGCTTGTAGACCTCGTTGACGCCGTCTTCCCAGGTATAAGTGCGAGCGCCCGGCGTGCGCGCCTGGGCATCACCGACGCTGGCCACATCCACACCCAGCAATTTCAATTTGGTACTCATATCGGCGCCGGTAAAACACTCTTCGCCCGCACACACGTGCGACAGTGCCACCTTGGCCATCTGATAACCGGGCGCCACCAGCCCAAAAATCTTGCCGTCCCACAGCGCGCACTCACCGATGGCATAAACGTTGTCAGCCGAGGTGCGGCAATAATTATCAACCACTATGCCCCCGCGCTCGCCCACGGCAATGCCGCTGGCACGAGCCAGTGCATCCTGTGGTCGAATACCGGCGGAGAATAAAATCATATCCGTCTCCAGACTGGAGCCGTCCGCAAATTCCATGCGGTAACGACACTGATCGCCCGATACGATTTGCTGGGTATTCTTTTCCGTGTGCACCTGCACATCCAACGCCTCGATTTTACGGCGCAGCAATTGGCCGCCTCCCTCATCAAGCTGTACCGCCATCAGGCGCGGCGCAAATTCCACCACGTGGGTTTCCAACCCCAGGTTTTTCAGGGCATTGGCCGCCTCCAGACCCAGGAGTCCACCGCCCACCACCACGCCCACCTTGCTCTGCTGGGCCGAGGCGGTAATGGCTTCGAGATCCTCGATGGTGCGATACACCAGGCAGTGGGGTTGCTCCTTGCCGGGAATAGGTGGCACAAAGGGGTAGGAGCCTGTGGCCAGTACCAATTTATCGTAGGTTTCCACCCGGCCCGAGGCAGTGGTCACCGTCTGCGCCTCGGTGTCCACACTTTCCACCCGGTCGCTGAGGGTATAAATCACACCGCGTTCGCGATAGAAGTCCTCGGAGGTCAGCATCAACTCCTCGGCAGAAGTACCGGCAAAATAACTGGACAACTTGACCCGATCATAGGCGAGGCGAGGCTCTTCGGAAAACGTCAGCACCTCAAATTCTTCGGCTTTGTCGCTGTTCACCAGACCGTCGATAAATTTGTGACCAACCATGCCGTTGCCCACTACAATAATACGCTGTGTCATATTCACTTCTCCCCTCAAAATCAAGCACTGATGGCCGGGTGTGTGGCCAACACCTGACGGCACGTCTGCTGCAGTTGCTCCTGCAGCGATACCACAGCACCCACCACAATCAGCGCGGGCGATTGCACGGCCTCTTCGACCACCGCCTCCGCCAGCGACGCGAGGCTGGTAATCACCACGCGCTGGTTGTGGCGGCAGCCGTTCTCAATAATGGCTGCCGGCGTCTCGCCACCGAGGCCGGCACGCTGTAATTCGCCACTGATCATCGCCGCGCGGGTCACTCCCATATAGAACACCAGGGTGTGATCGAGCGCCGCCAGGGCCTGCCAGTTGACCTTCACATCTGTTTCACCGTGGCCCGTGACCAGTGTGCAACCCTGTGATACACCCCGGTGGGTCAGTGGAATATCGGCGGCGCTGGTGCAACCGGAAGCGGCGGTAATCCCGGGTATCACTTCGGCATTGACTCCCGCCTGTCGCAGCGTCAAGAGTTCTTCACCGCCCCGGCCAAAGACAAAGGGATCGCCGCCTTTCACGCGGCAAACCTGTAACCCCTTTTGGGCATGATCCACCAGCAGCTTATTCAATGCCTGCTGGCCGATGGCATGATGATTTTTAATCTTGCCCACATAGATGGCAGGTGTGGTCGCAGGAAAGAGCGCACGAATCTCTGCACTCACCAGTTGGTCATAGAAAATAATATCGGCGCGCTCTATGGCCTTGAGTGCTTTCAGTGTCAATAACTCCGCATCGCCCGGCCCGGCGCCTACCAACCAGACTTTTCCCGAGCGCATGCGCGGTCGGGGCAGACTGACAATTTCGGCATTTTTTACATTTTGGTGCATGGTGCATTCCCGCTCTGTTGATCAGACGGTTCCGCCTCGCGGAGCCGGTGTTGGGGAGGTAAGAGCAAGGACAGTGCCAGCGCCAGATGGAGTGACTGAGTTATTTTTTTATGTAAATAAAATCAACTGGTTAACCAGGTTATGAGACATTCGCCAGAGCCCGTCTCACACGGTGGATCGGAGACGGAAGGCACCAGTTGCGTGCAAGACCGCACTTTAATGCAGCAAATGGCGAGTCAGACGCGTGTATCAAATTGGAGCATTATCGCCTCATCAGGAAGGCATAAGTATCCACATTGGTGCACAAAACAGAGCCTTTGTTCTGCTCGTGGAGAACCCATCGGCGATGACGGCCTGCTAAGCCGCGCCGGACCACTCGGAGGCTGGATCGCTCGGAAAAAGTATCGACAAAGAAAGCGGGAAGTGTTGTCAGTGTACGACTACCAACACCAGGAGTTGGGTAGTTGCCGCAATAGGGATTTACGACTATTGATCAGTTCCTTATAGGCGGCCATCAACGCGAAGTCGGTAGCGCCTCCCTGTACCTTGTGAGCGTTCATCTGGCGTTCCAGATCGGTGATTTCTGAAATTAAACGGCGGCGCAAAGCCCCGGTGTGGTTAATCTTGATGGATATGCCAAATTTTTCACGCGCGCGAGTCGTCATGGTGTGCTCCCTGTGCTATCTCTTCAAGCTTAGCACGCCACCGGCGGCTGTCAGTGGAAGCATGGGGGCAGGTTAGACTTTTTGGAAACTGATTTGCCGCAATTTCTATTTAAACTGGTTATATAGGGGGTGGCGCCCTGCTCTCATGAACCGCTCGACTCCTGCAGTCGGCGGTGCAACTGCTGCCAAATGCGCCGGGATGCCGGGCTCCAATCCGCCAGTGCCCAGAAGGGAGGGTTCAGCAGGCTGTCGCCACTGTTATAGGTCAGCGGTTCCAGGGTGTGAGCATTGAGCACCGCCCCGCCGGCCGCCTCCAACACCGCCTGCCCGGCGGCCGTATCCCACTCGCTGGTGGGGCCGAGGCGCGGATAGATATGGTACCGCCCTTCAGCCAGCGCACAGAGCTTAAGCGAGCTGCCCAGTTGGTGAGCGACCAGCCCCTTGTCCAGGGCGTTAAGCTCCGCCATCAGTTGCGATTCGGCCATCGAGCGAGAGCGGCGGCCCTGCACCAGGTGCAGATTATCGCCCTGGGCAAAGGCGGTACCCCCTAGGCGCTGCCAGCCATCGTCCAGCTGCACAAAGGCCCCGACCGATCCCAGGCTCTCATCCTGGCTGCCTACATAGAGCCGCTCATGTGGCGGGCAATACACCACGCCCAATACCGGTCTTCCGGCATCAATCAGGGCAATATTTACGGTAAACTCGCCGCGGCCTTCGATAAATTCGCGGGTGCCGTCCAGCGGATCAATCAACCAATAGCGCGACCAACGGCGGCGCTCGACACTGGCCAGCTCCACGCCCTCTTCCGACAGTACTGGCACTGCCAGCAGTTGAGGCAAGGCCGACACAATAATATCGTGGGCAGCCATGTCCGCCGTGGTGACCGGCGACTGGTCGCCCTTGTGTTCAATACCGAAGTTGCCGCTCTGAAAAAAAGCCATGATGGCGGCTCCGGCACGATGCGCCAGTGCCGCCATTCGCCGCGGCAGTTCACCCGGTTCATCCATACTGTGCCAGCCACTCGCGCGCCAGAAACAGCGCGGCGATGGTCCTGCCTTCGCACACTTCCTCACGCATCACCAGTTCCAGCAGCTTGTCGATATTGCAGGGTACCACTTCCAGGGGCTCGGGCTCGTCACCCTCCAGGGTCTCCGGGTAGAGGTCGCGCATGAGCATTACATGGATACGGTGTTCCATATAGGCCGGTGACAGGTAAATCTGCTTGAGTGCCTGGATACTGCCGGCGCCGTAGCCCACCTCCTCCTTCAATTCCCGGTTGGCGGCCTCCTCCGCTGTCTCACCCTTGTCCATGGCGCCCTTGGGCAGGGACAGATGGTAATCCTCCAGACCACCGGCGTATTCGCGCACCATCAACACGGTGCGCTCATCCACCATGGGAATCATCAACACAGCGCCGCGACCGCGGGAGCAGAGTTTTTCGTAGGTGCGCTCGGCACCGTTGCTAAATCGCAGTTGCAGCTCCTCGGCGCGAAACAATCGGCTCTCGGCCACCAAACGGCGCTTTAATATCTCGGGTTTTGTCGGCATACTGGGCTCTGTATACGAGGCGCCCCAAGGGCGGCGTGTCACTTCAAAATCGCCAGCGGGGGCGTCAGGTGAAGCCCGATAGTAGCAAGATATTCCCCGCGCTGTCTGCCCAAGATGTGAATTGCGAATGATTGACTGGAATGACATCGACACAGTGATGCTGGATATGGATGGCACACTGCTCGATCTACACTTTGACAACTATTTCTGGCTACAGTATCTGCCGGCTCGCTACGCGGAGATTCACGGCCAGCCCTTCGACCAGGTGCGCCCGCAGCTGGAGGCGAAGATTGCCCACCACCGCGGCAGCCTGCAGTGGTACTGCCTGCAATTCTGGTCCGATACCCTGGCGCTGGATATTCGCGCTCTGAAGGAGGAAGTGAAGCACAAGATCCAGGTGCGCCCGCATGTGGAGGAGTTCCTCACCCGTTTGCGACAACACGGTAAACGTGCCATGCTGGTCACCAACGCTCACCCTCAGAGCATCTCTCTCAAATTTGAGGTCACCGCCATCGACCGCTGGCTGGATCTGGTCATTTCCTCCCACGAATTGAGTCACCCCAAGGAAGCCCAGGATTTCTGGCACGCACTGGCTGCGCGTGAACCCTTCGAGCCGGCGCGCACCCTGTTTATCGACGATACTCTCACGGTACTGGACTCGGCGCGGGATTTCGGCATCGCTCACCTGCTGGCCATTCATCAGCCCGACAGCCAGGTGCCACGGCGCATTGACGCCTACCCGGCCATCGAGCACTTCAGCGAAATCATGCCCCCGGCCAGCGTCACCCATGAGCGATAAACTCCGTATCGACAAGTGGCTGTGGGCCGCGCGCTTTTTCAAGACCCGCAGTATCGCCAAACAGGCGCTGGAAGGTGGTAAAATCCAGGTGGACGGCCTGCGCGCCAAGGCCAGCCGGGAAATCAGCCCCGGCATGATGCTGACCATTCGCCAGGGTTACGATGACAAGACCGTGGAGGTGCTGGCCCTCTCTGACCAGCGTCGCGGAGCGCCCGAAGCCCAAAAGCTCTACCGCGAGACAGCCGAGAGCCTCGCCCTGCGCGAGCGCCGGGCCGCTGAACGCAAGGCCGGCCTGGGCTCTTTTCTCGTCAGCGACCACCGCCCCAACAAGAAAGAGCGCCGACAGATTCACCGCTTTCGAGAACAGATGGATAAATAACAAGGATTCCGTCATGGCTGCAAAAACTTTCGCGCTGTTATTCTTAGTCAGTGTCGTACTTCCGGCCACAGCCGAGCTCTACCGCTGGACCGATGAGGACGGCAAGGTACACTATTCCGATCGCAAACCAACTGCGGACAGCGAGAGCGACGTGGAGGCCATTGATGATCAGCTCACGCCGGTCAATATCGATGAAAGCCACAAGCAACGCCAGGCTCTCAATCGAGTCTTCGCCGAGGACAAAACCAGTGCCCACACCCAGCGCCAACAACTGCGCGAACAGCAGGTGCGCGAACGCGAGCGGCAGGCTCAATGCCGAAAAGCACGAAGCTATCTGCGCGATATCAGCGGCCCGGTGGCCTTTATCGACGAAGACGGCAATGACCTGAAGGTTTCCGAGCGTGAGCGCCGGGAGCATCAGGCCGAGATGGAAGCGCTGATTCGCGAGCACTGCGATTAATCCCGGCACAGGTTGAGATACCACCCGCATGAGTAAAACCGATTTACTACACCGATTTGTCTTTGATCACTGCGATATCCGCGGCGAAATTGTCACCATCACCGACAGCTTTGCCCCCATTGTGGCCAACAATCCCTATCCTCCTGGAGTGACCCGGCTGCTGGGTGAATTTGTGGCCGCAGCTGCCCTGCTGTCGAGCACGCTCAAGTTCGATGGCACCATCAGCCTGCAGGCGCGCGGCGAAGGCGCCGTGTCGCTGATCATGGCCGAATGCAGTCATCATCGCGAAGTGCGCGCCATCGTCCGCCCGCGGGAAGAAACCGAACTGCCCCCGGAGGGCGCCACACTCCGTGACATACTCGGCCAGGGAGTGCTGGCGATTACCCTCACCCCCAGCCGCGGGGAGCGCTATCAGGGCATAGTGCCGCTGGACGCCGACAATCTGGCCGGCTGCCTGGAACACTACTTCCAGCAGTCCGAGCAGCTCACCACCCGCCTGTGGCTTGCCGCCAGCGCCGAGGGAGCCAGTGGCCTGTTGCTGCAGGCGCTGCCCCAGCAGGTAGCCAGTGCCGAGCAAAACGCCGATCACTGGCAGACGCTGGAAGCCCTCACCGACACCCTCACCGCCCAGGAACTGCTGGATGTGCCTCACGAAACCCTGCTCTACCGGCTCTATCATGAACAGCCGCCGAGGCTGTTCAGCCCCACCGCCCTGCACTTTCACTGCCGCTGCTCCCGCGAGCGCAGTGCCGAGGCTCTGCGCGCCCTGGGTCGTCAGGAGGTGGAAGCCCTGCTGGCCGAGCGCGGCGCCATCGATATAGACTGCCAGTTCTGTAACCAGCATTACCATTTTGACACTGCCGCCGTCCGCGAACTCTTCGGCCCCGCCACCCTGCATTGAGGCACTATGACCCGATTCCCTGTATTGACCCCACTCGCTACCTACCTGCTGCTACTGGCCGCCTCCCTAAGCTGGGGACAAACGGAGACTCCCGGCACCGAGACGAGATCAACATCCACCACTGAGCCCGAAAAGCGCTGGGAGTTGGGTATCGGCATTGGCGGGCTCACCACGCCCGATTATCGCGGCAGCAAAACTAACCGCAGTTATGTGGCCCCCATTCCCTATGTGGTCTACAGGGGGCCGGTATTTCGCACTGACCGCGATGGGGTGCGCGGCGACTTTTTGCGCACAGACCAATTGGAGTTCACCGCCAGCCTGGCCGTGTCCTTCACACCCGACAATCACAAAAACGCGCTTCGCCAGGGCATGCCCGAACTGGCTTCTACCCTGGAAGGCGGGCCGGCGCTCAATATCAACCTCACCGGCGACAGCTTTCGCGAGGGGTTTTCCCTCACTTTACCAGTGCGGGCGGTGATGACGGTGGGACAGGGCTCTCCCGAGTATATTGGTCTGGTCTCCACCCCCGCGATAATCTACCGCCATAAATTAAAGAGCGAGTGGGATCTGCACCTGCGCGCCGGTCCCATGTTCGCCTCAGGCAAGTATCACAACTACTACTACACAGTTCTGCCCGAATACGCCCTGCCCGAGCGCCCGGCCTACGATGCCGAAAGCGGCTACAGTGGCTTTAATGGAGCACTGGCCGTCACCCGCCGCCACGGTGATTTCTGGTATGCCTTTTACAGCCGCTACGCCAACCTCTCCGGCACCGATTTCCTCGACAGCCCACTGGTGGAAACACGCCATAACCTCACCGCAGGCTTCGCTATAAGCTGGGTCATATACTGATGTCGGACGTCGGATGTCGGACGTCTGACGCTCAAAAAGCAGGAACACTGGTCCGGCGGGTGATCGACTGAAGGGCCTGCCTTCCGGCGTTTGCCACTTTTCGGGGCACGGATTTGTGCCGTGTGCGGCATAAATAACCTTGTACTCCCGCCCCTGCAGGCTTGGCGCAAAATGGCACATCTGTTGCTGTGACTCTGTTTTACCCGGACAGAGGACGACAGCATGGGTAGTTTCACCTGGCCCTGGAGTGGTGGCGATACCGCTCGCCGCCTGGACGCCGTACTGGCTCATCAGGATCTCACCCGCCGCCTGGAGGGGCGCAATCCCACCTGTGAGCGCATCGATCAGTTTTTGGAAAGCTTGCATCAGCGCATCGGCCTCAGCCTGTCGGCAGCGGTGAATATCGCCGGTGAAGCGCCCGTGCTCAATCAACTGGCGAGTGCCACCGAGACCACCGGTCGCGACCTGGCTCGCGCCGCCGACACCATTGCCAGCACCAGTGAGGAAATCGCCACCACCGTGGAAACCGAACTGGTACCGGGCGCACAGGAAATGGCGGCTTTTTCCACACAAGTGGCCACCTCCCTGCGACAGTGCGAAGCCGGCAGTGGCCAGGTGCTGGAACATATCGGCACCATCAGCCACAGCGAGCGACAACTCGGTCATGCCATTGAGCGCCTGCAATCACAACTGGAAGAGGTGGCCCAGGTCATCGGTGTTATTGCCGATATTTCCAAGCAGACCAACCTGTTATCACTCAATGCCGCCATCGAGGCTGCCCGCGCCGGTGTCCACGGACGCGGCTTCGCTGTGGTGGCTGAAGAAGTGCGCCGGCTGGCTCACCACACCACCGACGCCACCGACCAGGTGGCAGCCATTATTGAGCGTTTTCGCGGCGACATGAATGAATTGACCCAGGCCGGCGATCACATGCAGTGCGCGGTGAATGCCGGTGAACAAGGCGTGCACAGTATGCGCAGCGAGTTGTCATCGGTGCGCGGTGCCATGGACGAACTGGATACCCGGGTGGGTGCCATGGCCACCGGTACCGCGCAGATCGGCGCCGCCATTGGCGCCATGAATGAGGACGTCCACACCGTCTCCACCGCTTCCAATCAGATGCTGGAGAGCGCCAGTCGGGTAACAGCCCTCGGCCGGTCGGTACACCGTCAGAGCGACACATTGCTGGAGGGTTTGGGGGACTTCCAGTTGCAGCTACATCATCAGGCGCGCACGGCGGTAGAGGCTCTCGCCCGTCAACCGCTGTTGCTGGCCGGGGATGCCGCCGCGGTGGAAATCAACCTCAGGCATGCGCTGGAGCGCGACCCGCGCTTCGAATTGCTCTATCTGGTGGATGCCAGCGGCTGTCAGCTGACTGCCAATATCTTTGCCGAGGATCTGCGTCATCTGGATGGCAGCGCTGCTCAAGGCCGCGACTGGAGCCAGCGCCACTGGTTTCGCGCCGTACTCGCCAGCCGGCAACCGCACATCAGTGGGGTCTATCGCTCCAGTGCCACAGACGCCTTCTGTTTTACCGTGGCGGTGCCACTGATGGATGCCGAGGGGCGATTGCAGCGAGTGCTCGGCGCAGATGTGCGGCTCTCAGCCCTCACGGGCTGACCGGCTCGGTCTCACCCGTATAACGCTGCCAGGTCTGGCTGCGCCCAAACAGGGGGATGCCCACGTAACCGCGCAGGTCCAGGCTTTGGCCATCCTCGCTCAGGGTGGCCGTGGCGCGGTATATCTTGCCATTCTTGGGGTCGAGAATTTCACCCTTGTGCCAGCGACGGTCGCCATCGGGCGTAAACCCCCAGAGAAAACGCAGCCCTTCAATAGGCTGCCCCTGGAGTTCCCCCGGGCACTCTTCACAGAGGTCGGCGCGCGCGTCCTCGCGAAGAATGCGCTCGATGCGCCCCTCCAGCTCACCGGCCTCGGTGACCCACAGGCGCACGATGCTTTTCGCCTCGCCGGTTTTATCGTCCACCGTCACCCACTGACCCTCGATCTCCGCCGCCAGGCTGGCCGCCGCCCAGCCCAGCAAAAACACCCATAGCATTGTCGCGCGCATTGGCTTGCCCTCCGACTGAATGACTCTGTCAGTCTAGCAGGCTATCGGGGTAACGCCGCGCACTACTGGCGGCGCAAAGGAACGGGCGCACCCTCGGAAATGACCTGTTTGTCAGGTAAGCTCCGCGCCACCCAAGGCTTGGGGTGTTGGGTGGCGTTGCACTTACCCAACCTACTGGCGGCGCAGCGGCACGGGCACGTCCTCGGGTTTGGCCAGTGGCACTTCCGCCTGCAGGCGGGCATAGGCCTCGCTGTGAACTTTTTCCAGGCGCTGCATAGATTCGGCCAGACGCGGGTCATCGCAACCGTCCACGCTCTCCATCAATTGCCGGGTCACGGCGGCGGCGTTTTGATGCATGTCCGACTGCTGCATTGCCACCTGCACTTGCATAAACTTCTCTAAACCCAATTTATCCCGCAGGGTTTTATCCACCTTTTGATCCGCTACCAGCACTGGCAAGGACAACTCCGGGCAGCGATTCCGCACGCCGCGCAAGATCTGGTAATTGGATTTCATCTGCCGGTAATCCCGGCCCATGGTGCGCAAATCGGCCATGGCCGGTACCGCCATCGACGCCACCAAGGCCAGCACAAACAAACGTATCAACATCGACAAACCTCTTCTGTGTTCGAATGGAAAAATCGGCCGGAATTGTACCACTCCGATCAATCACTGCGTTGCCAGCCACTGCGCCAGCTGTTCTTCCAGCACCGACAAGGGCAAGGCGCCACCGCCCAGCACCTGATCGTGAAAAAGACGCAAGTCGAAGTCCGACCCCAATGCCTGCTCGGCGTGTTCGCGCAAGGCCAGCAATTTGTTCATACCGATTTTATAGGCGGTGGCCTGGGCCGGCATAACAATATAGCGCTCTACTTCGCGCACGGCGTCGGCGCGGGTCATGGGCGTGTTCTGCACAAAATAGTCAATGGCAAATTCGCGTGTCCACTGCTTGGCGTGCAAGCCCGTGTCCACCACCAGGCGCACCGCGCGCCACAGTTC
>CBFGUT010000098.1:0-10958 GCA_965652265.1 uncultured Cellvibrionaceae bacterium | reverse complement strand
TGCACATGGCAGGGGCAGTTCATGGGTTTGACGGCGAAGTCGCGCTCCTCGGATTTGAGCACGAACATCCCCTCGCCGAACTTGTCGGCATGGCCGGATTTCTGCCACAGGGTCATATCCACCACCTGCGGTGTGCGAATCTCGCTGTAGCCGTGGCGCTGCTGTTGCTCGCGCATGTAGTTTTCCAGAGTCTTGTATACCGTCCAGCCCTTGGGGTGCCAGAACACCATGCCCGGCGCCTCCTCCTGCATATGGAAGAGGTCAAACTTCTTGCCCAACTTGCGGTGGTCGCGCTTTTGCGCCTCCTCCAGTTGCCGCAGGTAGGCCTTGAGCGCCTTTTTGTCGTTCCAGGCGGTGCCGTAGATGCGCTGCAACTGTTTATTGCTGGCATCGCCGCGCCAGTAGGCGCCGGACACACGCATTAACTTGAAGTAGCGCAGCACCCGGGTATTGGGCACGTGGGGGCCGCGACACATGTCGATGTATTCCTCGTGGTGGTAGAGGCCCACGGCCTGCTCACCCGCGGCGATAATGCCGTCCACCAGCTCCACCTTGTAATCCTCGCCACGCCCGGCAAACACCTCCCGCGCCTCACCGACCGGAGTCATTTTCTTGATGACCGGGTAGTCTTTTTCCACCAGTTGCTGCACCCGCTGCTCGATGCGCTCCAGGTCCTCCTCGGTCAGCGGACGGGGGTAATCGATATCGTAGTAGAAACCGTTTTCAATGACCGGGCCGATGGCCATTTTGGCCTCGGGGAACAGCTGTTTAACCGCATGACCCACCAAATGAGCAAAAGAGTGGCGGATTACTTCCAACCCTTCAGGGTCGCGACCGGTAATCAGGGTAATGCTGGCATCCTCGGTGATGGTCTCGCAGGCGTCCACCAACCGGCCGTCAATACGACCACACACGGTGGCCTTGGCCAGACCGGGACCGATATCCTCGGCCACTTGCATCAGGGTGACGGGCTGGTCAAACTGGCGCTGGGAACCATCGGGGAGGGTAATAACAGGCATAATCTCTATCCTTACAGTCAGTGGTGACCCCTACCAAAGGCCACATGGAATGGCCGCCAACCCTTGCGATGACGACCGAACAATCAATAATGGGGGACGGAGTATATAAAACCCGGCGTCCAGTTACCACCGCCGGTGTAATAAACGGACGACTCAGGTGTCTGAGTATGATTATTTAAAAAACTACGGATAAGGACCACGCCATGCTCACGCGAAGCCTCGGACTCTGGCAACAACTGACTCACCTTCTGCAACGCGCCGACGGCCTGCCCGCACTGGCGCTGCGACTCTACCTGGCACCGGTATTCTGGATGGCGGGGATGAACAAGCTCACCGCCTTTGAAGATACCGTGGCCTGGTTCGGCAACCCCGACTGGGGGTTGGGCCTGCCCCTGCCCTGGCTTATGGCCGCGCTGGCCATGACCGCCGAGTTGGCCGGCGCCGTGCTGCTGACCCTGGGGCTGTTTACCCGCGCCATCTGTCTGCCGCTGATTGTCACCATACTGGTGGCCATCGGTATGGTCCACGCCGAGAATGGCTGGCAGGCCATCGCCGACCCGTCTGCGCCCTTTGCCAATGAGCGTGTGGAGCAATCTGCCGAGAAACTGGAGCGCGCCCGCAGCATTTTGCGCGAGCACGGCCACTATGACTGGCTCACCGCCAGTGGCAAATTCGTCATTCTCAATAACGGCGTCGAGTTCGCCGTCACCTATCTGGTCATGCTGCTGGCCCTGCTTTTCTGGGGCCCCGGCCGCTATACCAGTGTGGATTACTGGCTGTGGCGGCGGCTGCGACAACGGCTTGACTGATCCAGGGCGACTGCTGCACGGCGGGTGAGTGACGGAGCCGGGCCAGCGAGGGTTTCCCAATGGAGACGAGTACACCAGTCAAACCGCACGAATACGCGATTTTATGGTCTATTAGACTGGTACCCGGGCTAATTCGTTTTTCAGCCCCGGGCTGATATAGTGTAGGATAATCGCTCCGCAAGTTAGGCAAGAATCCCCATGGTTTTGAAATTATGCTCCTTTTCGCGTTTTACCGCGCATCTTACCCTGCTGCTCGCCACCCTACTGGCGGTACCTGCCAGTCTGGCGCTGGACTCGCTGGAATTCTCCTCGGAGCAGCAGGCCTCGGCGGCTGAAATTGTCAGCACCCTGCAGCGCCACCATTTCCGCAAGCAGAACCTGGATGACGACTTGTCGGAAAACTTCCTGGACACCTACCTGAATCACCTGGACCCGGGCAAGAGCTTCTTTCTCGCCAGTGACATCGCTAATTTTCATAAGCACCGCCATCAGTTCGATAATGACTTCCAGCGCGGGGACCTGAACAAGAGCTTTGAGATATTCACGCTTTTCCGCCAGCGCGCCAGCGATCGTCTCGATCAAGTGGTGGCCAGGCTTGAAAACGAAGACGTCGAATTCGAATTCGACACCGAAGAATCCTTCCTGGTAGACCGCGAAGAGGCCCAGTGGCCGGCCGATAGCGAAGCGGCCGACGAGCTGTGGCGCAAGCGTGTCAAATCCGACCTGTTGTCGCTCAAGCTCACCGGCAAATCGGTGGCCGAGAGCCGCGAGCTGCTGGCCAAACGCTACCGGGCCCAGGCGCGCCGCATAACCCAGCAAACCAGCGAGGATGCCTTCAACACGGTGATCAACGCCTTCACCATGCTGTTTGACCCGCATACCAATTACCTGTCACCGCGCATGCTGGAAAACTTCAATATCAACATGTCGCTGTCGCTGGAAGGTATAGGCGCAATCCTGCAAAGCGAGGACGAGTACACCAAGGTTGTGCGCCTGGTCACCGCCGGCCCCGCCGACAAGCAGGGGCAACTCAAGCCGGCCGACCGCATTGTCGCTGTAGGCCAGGGCAAGGATGGCGAGATGGTGGATGTCATCGGTTGGCGACTGGATGAAGTGGTGGACCTGATTCGCGGCAAAAAAGGCACAGTGGTACGCCTGGATATTCTTCCGGCCAAGGCACCCCCCGGCGCCACCACCCATCGCATAGCCATTAAGCGCGACGAGGTGAAACTGGAAGAGCAGGCCGTGCGCAAGGCCACCTTTGAAGTGGGCGAAGGCGAAGACCGCCACAAAATCGGCATTATTGATATTCCCACCTTCTATATGGACTTCGAGGCCTACCGTCAGCGCGACCCCAACTACCGCAGCACCACCCGCGATGTTATCAAGCTGTTGGCCGAACTGGAGGCCGAGGGTGTCGATGGGATTATTATCGACCTGCGCAATAATGGCGGCGGTTCCCTGCAAGAGGCCACGGCACTGACCGACCTGTTTATCGACCAGGGGCCGGTGGTGCAAATCCGCCAGACCAATCAATTGATCTCGCGCAATTACCGCTCTCATACCAAGGCGGCCTACCGCGGTCCACTGGTGGTTTTAATCAATCGCCTGAGCGCCTCCGCCTCGGAAATTTTTGCCGGTGCCATACAGGATTACGGGCGCGGCATCATTGTCGGCGATCAATCTTTTGGCAAGGGGACGGTGCAGTCACTGCAACCGCTCAAGCACGGCCAGTTGAAAGTCACCGAATCCAAGTTCTACCGCGTATCGGGCGACAGCACCCAACACCGGGGCATTGTGCCCGATATCACTCTACCCTCGCTAATTGACCCCGAAGAGGTGGGTGAAAGCAGCTATGACTTCGCCCTGCCCTGGGACAGCATTCACGCCGTTAAGCACGATGTCTACTACAATATCGACGACATTTTGCCCAAACTGATGACCGGGCATGAACAACGTGTCACCAGCGATCCGGACTTTATTTTTCTGCTGCGACAACAGGCCATGATCGACGAAACCTCCGCGCGCACCAGTGTTTCTCTGCGTGAGGAGACCCGCCTGCAGGAGCAAAAAGAGCAGGAGGCGCGTATTCTCAAATACGAAAATGCCCGTCGCAAGGCCAAAGGCTTGGAGCCCTATGAGAGCTACGCCGATATCAGTGACAGCGGTGAGTTGGACGAGGATGAGGAAGTGGAAGAGACCGCTCCCGATAAAATCGATCCCCACAATGATCCCTACCTGTACGAGTCGGGGATGATCCTGGGGGATTTTATTAATCTCTCCCGTTCCGACGATGCGCCCAAAATTGCCAATTTTGGCAACGGCTCTGATTGAGAACACCGAATGAAAACCATCTCTTTCAATATCAACAGTATTCGCTCGCGCCTGCACCAGTTACAGGCCATTATCGACAAGTATCAACCGGAGTTTATCGGTTTGCAGGAAACCAAAGTCGCCGACGACCAGTTTCCCGCTGACACGATTCGCGAGATGGGTTATCACGTGGCCTTCCATGGGCAGAAAACCCATTACGGTGTGGCGCTGTTATCCCGAGCGCCCATGCTGAAGGAAATCCGCGGCTTTCCCGACGATGGCGAGGAGGCGCAAAAGCGTTTTATCGGCGGCTCTTTTGCCCACCCGGTGAAAGGCGAGATTACTGTTCTCAATGGCTATTTCCCTCAGGGTGAAAGCCGGGATCATCCAATTAAATTTCCCGCCAAGCAGAAATACTACGCGGATTTAATGGCCTTTCTGGGTGAGTATTTTTCACCCGAGGACGCGGTGATCTTGATGGGAGACATGAACATTTCCCATCGCGATTGCGATATTGGTATCGGTGAAGATAACCGCAAGCGCTGGTTGCGTACCGGCAAGTGCAGCTTTTTACCGGAAGAGCGCGAGTGGTTGCAGCGGCTTCTGGACTGGGGTTTTGTGGACACTTACCGCCAGCACTTTCCCGATCACAATGATACCTTCAGCTGGTTTGATTACCGCAGCCGCGGTTTTGAACGCGAACCGCGCCGCGGCCTGCGTATCGACTTGATACTGGCCAGCGCCGCACTGCAGCCCCTGTGCACACGGGCGGGGGTTGATTACGAAATACGCGGTATGGAGCGGCCTTCGGACCACTGTCCCATTTGGGCCGAATTCGACTTGTAAGTTCAGTTGCTCAGCCAGCGCTGGATGCGGTTTTCCACATCCTCAAAACGCAGCGGCTTTTCAATATAGTCGCTGTACCCCGCCGCTTTTAACCAGGTTTCATCACCCTCTTTGAGAGAGGGAATCATGGCTACGACGGGCACGGGGTGGCGCTGGTTCTGGGTTTTCTCCAGCGCCCGTATCTCTTCCAGTGCCAGGCGGGCCTGATCGTCGGGCAACTCGTGATCCAGCAATACAAAATCGAAATTATCTTTTTCCAGCACGGCAACAGCTTCGGGGCCAGACGCCACCAACTGCACAAAGCAGCCCAGCTTTTTCAGCATCCCCGAGGCCACCATCTGGTTAACGCGGTGATCCTCCACCACCAGCACTCGCCGTGAACCAGGAGTGATTTCCTCCTCGTCGGCACTTTCATCATCGTCTAAACGCTCGGGCACCTCCACCGGCTCCCCCAGCATTCGATCGCAAAACACTTCATAGAGCTGGTTGTACATCATCGGCTTTTCAATACAACCCACCTGTGGATAGCGTTGCAAGTGTTCGCGGACTTCTTCAGCATCGCGCTGCAACACGCTCATGGCAATCAATTGGGGAATCGACGCCGTCACTTTTCGACCCACCAGTTCGCGAGACAATGCCAGGGCGTCGAAGCTTTTAAGGCGGTTGTAGATCAGCACCAGGTCCACCGATTGCCCCTGCTGCAGCAGCGCTTCCACCTTGTTAACCGCCTGTTCATAACCATATAGCGGCAGCGCCTGTACGCCCCAGTTAGCCATTTCATCCACCAGATCCATGGCAACCCGATCGGGCACATCCACCAGCAGTACCTGCTTATCCTGCAGGCGCTGGTCGGCACCCAGTTTTTTACCCTGGTGGGAAATAGCCAACAGAGGAGTATTGATTACCAGACGGTTGCCGCCACTCGGGGTTTTACGCATATGCACACTGCCGCCCATACACTCGGCCAGCCCCTTGCTAATGGCCAAGCCAATACCCACGCGTCCAGTTTGTTCGGCTTCCTGTAATCCCATGGTGTCGGTATCGCGAGCGTCGTCACCGCGGCTGTCGCTGGAGTCGCTAATCACCACCTGCAGCTCGCCCGTCTCGCCTTCATCACTGTTATAGATTACATCGATAAAAACATTGCCGGTCAGGGAAAATTTAATGGCGTGAGCCAGCAGGCTGGCGGAAATCTGCCGCAAGCGCGCTGCATCACCTTTGACCCTCAGGGGCAGGTCATCGGCCAACAGATAGTTGAGCTCCACCCCCTGCTGGTGCGCTTCCAGGGCAAAGTCCTTCACCAGCTTGGCCACCAGCCGCCGCAAGTCAAACACCGACTCTTCCAGTGCCAGCGTGCGTGTAGTGATTTTGGAAAAGTCCACCACATTGTTCACCAAATCCAACTGACGTTCACCCGCTTTGGCGGCCATGGCCAGCAACTCTCGCTGCCGATCCGTCAACTGGTTGTCGTCCACCAGCGCCAGAGTGCCGAGAATGTCATTCAGAGAGGTGCGAAATTCGTGGCCGAGATTCACCAGAAATTCGTTTTTCAATTCAATGGCGGCACGAGAACTGCGCTGCTCATATTCAAGGCCACGAGCGCGCTCGTGCAAAATGTAGTTGGCCTCCAGGCGTTCCCAGTAAGTGCTGGAGGTGGAGCGCGCCTGATGCACCAGCATCAGGTAAAATAACAGCATAATCATGCCGTACAAAAAACCGTCGGTACTGGCCAGCAATAAGGCGGTAATCGCCGCCGGTACCTGACCAATAAACAGGTAGATTTTCAAAAAGCGGAAATAGGGCGCGAAGACATTGGCCACGGAAGAATAAAACACCACCGTGTACAGCCACATGACCAGCGTTTCATCGCGCATACCCTGTACCCAGGTGAGGCTCACCAGAATAACGCTCCACCAGATGGCCCCAAGGAAAGAGGCCATGAAATACTGGGTGCGCCAGCGCCGGGGACCGCGGGCATAGAGCACTTCAAAGCGAAACAGATAGTAGCTGCGCAACAGCGTCACCAGCAGCAGGCCGGTCAGTAACACTACCGCCAGAGTGGTTTGTTGATGGAAGAAATCGCCAAAGGCGAGCGCCAGGGCAAACACACCAAAATTCAGCACCAGCCCGCGGCGACTGTACTTGGCCACCCGCGCATCGGTATCGTGCATGACCTGACGGTCTTTCTGCACCTTGGATTCAGGCGTAAACAGTTCAAACATGGTATCAAGCCTGTGACTGATAGGGAGTAAAGCGGTTATTCGCCAAGCCGGTCACCCGATGGTGCGCACCAGAACGGTTTTTATTAAAAATCCCAGTAAACCCAACCCCAGGGCAAGGAACAGGATGAAAGTGCCGAACTTCCCCGCCCCGGACTTTTTTGCCAGGTCCCACATGATAAACACCATAAAGACAATCAGGCCGCCTATCCCCACATACAGCGACCAAGTCTCAAATTGCGCAATGGTCATAAAGGGTCTCTTTCGGTCATTTCGACATTGTAGCCAAGTTACCCGGTAGTGGGTAGTGACCAGCGCGCGGCGGCAGCCGTATCACTCGCGTTCGCCTCTACCCAGCGCTCGCCACTGGCGTGTATCGCCTTTTTCCAGAAAGGCGCCTGTGTTTTCAAATAGTCCATGACAAACTGCGCGGCGGCAAAGGCATCGCCCCGGTGACGCGAAGCAACCCCCACAAACACAATTTGCTCACCCCGGTCCAGCCGTCCCACCCGGTGCACCACCCTGGCCGCTTGCACTGCCCAGCGGTCGGTCGCTTCCTGAACGATGCGCTGCAGCGATGCCTCCGTCATCCCCGGGTAGTGTTCCAAAACCAGCGCTTCCACAGGGTCACTGCCACTGTCACCACGTACGCAGCCGGTAAAAAATACCACAGCGCCGGCATCGCCACCCCGAGCGCGCAGATCCTCGTATTCAGCGGCTACAGAAAAGTCTTCCCGCTGCACGCGGATAACAATATCCGCTGTCATTAGCGGAGCTCCTGGCGACGATAAACGCCACTGCGGCCGCCGGTTTTTTCCAAGAGACAGATATCGCCGATCACCATGGTCTTGTCCACCGCCTTGCACATGTCATAGAGCGTCAGAGCCGCCACGCTCACTGCCGTGAGGGCTTCCATCTCCACACCGGTTTGCCCGCGCAACTTGCAGTGACTCTCAATGTCGATACGACCCGCCGCACGATTGAAGTGAAACTCAACGCTCACTTTGCTGAGGGCCAGGTGGTGGCATAGGGGAATCAGATCGCTGCAGCGCTTGGCCGCCTGAATCCCGGCAATACGCGCCGTTGCCAGGGCATCGCCTTTTTTGAGGGTATTGCCCTCTATGGCGTCCAGGGCTTCAGCCGACAGGCTTATCCAACCGCTGGCACGGGCCTCGCGCACTGTACTATCCTTAGCACTGACATCCACCATCTGTGCGGCGCCCTGATCGTCACAATGTGTCAGACTCATCGATCCACCTGTTTCATTAATGGGCCGTCCAGAAAAAACCATCCCGGAGGCACTTCATGCATTTGCATCTTGTTCGCCAGCGCTGGCCCGCCCGCCACCCGCAGCGTATGCAACTCTACTCCATGAACACGCCCAACGGTATCAAGGTTGCCCTGGCGCTGGAGGAGATGCATCTGCCCTACGAACCGCACACAGTCAACATTCTCAAGGGTGACCAGCATGATGAAGCTTTCAAGGTGCTGAATCCCAACGGCAAGATTCCCGCTCTGCTGGATCCCCAGGGTCCCGACGACCATCCCATCACGCTGATGGAATCCTGCGCCATCTTACGCTATCTGGCAGAAAAGAGCGGTGAGTATATCCCCCTGGACAGGGCAGGTAAAAGTGCCTGCGAGCAGTGGTTGTTTTTCCAGGCCGGACATATCGGCCCCATGTTCGGCCAGTTCGGCCATTTCTTTGTCTACGCCGCCGACCAGTGTGACCACCCCTACCCTCTGCGGCGCTACACCGACGAAACCCGTCGTCTACTGGATGTGCTGGAGCAGCACCTGGCTCGGCATGAGTATATGTTGGGCGAAAGCTACAGCATTGCCGATATGAGTATCTGCCCCTGGGTGGCGTGCCTGGCGGATACTTACCACGCCAGTGAGCACCTGGGCCTGGCGGAATTCTCCCGCGTGGGGCAATGGCTGGCACAATGTACCTCCCGCCCCGCCTACGTCAGGGCGCGGGAGGTGTGTAAACCCGAGGAGTAAGGCAATACCGCCGTTCGCCGTTAAAAGTTATAGACCAGGTTGATGTAGGTGGTGGTATCCGTGCTCTCTTTATCCACGGCCACCTCGCTGTCGTGGGCCACACTGTAACCCACTTTCATCTGCATGCGATCAGTAATCACGGCGCTGACGGAGGTATCACTCTGGTAGCGGGTATTCTCCTCCGAGGCATCCACGCCCAGCGTCTGATTAAAGGTGGCATTCTCGGTCATCGCCCAGGCGAAGTCCGCCGCCGCCCGCAGCATGGCGCCCTCCTCGGCCTCAAGGGTATCGTCGGCCTGCACCCGGTCACCCCAAAAATAACCGGGACCTATCTCGGCATCCAGGGTGACCGACTCGCTATCGATCAAACGCAGTCCATAACCGGCGGAGGCGGTAGTGTACTTGCGATAAGCGCCGAATTCATCGTGGGTATGGGAGCCGAACACAAACAGATTGCCGTGTTCGTTGCTGAGTTGATAGGCACTTTTGGCGGACACAAAATATTTTTCCGCCGTGGTCTGCTCCACGCGCTCTCCCGATGGCTGAAGCACTTCGTCCTCCTTGTAGAGGGCACTGGCCACATACTCATTGTGCCAGCGCTCCAGTCGCTGCTTGGCGGTAATCTTGCCATTGACAGTCGTGCCCTCGGTATTACCCGAAGTACTGATGGCACCCAATTCGGCTTTAACCGTCCAGCGCTTATCATCGTCGAGGGATTGCGCCCAAACTCCACTGGAGGTGACCATCAGCGCTGTGACGGCGGCAAGGGAAACTGCTCTCATACCCGGCTCCTTACTACATCTAAAGGCAAAAGCGACATTATACCCACTAACCCCGAGGTCAGATCAAAACCCGTCCCACAGAACTGATTCATTCCGCAAGCGATGGCACCCGCTAGTCCACCATAGCTCCCACCCAGTGTACGAGAGACGTTTATGGTATTATTAAACGCTATGCCGCAGTCGACATCCTCCCCTGCTCACCCCCTCCGCCCCGAGCCCTCCCGGCGCTTTTGCTGTGCGCCGATGATGGACTGGGTGGCATTTTTAATTATTTCTTAAATATCAATAGTTTGTATTGGGGTCATTTCTGCTGGTAGCAAATTTGTAGCAAATCATTTTCAATCTTTACACTTCTCCCCTTGCCATACACGCTTAAACATGTATAATTAAAAACATGGAGAGGCAACAACGCCCCCATCCGAACCCAGCGGTACTGGGAAGTGAGGATAAAGACATGAAGGCAGTGATCACAAAAACAGTTGACGGCTACAAGGTTTGGGTTGAAGCGTACAGCGATAACATTTCTAAGTACATCTCAAACCTTGGCGGAAAAAAAACAGAGGATGGGTTTTTTCTATGGGCTCGTGACGCCGGACCATCCGGCGCATGGGTAAAGGATCTGCTTGCAGATGAAGGTTACACAATCGAAGCAAAGGAGCAGATCTAATGAAAATGCGAGTGTGGGCCGGAAGGCCCACCCTTGCCACTGAGCAAGGGAAAGAGCTTCCCACTTTCGAGAGCTTTGAAAATTGGCTTAAGACGCAACCAGACGGCCAGATAGAGGTGTGGGCTGGTCGCTGGTGGTACATAAGCATGGAAGCGCAGCCTTTCACGCTGACTGACGGCAAGGTCCACTGCTCGCATCCCATCTTCAGGAGCAAGCAGGGACTGGATACTAAAGACTATCCCGGCTTTTTTGCCTACGAGGCATGGAAGCGTGCCAAAAAAATGCATGACTTTTGGCAC
>CBFGUT010000097.1:0-11129 GCA_965652265.1 uncultured Cellvibrionaceae bacterium | reverse complement strand
GGAAATCAGCCTGGAGGATCTGCCGCGTCTGTCCAGTGGTGCTGCCGAGTTCGACCGGGTGCTGGGCGGCGGCCTGGTGCCGGGTTCGGTGGTGCTTATTGGGGGTCACCCGGGGGCGGGCAAGAGTACCTTGTTGCTGCAGACTTTATGCAAGCTGGCGGCCAGTCTGCCCGCCCTCTATGTCACCGGGGAGGAATCCTTGCAGCAGGTGGCCATGCGTGCCAAGCGCCTGCAATTGCCCACTGACAAACTGCAAATGCTGAGTGAAACCAGCGTGGAAATGATCTGTGCCGCCGCCGAGCATGTGGCCCCAAAGGTGATGGTGGTGGACTCCATACAAGTGGTGCACCTGAGCGACATCCAGTCGGCGCCGGGCTCGGTCTCCCAGGTGCGTGAAGCGGCCGCCTATCTGACGCGCTATGCCAAACAGACAGGGACGGTGGTGATTATGGTGGGCCATGTCACCAAAGACGGCAGTCTGGCGGGACCCAAGGTGTTGGAGCATATGATCGACTGTTCCATTTTACTGGAGGGGTCACACGACTCGCGTTTTCGCACTCTGCGTGGCAGCAAGAACCGGTTTGGGGCGGTCAACGAACTGGGCGTGTTTGCCATGACGGAGCTGGGCATGCGCGAGGTCAGCAACCCCTCGGCTATTTTTTTGCAGCGCAGTGAAGAAGTGGCCTCCGGCTCGGTGGTGATGGTGATGTGGGAAGGCACCCGGCCGCTGCTGGTGGAAATCCAGGCGCTGGTGGATGACAGCCATTTGGGCAATCCGCGCCGGGTGGCAGTGGGGCTGGATCAAAACCGCCTCTCCATGCTGCTGGCGGTACTGCATCGTCACGGCGGGGTGTTGGTGGGCGATCAGGATGTGTTCGTCAATGTAGTGGGCGGGCTGCGAGTGATGGAGACCAGTGCCGATCTGGCACTGCTGCTCGCCATTGTCTCCAGTTTTCGCGATCGGCCCCTGCCGGCAGACCTGATGGTATTCGGAGAGGTGGGGTTGTCCGGTGAAATCCGCCCCGTACCCAGTGGACAGGAGCGTTTACGCGAGGCGGCCAAGCACGGTTTCAAGCGCGCAATTGTGCCGGTGGGTAATGCGCCGCGGCAGGCGCCCGAGGGTATTGCCGTGACTGGCGTCAGGACGCTGGCGGAGGCGCTCGCGGCGATGGAGTAATAAAGGGCTTGCGGCCTCAATCAAATTCCGCTGGTATCAGGGGAACTCGTCAGTTTGTTCAATAGCTGCTCCAGGAGTACGCGGTCGGCGGTGGAATTGGGTTCCAGGTCGAGGCCGACAATATGATCCCGGCTGTGGACCACAAGCCCGTGCATTAACAGGGTTTCACTGTCGCTGTCGGTATCGATAAACTCCACGGTCAGTTTGACCCCCATGCCCGAGGTAAAGGGGTGCTCTTCCAGCACGGCGATCCGCGCACCCGTGAGGGAAATATCCAGAATATGGGCGCTCCAGTGATGGTTGGCGTGTTTGACCTGGGCGTAGGCCCTCAGTGGTAGCCTAGGTGCATGGCGCTTTTCTTCTATTGAATTCATAACATGGACCCTGTTTTTTATGGTTGACACGCTCAGTCATCATCCTTGATGTCTGGACAGGGAATAATCAGCAATTATTGGACCTACATTTAATGTATCAACTCCGCCAGCTCCCGCTCCGCTGCCTCGGTATCGCCGAGGTTGAGTTCGATCAGCCGGCGGAGGTGGCTCATACTGTCCAGGTCGATACGCAGACAGGACAGGCCGGTGGAGCCCGCGGACTGATGGGCCACGGCGGCACTCATGGCAATGTGCGCCTGGTCCGATAGCTCCACGCGCACCTGTATCGGTGCGAGAGTGTCGAAGTCTTCCGGCAATTGTCCCTGGATCAGGAGGCCCTTCAGGGAGATGTCCAGCAGCCCGGCGTGCCAGAGCAGGCCGGCTTGGGAAAGCTCCACCCTGACATTAAACGGCAGGCGCTGAAAGCGGCGTCGTTCTGGTGAATTCATAGGCATACCTGTGAGTGAGTCTTAATATAAGTGTAGCTTATACTGGGCGTCGGACGTCCGGTGGAGACACGAATAACGGGGAACGACGTACGATAAAGAAAGAGCGGT
Source organism: uncultured Cellvibrionaceae bacterium (assembly GCA_965652265.1). Taxonomy (GTDB): domain Bacteria; phylum Pseudomonadota; class Gammaproteobacteria; order Pseudomonadales; family Cellvibrionaceae; genus Gilvimarinus. Next base: position 9,021 of record CBFGUT010000097.1, on the reverse strand, counting down.
AAATTAATGCGAGAGAGGCGGCGATGAAAGATTGGCGTGTGGGTGTGGATTTGGGGGGAACCAAAACAGAAGTGATTGTGCTGGATGGCGCCAGTGAAGTGTTGTTTCGCGAGCGCCTGCCCACCCCACAGGGCAACTATTCCGCGACGGTGGAAACGATTGCCAAGCTGGTGTCCATGGCCGAGGCGGCGGTGGGAGGGGAAGCATTGCCCGTGGGTGTGGGTATCCCCGGGACAGTATCGCGTCACACGGGGCGGGTGAAAAATGCCAATGCCACCTGGCTCAATGGACAGCCACTGCAGGACGATCTATCCGCGAGGTTAGGACGCCAGGTGCCGGTCAGCAACGACGCCAATTGCCTGGCGGTCTCCGAAGCCACCGACGGCGCCGGGCGCGGTCACGCGCGGGTTTTTGCCGCACTCCGGGTTACCGGTTGCGGCGGCGGTATTTGCCATCGCGCCCGGCCGCTGGCGGGCCCCAATGGGGTGGGCGGGGAGTGGGGACACAACCCGTTGCCCTGGACGCCGGCCGCCGAGCTGGCGGCGCGTCCCTGCTACTGCGGGCGCTCCGGTTGCCAGGAGACCTTCCTGTCGGGTACCGGGCTGGCGCTGAGCTATGCCCGCCTCACTGGCCGAACGCTGGCAGCGGATGCCGTGGCCGCGCTTGCCGCCGAGGGGGATGAGGCCGCCAGCGCGGTGCTGGAGCAGTATACGGAACAGTTGGCGCGGGGGCTGGCCGGGGTCATCAATCTGCTGGACCCGGATGTCATCGTGCTGGGCGGTGGTGTTTCCAATATCGACAGGCTCTATCGCGACCTGCCGGGACGGCTGGCGGGCTATGTTTTTGGCGGCGAGTGCGACACCCCTGTCCGGCGCGCCGTCCATGGCGACTCCAGCGGCGTACGCGGCGCCGCCTGGCTCAACCCACTACCGCCAACTCAGTGAAACAGCCCCGCATTGAGCCACATGTGCAGGGCCACGGAGGCGGCGTAGCCCAGGGCGATGGCCGGTGTCCATTTGAGGTGCCCGAGGAAGGTGTAGTGACCGCGTGCCTGCCCCATGAGAGCCACCCCGGCGGCGGAGCCGATGGAGAGCAGGCTGCCGCCGGTGCCGGCAGTGAGGGTGACCAGCAGCCAGTGGCCGTGGGACATCTGCGGCTCCATGGTAAGCACCGCGAACATCACCGGGATATTGTCGATGACCGCCGAGGTCAGGCCCAGCGCGATATTGGCCGTGGTGGCCCCCCAGCCGCTGTAGAGGAAGTCCGACATAAAGGCGAGATAACCCATATAACCCAGGCCGCCCACACACATGACCACGCCGTAGAAGAACAGCAAGGTGTCCCACTCGGCGCGCGCCACCCGGCTGAAGACATCAAAGGGCACCACGCTGCCGAGGCGTTCCAGCGCCTGTTGGTCGCCGGCCCGCTCGGCCAGGGTGCGCTTGCGAGCCAGTGAGCCGGGCAGGGTGCGGCGCAGGAAGTAGCCAAAAAACTGCAGGTAGCCCAGGCCTGTCATCATGCCCAGCACTGGCGGCAGATGCAGGAGCAGGTGGCAGAGCACGGCGGTGGCGATGGTCAGTAAAAACAGTGCCAGAATCCGCAGGGCGCCGCGCTTGAGTTCCACGTCTTCTGCGTGAGCCACGGGTTTTCGGTTTTCCACAAAGAAACTCATGATCACCGCCGGGATCAGGAAGTTAACCAGCGCTGGTGGAAACAGCACCAGAAATTCCTGGAAAGTCACCATGCCCGCCTGCCATACCATCAGGGTGGTGATATCGCCAAAGGGGCTGAAGGCGCCACCGGCATTGGCCGCCACCACCACGTTCACCAAACACAGACAGATAAACCGCGAGTCGTCGCCAGCCACTTTGGTGATAACCGCGCACATTAACAGTGCCGTAGTGAGGTTGTCGGCCACGGGTGAAATAAAGAAGGATAGGAAGCCCGTCAACCAGAACAGGGTGCGGTAGTTAAAACCCTTGCGGACCATCCAGGCCCGCAGTACATCGAACAGGCGGCGCTCTTCCAGAGCGTTGATGTAGGTCATGGCCACCAGCAGGAACAGCATCAACTCGGCAAATTCCAGCAGCGTGTGGCGGAAGGCGTGCTCCGCCTCCTGGGAGAGTCCGGCGTTGGCGTAGACCCAGCCAATACTCATCCAGATAATCCCCGCCGCCACCAGTACGGGCTTGGACTTACGCAGGTGCAGCTTCTCCTCCAGCATGACCACCACATAGGCGATGGCAAACAGTACCAACAGGAAGTAGCCGAGAGTCGAAGTGGTGAGGTCGATACTGCCAGTGGCGGCAAAGGCGCCTGGCGTCAACAATAGCAGTGCGGCTCCCAGTGTCACTTGCGCGCGCGAGAGAATTATGTGCATGGTGTTTCCAGCGTGTTGATGTTTAAAAGAGAGTGTGCGCCGGCAAGCGCGAGCGCGCGGATTCTATCACAACTGTAAAGAAGTGAAATGTCTCTTTTGGGGTACTTTTTCAGAGGGGGAGTGATAGCGCTGTCACTCACGCCCAGGGTGAGAAGTGTCAATGATTGTCGGAAATTGTCACTTTATCCCTCTCGGGGCTGCCGATCAGATCACACTCTGTTGGCAAAAACGGGACTATGGTGTAGTCATGCAACCCGGTAGCCAACCTCAAGGATTTACCCATGTTCAATCGCAAAACGACACTCAGCGCCGCCACAGAAACCTTGCAACAAGCCGGTGGTGGTAGTGCCACCCACAGCGTTCCCGCCAGCCGTGATCGCAATCTGGTGGATGTTCCCGTCAGCCTGGTTTCCAGTCACGCCAATTGGCAGCCGGCCGGTTACTGGACGGGCGTGTTTGATGTGGCCGTCTGGGTACGCCTGCCTCAAGGCTGTCAACACCCGCTGCAGCTGGCACTGCGCTATACCGACCAGCGCGGGGAAAAAACGGTGCTGGTGGATATGTGTAAACCCGGTTCCTACAAGAGTGCCTTACTCAATGGCAGCATCGCCCTGGACATTACCGGACGGGTGAAGGAAATGGGCCTGTACTTATTGGGAATGCCAAAAGGCCAGATCATGAGCGTGGACGAATGGCACTTTAATCCGCAAATAAAGCGACTCGCCTCCTGAGAACTCTCATCCGGTAGCCAGCGATCATTGCTATACTCTTGCTCATAGAATAGAAAAACCGCTTTGGCGGTATTTTTTCTGACTGGCAAGAGTATTACGGATGATAAACTTCCCACGCTCTCTCTTACTGCGCCCTTTCATCTGTCTGGGGATCTTTTGTCTGCTGCCACCGGTTGCTGCGGCGCTCCCCGTCCACCTTGGTACACAAATCAACGATGCCGCCCTCGCCGCCGAGACCAGTGGGTTACCCCTGGTGGAGTGTGTATTCGAAACACTGGATCAAACGCTGCATATTCGGGCAATGCCCTGGCGCCGTGCGCAGCAGGATGTCAAGCGGCAATTGCTGGATGGCTTCTTTATGGCTATACCCGATGTCGAGGCCGAAGGTTATGCCACTCTCTCCGCGCCACTGATACTGGAGAATTGGTACTGGTTTTCTCTGCCCCATACGGCGGTATCTCCCCTGCTGCATGAGCGTCGCACGGGCGTTATTTTGGGAAGCCATCAGGAGCGCTGGCTATGGGAGAAAAAAATCACTCCCACCCTTGTGGGGAGGGATTTGTCGCAACTGATTAAGCTACTGTTCAGTGGTCGTATTGAGGGCGTGATCGCGGATAAGGAGGTGTTTGATTATACGGCAAAGCAGTTGGGTCTCACCCGGCAGGACTACAAGTTTGAATTTTTGACGTATATGCCGCTGGCGGTTTACTTTGGTAACCACTATCTGCGTGCAACCCCGACATTTTTGTCTACCTTTAATCAGCATATTCCCCAGTGTGTGAAAGAGCCCTTTGAGCTCAGTCCCGGCGAGCAGGAAATCGTTAAAGAGCGAGCGAATTTTATCCGCGATTGGTTGCGGGATGACACTTTGCAGCAAACGCTGCAAGAGGTTAACCACCTCCATGCCACTCTGTCTCAGGAGGAAATCCTGGAGCGCGATTTACAGTGGCGGCGAGCGGTGGAAACGGGAAATACGGCAGAATTGTGGACAATGGTGAATGAAAATCTATCGATACAGCTGCAGCGTTGGCGCGCACAATACGATTTTGTCAACGAAATTATTGTCACAGATGTTCGTGGATTGAATGTTGCTACCTCTCCCTGGAGTTCAGATTACTGGCAGGGCGACGAAGAAAAGTTTATGGCTGCCATTGCCGCGGATTACGGGCAGCGAGCACTGGGAGAGGTGGAGTACGACAGATCCACTGGCAAATTCCAGGTCAGTGTGAGTGCACCCATTTATATACCCGGTCACATTTATCCACAGGGAGCTTTGATTGTGGGTGTGAATATTCACCGTGCTCTGCAAAAGAGTTTCTGAGTTTTTCAACAGCCTGTTAGACTGGAAAACATACAAGCCCCTTGTAAATGTTACAGCTCAATCGGCTTCTGAATGCTTATCCACGCTGCCGAGGTGATGCCGACTGGATTGCATTTTTTCGGTCCTGATTTTGCTTAACCTTCCTTGCTCAATAACGGCGCCGCTGGGGGTGAATTTTACCCTGGTGCGCAGAGATCCTGAATCAAGGAATCAATATGGCTCAATCTCAAAAACCACTGGTATTAGTCACTGGCTGCGCGGGCAATCTCGGGCGGAGTTTGGCGCAGGCCTTGCGCTCCCGGTATCGGGTGGTCAGCCTGGACCGTGCCGAAGCAGAGGGAGTTGATGGCAACTATCTTATGGATTTGACCTCACCCAGCTCTATTGAACTGGCATTGAAAGAGCTAGAGCAGGATCATGGGAAACACATCGCCTCGGTTATCCATCTGGCCGCCTATTTCGATTTTTCCGGCGAGCACTCCCCCTTGTATGACCAGGTAAATGTCAATGGCACACGCCATTTGCTGCAGGCCTTAAGAGACTTTAGTGTAGAGCGATTTATCTATTCCGGCACCATGCTTGTGCATCGTCCCGGCATTCCCGGGGAAAAAATTACCGAGGAAACACCCATTGAACCCGGGTGGGCTTACCCCGAATCTAAGGCAAAAACTGAGGAAGTGATAAAGTCCGAGGCCAAGATGCCGTGGACACTGCTCCATCTGGCGGGACTTTACGACGACAAAACCGCCGTGCCCACTCTCTCCCATCAAATAGCCAGAATTTATGAGCATGACTTTAAGAGTCATCTTTATGCGGGTAATACCAACGCGGGGCAGGCCTTTATCCATCGAGACGATTTAATGGAGCTGTTTACGAAAGTGGTTGAACGTCGCAAGGATTTGCCAAAACAACACAGCCTGCTTGCGGGGGAAGAGGAGGCGGTGAGTTACGAGGCATTGCAAAATCGGATAGGGGCGTTAATTCACGGCGAACGCCAGTGGAAAACCCGGCAGCTTCCCGCTCCGGTCGCGAAGGCGGGGGCTTGGCTGCAGGCCAAGACAGAACCGGTGGTGCCGGATGATTTTGATCACGGAGAGAAGCCGTTTATCAAACCTTTTATGGTGGACTTGGCATCGGACCACTATGACCTCGACTGCAGTCGCGCCAAGGATTTACTGGACTGGCAATGCCAGCATAATATTTACGATGGATTGGAAAGTCTGGTGGATTCACTGAAAGAAAATCCTCTGGCATGGTATCAAGCCAATGGCATTACCCCCCCAGACTGGATGGAAGCTGCCGACGAACGCAATCGTAACCCGGATAAATTATGGGAGAAATACCAGAACTGGGCTCAGGGTGAGCACCGGCACAACCTCTGGGCGCACTTTATTATCATGGGGTTGGGCGCCTGGTTAATTACCTCTCCGCCGACGCTGGACTACGGGTCCAGCTGGATGGGGGTAAGTGATATCGTTTCAGGTCTGGCGCTTTTGGTGTTGGGGGGGCTGTCTCTGAGTTGGCGTTTTCGTCTCGCCCGCTGGGCCAGCGTAGCCGTGGGCCTCTGGTTAATGTTTGCGCCACTCGCCCTGTGGACACCGAATGCCGCCGCTTATCTGAATGGCACCTTGGTAGGTATGCTGGTGGTGGGTTTTGCTATTTTATTACCGCCTACTCCCGGCGTCTCGCCGGTAGCGATTATGACGGGGCCGTCCACGCCGCCGGGTTGGGATTTCAACCCGTCCAGTTGGTTTCAACGTGCGCCGATTATCCTTCTCGCGGTTTTGGGTTTGTTTATATCGCGTTACATGGGCGCTTACCAACTGGAACATATTGAGGGTGTCTGGGAGCCATTCTTTACCGGCACACGCGGAGAATCCTTGAATGGCACGGAGGATATCATTACCTCCAGTGTGTCAGAGGCCTGGCCTGTGCCCGATGCCGGCCTCGGAGCTTACGTTTATGCTCTGGAAATCCTCACTGGTCTGCTGGGGTCTAATCGGCGCTGGCGTACCATGCCGTGGTTGGTCGTACTGTTTGGCTTTATGATTGTGCCATTGGGTATTGTGTCTATAACGTTTATCATCATTCAACCGATAATAATTGGCACTTGGTGCACACTGTGCCTGATTGGTGCCCTTGCCATGCTGATACAGATTCCCTATTCACTGGATGAACTCGTGGCCACAGGACAGTTCCTGAAGCGACGCTATAAACAGGGTCGACCCGTGCTGAAGATATTTTTTACGGGGGATACGGATACCGGTCCAACGGATAGAGTGGACGATAACTTTTCCCGTTCTCCGCTCAGTGTGCTCAAGGATATGTTTACTGGCGGCGTAAATTTACCCTGGTCTATTTTGCTGGTGATTCTGGTGGGGGTATGGTTGATGTTTACCCGCATTACCCTGGGTCACGGCGACGACATGGCCAACTGGGAACATGTGGTGGGTTCACTGCTCATTACAGTCAGTGTTTGTGTAATGGCCGAAGTGGCGCGTCCAACACGCTATTTACTGATTCCTCTCGCACTTATTCTGGTGCCTCTGCCGTTCATGATGGAGGGCGGAGCTGTGAGTATAGCCAACAGCCTGATTTGCGCCGCCCTGGTAGTGGGCTGCTCTCTAGTGCCTCTGTCCGTCAGGCAGCACTACGGAGACTGGAATCAGTTATTACGCCGGGAAAAAGTGCTCTGGGCTGACTCTCACGGAAGGGGTTGACTGGGCGCTAAAGAAAAGCGGCCGGGCTTGGCCCGGCCACATTATTCAGGCGGCTTGTTTCTTTTCAATCCAGTCCTTGGTGCCGCCTTCATAGTCATACACAAGCCGGAATCCGGCTTTCTCCAATGCTTCCGCCGCTTGATTGGAGGCGTCGCAATCAAAGCTGGCACAATAGACCACAATTTTTCGATCTTTGCTGCCACAAATGATGTTGACCCTCTCCACAAAGCCGTCGTTATCCACAGGTACATTCACCGAGGTGCGAATATGAGCCTGATTAAAGGCATCTCTGGGTAGCACATTAATCAAGACAAAGTCTTCGTGCTCGGTTTCGTTCATACGTTTGAGTTCATCGCGTGTGATAGGTTTCATAGTGCCTCCTCTGTGACATCAGTTAGGACACTGGAATATACGCATCAACCGTGCCGATGGGGCTGTGTTGCCCCCAAGCTATTCAAATATTAATAGGCCGTCAGCATTGAAAATACATTCAATGCCTAGTTGGCTCAATTTAAGGAAATATTTAGAAAGTGTAAGAATATGAGTTTTAGTGACTAATACTATTTCCTATAATAGACGCCTCACTCGTGACAGGTTGCGGCTTTATAGCTTTCTCCCCCAAAGAGTTTATTGACAAGAGTAAGTGGCTGCTCAAGGATATTGGATGCTTATAATAGATAGTTTTAAAAAGCTACCCTTTATGGAGGAATATGCAGTTATCATAAACTGTGGTACGAAGTGGTACACTGCATTGGCTTTGGCGTCCTGCTTAAGGCATACCAAGTCTCCTGTATTGCTTATTGATTGCCAATCGCGGGATGGTAGTTTTGATATGTTTTCGCAACTCTCAAGGGAGTTATCCTTGGACTTCTATTGGCTTTCCCTGCCGTTGCGCCCCCATGGAAAAACGCTCGATCTCTTGTTTTCTCATGTGCCCGCCAAGCGCTTATTGCTGATAGATTCTGATCTTGAGCTATTGTCTGGAGAGGTTGTGTCTGTCATGCGGCAGTCGCTGGTGGACGCCGATGAAGCTTACGGTGCCGGTTTTCTGCATCGGGGCGATTGGATGCATCCGCCGGAACATCGTCTACCAAGGCCTGCGGCTTATTACGTCTCGCGGATGTGGATACCCCTCGTTATGTTAGATAGACAGCGTATCCTTGACGCTTTATCTGCCGGCGAAAGTTTTCGCACACAACGGTTGTTCGCCGAGCGCTTTCTACCTGTTCCGATAGCCCGTTTTATGGCTTATCGATACCGTTTACCGCTATTACGACAACTTTGGTGGCCGCGTCGACAAGTGACTATTGGAGGCGAGGCTATTCAGCCCCGGCCAGCGGTGGTCGAGTTCGATACTGGTGCCCGGCTACATCAGGCCTTGTTGCGGCAGGGTTTGACTTTTGCTGAAGTGCCTGAGAGTTATGGTACACAGGTAAGTCATTACCATGGCGTCACTCGGGCAACTCTTTCTTCCCATTTGCTCAAAGCTGCAACTCGATTAGGGTTGATGGCCAAAGGACAGTCCTCGGTGAACACAGCTAATCTTCAGCAGAAAGCCAGGGAGCGTCTGGCATCCGCTTATCCGGAAGTCTTTGAAGTGGCTTGTCGAATTGCGGCCATCGAAACACTTGGCCGTGGCATTGGCTCCCTATCATCTTCCCCAAGATCCCGAGCAACTCGGGAAGCTCGTTCGTGAGTTGGGAGATGGAATCGCCATGTTTTATGCCTGGGAGCATGGCATGGGAGCCATGACCAAGCTTCCCAAGGAACAAGAACTCTTACAAATGCCAGGTCGTGGTCCCCTGGACTTCGCCCCCATTTTGCAGGCATTGTTCGACATTAAATATAGCGGCTGGACCGAGGTTTTCA
>CBFGUT010000096.1:0-11176 GCA_965652265.1 uncultured Cellvibrionaceae bacterium | reverse complement strand
GGGTCTACCCGCAGTTTGATAATGCGCTGGGCGGTATCGGATAGCGGCGGCAGCTCCAGCGTCTCCTCCAGCCGTTGCTTGATGCGCAGCTCGGTGAAGTGAGTAATGGCGGTGGTAATCTGCTCGGTGTCGTTGGCCGCAAGATCGCTCTTTTCCAGCGGACCCAGGGGTGTGGCGATAGAGCAGACAATGGCGTCTTTCAGCGTCTGTTCAAAGGCGGCCTTGTGAATATGGATCAGCTGTTCATCATCGCCGGAGTCCAGCAGCAGGTCATCGCGTTCCAGCAGATGATCGTCCACCAGTGTCAGCAGTCCCGCCACCTGGGGCAGGGCCGGGACGGTCTGATATTTGTTGGCCTCGAAAAACTGGCGCATTTCCGACTCGGGTGCGGCGCGCAAATCGCGGTTCAAATGACGGTTGACGGCGGCGAGGTCGAGCAGGCTGTCGGCGGCAATCACTACCTGTACGCGGCCGATATCGTCTTGCAGGATGATGGATTTGGCCGCGCCGGTATTGCGCAGGTGCTGGTCGTGCCACCGGAGGTTGTGTTCGGTATCCAGAGGCGCAGCGGTAATATCGTATTGAATGTTCTGGCTGCTCAGCAGGCTCTGTACAGATGTCGGTACTGGCACGGTTGGCTCCTTTTAATCTTACAACAGGCGACGGCGTTCCACTTATACCGCCACACGGCAGTCTGTTCTCCAGCGATAGCGAAATGCTTCGCCGAGGTCCACGATAACACGAGGACAGCGCTAACACTCATAACTCATAATAGCTGACAGGTTTCGCGTCCTCGATTTTCCGGAGCGCTTTACCATGCTGCCAGGGCATTCGCTATTCTAAGAGCGGTCCTTCAAATATAGTGGGTATTGACGCTTATATCTATTCGCAATGTGATCCAGTGCATGTTTTGCCAAAAATGTTCTCTCAGGCGCCAAGATAGCGCTCCCGTCCGCCCAGCCAACGCTGCAGCAGCGCCTGGCTGAGGTCGGGGTATCTGGCGCTGAGGTGCTCGCCGGCCCGTTTGACGGCAGGTAAGAGATCACTGTCGCGCTCCAGATCGGCGATGCGGAAGCTCATCTGCCCGGTCTGACGGGTGCCCAGGACCTCGCCGGGGCCGCGCAGTTGCAGGTCCTGCTCGGCGATGTAAAAGCCATCGCTGCTCTCGCGCATAACTCTCAAGCGCTCGCGGCTGTGGCGGGACAGGGGCGAACCGTAGAGCAGCACACAGTGGCTGGCGGCACTGCCGCGGCCCACGCGACCGCGCAACTGGTGCAGTTGCGACAGGCCCAGGCGCTCGGGGTTTTCGATAATCATCAGGCTGGCATTGGGCACATCCACACCCACTTCGATCACGGTGGTGGCCACCAACAGGTGAAGTTTGCCGGCCTTGAAATCGCTCATGACCGCTTCCTTTTCCGCCGCCTTGAGCCGCCCGTGCACCAGACCGATAGCCAGTTCTGGCAGGCTCGCCTGCAGGGTGTCGCGGGTGACCTCGGCCGCCTGAGCCTCCAGTGCCTCTGACTCCTCAATCAGCGTGCACACCCAGTAGGCCTGGCGTCCGCTGGCGCAGGCGCTGCGCACCCGCTCAATCACCTCGGCGCGGCGCTGGTCGCTGATGACCGCGGTGGTCACAGGCGTGCGTCCCGGCGGCAACTCGTCGATCACCGAGGCGTCCAGGTCCGCGTAGGCGCTCATGGCCAGAGTGCGGGGGATGGGGGTGGCCGTCATGATCAGCTGATGGGGCACGGTGCCGTCGGCACTGCCCTTGTCGCCCAGCGCCAGGCGCTGGTGGACACCAAAGCGATGCTGCTCGTCGATAATGGCCAGTGCCAGATCCGCAAAGCGTACCTCCTCCTGGAACAGGGCGTGGGTGCCCACCACCACCTGGGCCCGGCCGCTGGCGATGGTCTCCAATTGCTCGCGTCTGGCCCTCACGCCCAGCTTGCCGGTCAGCCAGCCCACTTCTATGCCCAGGGGTGCGAGCCAGGCGCTGAAACTGGCGCGATGCTGCTCGGCGAGAATCTCCGTGGGCGCCATCAGCGCCGCCTGCTTGCCACTGGATACCGCCGCCAGGGCCGCCAGCGCGGCCACCACGGTCTTGCCCGAGCCCACATCGCCCTGCACCAGTCGCAGCATGGGCACTGGCTGGGCGAGGTCGGTCATTATCTCGTCGAGAACCCGCCGCTGGGCGGCGGTCAGGGCAAAGGGCAGGTGTTTTTGCAACTGGTGGCAGAGGCCGTTTTTGTCGCGCAATACCGGCGCCGGATGGCGGCGCACCTCGTGGCGGAATTGCAGCAGGCTCAGCTGGTGTGCCAGCAATTCCTCAAAGGCCAGTCGGCGCTGGGCCGGGTGAAGGCCATGGGCGAGATGGTTGAGGTCGGTGCCCACCGGCGGGCTGTGCAGCAGGCTAAGCGACTCGCGCAAACTGGTCTGGCCCAGTTCGCGCCGAATTGTCTCGGGCAAGAGTTCGCGCACCGGGTAGTCCGCCAGTAGCGCCACCGACTGCGCAGCCAGTTGGCGCAGACGCGGCTGGGTGAGCCCCTCCAGCGCCGGGTAAACCGGGGTGAGGGTTTGCGCCAGTGGCGGCGGTTCGCTGCCGTCGATACATTCGTATTCGGGGTGGTAGATCTCCAGCCCCGCCGCGCCCCGGCGCACATCGCCCACGCAGCGCAGGCGGGTGCCCGGCAGCAAGCGCTGCTTTTGTGCCTGACTGAAATGGTAAAAGCGCAGGCTGAGGGTGCCAGTGCCATCCTGTACCCGGCACACCAGGGAGCGGCGCCGGCCAAAGACAATATCGCAGGCGCGAATCTCGGCTTCGATAACGGCGGTGATGCCGGGCTGCAGGGCGCCGATGGGAGTGATGCGGGTGCGGTCCAGGTAGCGCGAGGGCAGGTGGAACAACAGCTGCTGCACGGTGTGAATGTTCAGCTTGGCCAGCTTGGCCGCCATCTGCGCACCCACACCCTTGAGACGGGTGACCGGCAGGCTGGCGAGGGTGTCTTGCGCGGGGGTCACAGTGCCGCCGCTTTCGCTCCCGGCGCCGCGGGCTGGCCCTGTTTGCGACAGGTGAGAATGGCGCCCCGCAGAGCGTCCACCGCTTTGAAGCGGGGAAAACTGGCGCGCCAGGCCAGTGCCACGGTGCGGCTGGGCGCCGGATCGGTAAAGGGGCGGGTAACCAGAACGCCATCGCTGTAGCCATTCACAGCGGCGGCAGACAGGGGCAGAATGGTGATGCCCAGGCCCGAGGCCACCATATGCCGCAGGGTTTCCAGCGAGCTGCCCTCGGCGGCGGTGCGCACGTGGCCGCTGTGGCCCTCTACCGAGGGCTTGAGGTTGGGACAGGTCTCCAGCACCTGGTCGCGGAAGCAGTGGCCCTCGCCCAGCAGCAGGACTTCCTGCTCATTCATTAATTTGGGGTCGATGGCGTCGCGGGACGCCAGGGGATGATCGCCGCGCATCAGCACCACAAAGGGTTCATCGTAGAGAGGCTGGGTGACCACGTCGGCTTCGGTAAAGGGCAGGGCAACGATAATCACATCCAGCTCCCCGTTTCGCAGTTTGGCGCGCAGTGTGGCGGTATAGCCCTCCTCCACATACAGGGGCATATTGCGCGCGTTTTTCTGCAGTTCGGGGATAAAGTAGGGCAGCAGGTAGGGACCGATGGTAAAGATAGCGCCCACGCTCAGGGGGCTGGAGAGCTGATCCTTGCCGGCATTGGCGATATCCTTGATGGCGGCGGTCTGCTCCAGCACCAGATTGGCCTGGGCCACCACCTTCTCGCCCAGGGGCGTGGCGGAGACGCGCGACTTGGAACGCTCAAATAGGGCCACCCCCAGTTCCTCCTCCAGTTTTTTTACCGCGATACTTAGGGTAGGCTGGCTGACGAAGCAGCGCTCGGCGGCGCGGCCAAAGTGCTGTTCCTGGGCGAGGGTGACGATATAGCGCAATTCTGTCAGTGTCATGAGCGAGCGTTCTGTTAGGTAATGTAGGAGTAATCTAGCAAAATGGATAGAGAAAAACTATTAATAATCGGCTGTGGGGATCTGGGGCAGCGTCTGGCGCGACAGCTGGCGTCGCGACCGGTGGCCATCACCGGTGTGCGTCGCCGGGCTGAGCCGGACAGGGATAATCTGCGCTATATTGCTGCCGACGCTGGCGACGAGCAGGCCATGCTGGCCTTGTTGGGCGAGGGCTTCGACACGGTGGTGATGACATTGACGCCCGCCGAGCGCTCGCCAGCGGGTTATGACGCCGGCTATGTCAAACCCTGCCAGGTATTGGCCAAGGCGTTGCAAGCGTTGCCCCGGGCGCCGCGGCGGATTCTGTTTGCCTCCAGTACCGCCGTCTACGGCCAGGAGCACGGTGAGTGGGTGGATGAGCACTCGCTCACCAAGCCCCAGCGCTACAATGGCGAGCAGTTACTGCGGGCCGAGCGGGTACTGCTGGATAGCGGCCTGCCGGTGACCGTGTTGCGACTGGCGGGTATTTATGGCCCCGGACGGCGCCAGCTGCTCAACAAGGTGGCCGCGGGTGATGCGCCGCTGACCGACGCCTGGACCAATCGCATTCACGCCGAGGATGCCGCCGGATTTATGGCCCATCTGCTGGACCTGTCCATCCGGCAATTACTACTGCCGGTTTACCTGGTGAGTGACGGCCACCCGGCCACGGCGGCCGAGGTGGTGGGCTGGCTTGCCGAGCGCCTCGGTGTGGGCACAGGCCCGCATCGACCGGTGGATAAACTCAACAAGCGTGTTGGCAACCGGCTGATGCTGGCCACTGGCTATAGCCTGCAGTACCCGAATTATCGTGCGGGGTTTACTGAGCTGTTGGACAAAAGGGAATCATAGGTGGAAGTCGGACGTCTGAGGTCGGATGTCCGAGGAACAGCAGATACAATTTTTTGCGTTCAGCGTTCAGCGTTCAGCATTCCGCGTCAGACATCAGACGTCAGACCTCCGACATTAACCCGATACCACCATAATCCCGTCGGCCTCGATCTGTGCACCCTTGGGCAGCTGGCTGATGCCGATGGCGGCGCGGGCCGGGTAGGGCTGGCTGAACAGCTTTTCCATCACCTCATTAACCACCGGAAAATTGTTCAGGTCGGTGAGGTAGATATTGAGCTTGACGATATCGGCCAGTGAGCCACCCGCCTCTTCGCAGACCGCGGCGAGGTTTTTGAACACCTGCTCCGCCTCCGCGGCAAAACCACCCTCCACCAGTGTCATGGTCTCCGGATCCAGTGGAATCTGGCCGGACAAGTAGACGGTACTGTTGACTTTTACCGCCTGTGAATAGGTGCCAATGGCCGCCGGAGCCTGTTGGGTGTGAATAATGGCTTTGTTGGGCATAGCCCCTCCCATGGGTATTGCGGAATAAATAATGGCTGTTGCGAAAATTTCAGGGGCAGATTAAACAGGAATTTGCCGGCTTTGCCCAGTGGCTGTGGTATAAGGCTACTGGCGAATGGCTTTGTAGACACGCTGCAGCAGGGTTTTGCGGTCGTAGGGCTTGAGCAGAAAGCTGTTGGCGCCCGCGCTCAGAGACTCTTCCACGCTGGTCTTGCTGCCGTGGGCGGAGACCACCACCACCGGCGTGTGTTTGAATTTGCTCGTCTTGCGCCATTCACGCAACAGGTCGAGGCCATTGCCGTCGGGCAACTCAATATCCAGCAGAATCAGCTGAGGCTTGAGCTTGGTCAGGATTTCCCGCGCCTTGCGCCCGCTCTCGGCCAGCTCCACCTTAAAGCCCTCTTCGCGCAGTATCAGCGACTGCACTTTGCGCTGGAAGGCGTGGTCATCCACGATCAGGGCGGTACCCTTTTCCAGCGGTTTTTTCGCCGCAGGCGCAGGGGGCGAGGCGGCAGCGCGACCGGGAGCATCGGCATTGGCGGTGGAGGACGCTTGAGCGGCCAGGCCGGGGGCCCGTTTCTGCCAGTAGGCCAGCCAGGCCGGCACCTTGTCGGCAGGCATGGGGTGGGCGATAAAGTAACCCTGGGCCTCGCTGCAGTCGCTGGTCTGCACAAAATGCCAGTCGTCGCTGTTCTCCACGCCTTCGGCCACCACTTTCATTTCCAGGTCGCGGGCCAGGTGCAGGCTGGACTCGAACATGACCGCCACCCGGCGGTTGTTGCCGGCGTTGTGCACAAAACTCTGGTCCAGCTTGAACTTGTCGAAGGGAATATCGCGCAACTGCGCCAGCGAGGCATGGCCGGTGCCGAAGTCGTCGATTGCCAGCACAAAGCCTTTGAGGCGCAGGCGCATGAGATTGTCCAGGGCGATGCGCGGATCTTTCATGGCCCGGCTTTCGGTCACCTCCAGGGTGATCTGCTCGGGGGCGATGTTCGCGGCCTTAACCTTATCCATTAGCTGGTCGGCAAAATCCAGGTGGGCGAGGTTCTCCATGGACAGGTTGATGGACAGGGGCAGGGTGATGTTCTGCGCCCGCCACTCGCCGAGCTGTGCCAGGGCGCTGTCGATCACGGTCTCGGTGAGGGCGTGAATCAGACCGCTGTCCTCGGCCAGCGGGATAAAAAGGTCGGGCGGTACCAGGCCGTCTTCGGGGTGTTGCCAGCGCGCCAGTACCTCCAGGCCCAGGGGCTGAGCGCTGGCCACGTCTACAATGGGTTGGTAGTAATTCACCAGTTGGCCGCCGCCAATGGCGGTGTGCAATTGCTCGCTGCTGTAACTTTTGCGCTCTGCCGCTGGTGCCACCTTGGCGCCGCCGGCCACCTGCGACAGTTTGGCGGCCAGATCCTTGGGCGCGATGGGTTTGGTCAGGTAACCGAGGATATTCATCTCGTGCGCCGAGAGTAATTTTTCCGCACTGGCCAGCAGGCGCTCACCCTCACCGCTGATCAGCAGGATGCTGCCGGTGTAGGCGCGCTCGACCAGGTGGCGAGTAAACTCCACGCCGTCCATTTCCGGCATTTTCATATCCAGCAGTATCACATCCACCGGGCGTGCCATAGCGTCCAGTGCGGTGAGTGCATCGGCGCCGCTGCGGCAGGTGGTAATGCGTTGAAATCCCAGGTGGGTGAGTGACTTGCGCAGCATATTGAGCGTGAGCACATCGTCGTCCACCGCGAGGATATTGATAGCGTCTTTGTTCATAGAAATCTCAGTCGTATGTTCTATTCATAGTAGCGGCGGAGGTGGGTAATCAGGGTGTCCATTTCCGGCAGGAAAGCCTGCATGGCAGCCTGGAGGCCCTCAGTATCGGCGCTTTTAGCCAGTCTTTCCAGTTGCGCACAGCGCTCGCCCATGGCGCCGGCGCCCACTGCCCGCGAGGACGACTTCAAGGTGTGGGCGAGTAAGCTTATCTGTGGCAAATCGCCCGCGGCCAGCGCCTCGCGTAGTTGCTCCCGCAGACGCTGAGCGTCGCGCTGGAAGTCCTGTAGAAATTCGCGCAATACCCCCGGATCCTTGCCCACCAGTTCGGTCAGTACCCGCAGGTCCAGCAGGGTGCCGTCGTCCGCGGACAGTGCAGGTGTTGCTGTGATTGGCGAGGGGACTTGCACCGGCTCCACCCACTGGGCCAGGGTGGCGCCGAGGATATTGAGGGCGATGGGCTTGGTGAGATAATCGTTCATACCCAGTGCGCGGCAGCGCTCGGTTTCCGAGGCATCCGCGTTGGCGGTGAGGGCAATAATGGGTTTGCTTTCGTCCTGCTGCTCGGCCTCCCGCTCGCGGATACGCCGGGTCAGCTCATAGCCGTCCAGGGTAGGCATGTGCAGGTCGGTGAGCAGCAGTGCATAGTGGCCTTTTTGCCACAGTTGCAGCGCCTGCTCGCCGTTGTCCGCCATATCGGCGGCGTAGCCCAGCAGCCCCAGTTGGTGACGAATGACATTCTGGTTGGTGGTGTTGTCTTCGGCCACCAGGATAAGCTTGCCTTGTTCCAGCGCCTGCAGACGCGAGGGTGGTTCTCGGCGCTGCTGGCGAGCGCTGGCCCGACCCTCGTGGCCCACCAGGCTGACGCGGCCGGCGGCCAGCGCCAGGGCGCGAATAAAACCGTCGCGATCCAGGCAGTTGAGATCGATCTGCACCTGCTGCTCACCAGTGCGCGGTTGGCGACGGTGGCCGCGGCCGAGCAGCAACCAGTGCACATTTTTGCGTTGATAGGCCGGGCATTCACCGCCCAGATCCGGTGGGGCCGGCTCGCCCTCGCCGGTATCCACCACCCACACCCAGGGGGCGGGTGGCTCGGGCGGCGCCAAGAGCTCGGGGTGTTCGGGGTCGAATACCTGCGTGTCGGCCCCGGCGGCGGCCAGGTATTGGGCCAGGTCGTCCATCAATGGCGCACGGCCCACCAGCACGCAGGCGACACCGTGGATGTCGGGCAGATTGTCCTGGTCCCCTTCGGTGGCGCTGATTGGCAGGCTCAACTGCACCCGGAACTCCGAGCCCTTGCCCGGCTCACTGCTCACGTGTATCTGCCCCTGCATCATATCCACCAGGCTGTGGGTGATGCTGAGGCCCAGCCCGGTGCCGCCATAGTGACGGGTGGTGGAGGCGTCGGCCTGCATAAAGGGGCTGAACAGCCGCTGTTGAGTGGCCTCGTCCATGCCAATACCATTGTCGCGAATGCGAAATTCCAGACGTACCCGGTCGTGTTCCTTCGCCAGCAGGTGGACGCGCACGGACACCTTGCCCAGGGTGTCGCGGTTGCCGGAAAACTTGATGGCGTTGTTTACCAGGTTGAGCAGTATCTGCTTGAGGCGCAGTTCGTCGCCCAGTACCTGGGCGGGCAGTGCCGGATCGCTGAACAGGGTCAGCTCCACCTGCTGCTGCTCGGCCATGCGGTCCAGCAGCAGACAGGTTTTGCGCAGCAGCTCGGCGGGCGAGAGCGGGTGTGATTCCAACTCCAGGCGACCGGCTTCGATCTTGGAAAAGTCGAGGATGTCCTCGATCAATGTCAACAGCGAGGTGGCCGATTCGCGGATAATGTCCACCATCTCTACCTGGTGGCCTTGCAGGCTGGTCTGGTGGAGTACGTCCACCATGCCGATCACCCCGTTGATGGGGGTGCGGATTTCATGGCTCATGGAGGCGAGAAAACGCGTTTTGGCTTCGTTGGCCAGCACCGCCACCTGTTGTGACTGCTCCAGCTCGGCGATGCGCTTGCGCTCGGTAATATCGCGCTCCACCGCTACCCAGTGGGTGTACCAGCCCCGATCGTCGGCCAGCGGCATCAGCTCCATTTCCAGCCAGAACTCCTCGCCGCTCTTGGTGTAGTTGATCACTTCGGCGCGCACCGGTTGCCACTGGCGCATGGCCGCGCGCACGCGGTCCAGCTCGCGGCGCTGGGTGTTGGGGCCCTGCAGCAGGCGCGGGGATTTTCCCTGCACTTCGGCCAGGGTGTAACCGGTAATACGCTCGAAGGCCGGGTTGGCATAGAGAATACGGGGGCCGGGTTCGTCCTGGGGCTCGGCTTCGGTAATCAGCACCACGTCGTTCATATGATCGATGCAGGTCTGCAGCAGGCGCATCTGCTCCTGTTCGCGGCGTCGCGCGGTGACGTCCTGGAAGTAGACCGCCAGCCCCTCGCGCGAGGGGTAGGCGTTGACGCTGAACCAGGTGCTGAGGGGAGCGAACCAGGCCTCGAAGGCGGTTTTGCGCTGCTCGGTCACGGCCAGCCGATAGTGGTGTTCGAAATCGGTGTCGAGTGCCTCGGGGAAGGCCTCCCAGACATTGGCGCCCAGCAGCTCACTGCGCTCGCGTTTGAGCAGCCGCTCGGCCTCGTGGTTCACATAGGTGAAGCGCCAATCGGCGTCCAGGGTGAAGAAGGCATCGGTGATACTCTCCAGGGTGGTGGCCAGCCGCTCGGCCAGGTGCCGGGCCCGCTCCTCGGTGAGCTTGCGGTCGTGGATATCCATGGCGGTGCCGTACCACAGGAGTATCTCGCCGCTGGGGTCGCGTACGGGCACGGCGCGGGCCAGGTGCCAGTGGTAGTCGCCGTCCCGGCGGCGCAGGCGGAATTCCGCCAGGTACTCCGCGCCGCTGCTTATGGCATCGCGCCAGTGGCAGAAGGCGTCGTGACGGTCGTCCGGGTGAATGGTGTCCAGCCAGCGCTGCAGGGAAATGACTTCGTCCACGGCGAGGCCGGTGTAGCGGCTGAACAGGCTGTTGGCGTAGTCGATGGTGCCGTCGGGCTGGGCGCTCCAGATCACAAAGGGCAGGGCGTCGGCCAGTTGCTGGAAACGGTGGCCACCGCCCTGGCTGAGCAGGGTGGCGATGTTTTTCTGTTCGGTAATATCCTGGAAGGAGCCCTCCAGGCGGATCACCCGGCCGGTGTGATCGTGCACAGCCCGGCCCTGGATATGCACCCAGCGCAGGCGGCCACTGAGGGTCTGCGCCTGCACTTCCAGCTCGTAGTCCTCACCTGAGTCCATGCACGCTTGCACCGCGCGGGTCACCACCGGGCGCCACTTGGTCGGATACATGGCCAGCCCCTCCTCCAGCGGGAAGGGCTTGCCGGGCGGGCGCTCCAGAATATGGCTGACCTCGTCGCTGAGGTAAATGCGCCGGGTTATCGCGTCCACCTGCCAGGCGCCGAAGCGCGCCAGGCGACTGGCCTGTTTGAGCAGGCTCTCCTGTTGCTTGAGACGCATCTCGATGCGCTTGAAGTCGGTAATGTCCGTGGCCAGCCCGGCCAGGCGGTAGACATTGCCGTCGCCGTCCAGTACCGGAAAGGCGCGATCCTCGACCCAGCGCAGCTCGCCGTCGGGGCGGATAATGCGGTAGGTCTCGCGGTAGCGCCCCTGGGCCTGCAGCGCCTGGGCGGCCTCCACTCGCGGGCGGTCGTCCGGGTGTATGGCCTCCAGCCAGCTGCCGGGGCTGTCCAGCAGGCTGCGGCGCGAGCGGCCCCAGATTTTCTCGTAGGCGGGCGATACATAGAGTATCGTGTTTTTGGTAAGGTCGGTGAGCCAGAATACCTCGCTGATGGTATCCGTCAGTTGGCGAAAGCGCGATTCGCTTTCCTCCTGGCGCCGGCTGGCCCACCAGTTCACCCAGAAAAAGGCCGCCAGCAACAGCAGGCCCACCAGCAGGGCGGCGTAGAAAGTGCGGTCCTGGTAGTGCAGGGCCTGTTCCAGTTGCGTGCGCAGCCGCAACTCCAGCGCGTGGGCCTGTTCGGTGAGGTTGTATATGCTCAGGCGCAGCTGCAGGGCAGA
>CBFGUT010000095.1:0-11212 GCA_965652265.1 uncultured Cellvibrionaceae bacterium | reverse complement strand
AATAATCCCCGCTTCTGGGCTAACCCGGAAATGTGGGGGAAGGCCTGGTGGTGAAACAGGTCATACCGGTAACAGGCGGCTAACGATCTTGCTCCTCGGGCCTTCCCTCTACCAGTAATTTCCAGATTCATCCATGCCATCCAGCCGCAGGTCGTCTGGCGAATGGGCGTACCCATCAGGAATCCAGGGTGCGAGGCAGGCGCGATCGAGCACACAGGGGTCTGTCAGCGCATGCATAAAGGCCACCAGGTCGTCCACCTGGGCGTCGCTCAAGATCACGGGCTGCAATTGTGACTCACCGGTTTCAACTTGGGCCAGCCAGTGGTCCAGGGCACGCTGGGTATTGGTCTGAGCGTCGTCAGTTTGTACCGCCGGGTCCAGTTGATGCCAGTCGTAGTGGTAAAAGGCCGTCTCCGGGTCCAGTTGCTGGCGAATAATCCCCTCCAGGCTGGTGTAGGCGCCGGCGTGGCCCCAGGGGCCGGTGACAGTCACGTTGATGAGACTGGGGGTGCGAAAAGCGTAGCGGTCCCGCTCCTGCCGTGTCTCCCGGTAGCGGCCAAAATCCTCGGAGCCGTTTTCACCGTCGCCCTTGCCGCGGCCTACCTGCAGCATGGCGGTATTGTGAAAGCGCTCATCGGTAAAGAAATCGCCGCTGTGGCAGCTGGCGCAATTGGCGCCGCCCGCTTCCACCGGGCGATAGAAAAGCAGGGCGCCGCGCTTTTGCGCATCGGTCAGCGCGTCTTCGTCGCCTTCCACATAGGCCTTCCAGGGCGTGTTTACAAAGACCTGGGAATTCTCGTAAGTGGCGATGGCATCGACAATATTGGCGAAAGTAATGACCCCTTCCACCGCGCCACTAGCGGTGCCGTAGACCTCGGCAAACAGCGCTGGCCAACTATTGACGGCCAGCGGTCCCCCGGGCGGCAGGCCATAGTCTCCCAGGCGCTCCTGCAGATACTGGCGCACCTCTTGGTTGCTGAGGTTGTGGAACCAGCCGAAATCCTTCATCTCCTCGGGCGAGGTGACGGGAAAACGGGCTTGGGCCGTGGATAGATTGGCCCCGGCTTCCGGGTCCGCCTCGCCGAAGGGGACATCCGGGGTGCGAATGCCCTGGCCATCGGCCCCGCTCTTGCCTGCGGTGCCGCCCAGACTTTCCACCCGGCCATCGTGAAAGAGCACCTTGTCCCACAGGGCCAGATTGAAGGTGGTGGGAGCGTTGCGCGGTACCGTGGGGCCGCCGTCATAGTGCTCGCCACTCGCGCTGTGCCGTCGGCCGATGCCCAGAATGTCGGGATTTTCGGCATCCACACCCACCGATAGCGACAGGGCGTCGCCGCCGCCCAGTACGGGGTGATGACAGGTGACGCAGGCCGTGTCCATGTCGCCGCTGAGCGCCTTGCTGTAGAAAAGTTGCATGCCCAGTTGGACTTTAGGATCTTCAATGGAGGGCAATTCGCGCCCCTTGCTCGGATCCCCTGTCAATTGGTGGTGGACGATTTCCGCGCGCAGGGCGTGGTCGAGCATGGAGACAGATGGCTCGTCGGTGGACGAATTATCATCGCCACCGCAACCGGTGGTCAGTAGACAAAGGCAGAGCATCAGCACCCGGCCCGGGCACAAAAGTAGCGGGTTCAGATTGTCAATCACGGCAGGCTTCCCTGTATTTCGAGTCGTTATTGTCCGGTGTTGCCCCCACGACTGGATGCGGCGCCGGTTGGCGCGAGTTATATCAAATCTTACCGAAGGGATGTGACAGAGCGTGTATGATAGCTGAGTAATCCTGATTCTGGTGGAGTGGCAGCAAGATGATAAATCTGTCGAGCATTGGCGGGAAAGGTTTCCCCGGCCCATGGAAGTATTTGGTACTCATAGCCTCGCTAGTTGCGGTGCTGGGTGGTTGTGTGATGACCCAGGCAGAGAGGCAGGCGGAGGTCATTGCTCTCTACGAGGATGGGATTCCCGGCGCCAGGATGACGCCGGATCTGGAAAAAATCCGCGATGTCGAGCACCCGGATACCTTCCTGCAACAGGTGACTTTCCCCACCCTGACGGCCTTTCTGCCCGCCCCCGAAAAAGCCACAGGTACCGCGGTTATTATCGCCCCTGGCGGTGGCTATGGTGGCGTGTCGGTGATCAAGGAGGGCGAAGAGGTGGCCCGCCGCTTTAATCGACGGGGTATCGCCGCCTTTGTGTTGAAATACCGCGACCCCATGGATGCCACTATGGTGGACAAAAAATTCGGGCCTCTGCAGGACATGCAGCGCTCTCTGGTGCTGGTGCGGCAAAATGCCGAGCGCTGGAATCTGGATACACAGCGCATTGGTATTATGGGTTTTTCCGCCGGTGGTCATCTGGCCTCGTCGGCCGCCGTACACTATCACCGCCCGGTGTTGGATGCGTGGACACCGGCACAGGTGCGCCCCAACTTTCAAATACTGGTCTACCCGGTGATCAGCTTTGACGATGCGATTACTCACCGCGGCTCGCGCCGCAACCTGCTGGGTGAGAACCCTCAGCCGCAGTGGCTGTCCTATTTTTCCAATGAGACCCAGGTGACCCCGGATGCACCGCCCGCTTTTATCGTGCATGCCAGTGGGGATGAGGCCGTCCCCGTGGAGAACGCCCTGGTCTACTACCAGGCTCTGCATATCGCCGGTGTGGAGGCGGGCCTGTTGCTGCTGCCCGGTGGTGGTCACGGCTTTGGTCTGCGCAATCCCATCGACTGGTTTGCCACGCTGGAGCAGTGGCTGGATACGACTGTATCCGCCCCCTGAAACCTTGACGCAAGGTGGTTAATCTCTTACTCTGAAAAAATTAGGACGATTGTCCTAATCGAAAGTGAAGGGAAGAGAGCAAAGAGCGGAGAGAAGAGCGGAGAGAGCAATCCGGCATCCCTCTCTCCCCATACCGGTTCACAGGTCGAGGGGACTAAGCGCATGAGCAAGGCGACAACACGGGACAATATTATCGCGGCAGCGGACCGCCTGTTTTACCAGCGGGGTTTTGAAGCGACATCCTTTGCTGATATTGCCGGCGAGGTAAAAATCTCCCGGGGCAATTTCTACTATCACTTCAAAACCAAGGACGAAATTCTCGATGCCGTGATTGGCCGGCGCCTGAATCATACCCGCTCCATGCTGGCGGACTGGGAAGCACAAGCGCAAACACCTGCCGAGCGCATTCGCTATTTTATGCAGATTCTGATGCGCAACGGCGATAAGATCCGACAGTTTGGTTGCCCGGTGGGGACCCTGTGCACGGAAATGGCCAAGCTCAAGCACTCGGCACTACAGGAGGCCAATCGCATTTTTACCCTGTTCCGCCACTGGTTACGACAGCAGTTTACCCACCTGGGCTATCAACAGCAGGCGGATGCCCTGGCCATGCATGTGCTGGCGCGCAGTCAGGGGGTGGCGACCCTCGCCCATACATTCAATGATGAAACGTTTATCCGCCAGGAGTTGGCCGCCTTCGACGAGTGGCTGGCACAACTGACAGCGCCTCGTCGATAACGCATAAGGAGCATTAAATGTTTGTGGTACTTCTGGAATTTTCAGCCAACAAGCCGCAGGCGGGTACGCACATGAAGGCGCACAATGACTGGCTGCAGCAGGGGTTTGACGAGGGAATCTTTCTGTTATCGGGCAGCTTGCAGCCCAGTCGCGGTGGCAGTGTGCTGGCGCACAGGATTTCCCGCGATGCACTCCAGAAAAAAGTCAATGCCGACCCCTTTGTGGTTCATGATGTGGTTAAGGCCAGCATCCTGGAAATCACACCCGGCCGGGCCGACGAACGGCTCAGCTTTATTGACGCCAATAGTGCACAATAAAAAACACTCTTTTTAAAGGAACCTTTCCATGAGCAAAACAATTCCCGGCCCCGACGGTAAGCCGCGCTGCGGCTGGTGTGCGGTGACAGTGGATTATTTTCCCTATCACGATCAGGAGTGGGGTTTTCCCGTGGACGACGATATCCGGCTGTTTGAAAAAATCAGCCTGGAGGGGTTTCAGTCCGGCTTAAGCTGGCGCACGATACTCGCCAAACGCGAGAATTTCCGCAAAGCTTTCAAGCAGTTTGACTTCAATAAGGTCGCCCGCTTTACCGACAAGGATGTAGAGCGCCTGTTGCAGGACGAAGGCATCGTTCGCCATCGCGGAAAAATTGAAGCGGTGATCAACAATGCCCAGCGCGCTCGGGAAATGGTCAAGACCCACGGTTCCCTGGCGGCCTATATCTGGCAGTACGAGCCGGATCCCAAACAACTCGCAGCGCCACAAACGCAATCCACTTCCCCGGAGTCTGTGGCGCTGTCCAAAAATCTGAAAAAACTCGGCTGGAAGTTTGTCGGGCCCACCACGGTCTATGCTTTTATGCAGGCGATGGGATTAATCAATGATCACGCCGAAGACTGTGTGACTCGTAAGCAAGTGGCGCAGGCGCGCAAAAAATTCCGGCCGCCGGTGACTTCTTAGCGGCGCCAGAACATGGGGCTGAACAGCACCAGCAGAGTGAAAACTTCCAGCCGCCCCAGCAACATGGCGAAACAGAGCACCCACTTGGCGGGGCTGTTCACCGCGCTGTAGTTAGAGGCAACCTCGCCCATACCGGGGCCCAGGTTGGTAATGCAGGCGCCTACGGCGGAAAAGGCCGTCATCAAATCCAGACCGGTGGCAATGAGCAACAGGAACATGGCGATAAAGGCCACCACGTACATGGCAAAAAAACCCCACACCGCTTCGATAACACGCTCGGGGACGGTGATCTTGCCCACCTTAACTGCCAATACGGCGGTGGGATGAATCAGGCGGTGAATTTCCCGCACACCCTGCTTGTACAGTAAAAGCACACGAATGGCCTTCATGCCGCCACCGGTGGAACTGGCACAGCCGCCCACAAAGGCGAATATAAACAACATATAGGGCAGGAAATTGGGGAAATGACTGTAGTCGCTGGCAAAGCCGGCGGTGGTCATGGTGGAGACAAAATTAAATAGCCCCAGGTAAGCACTGTCGCTAAACCCGTAGGTGCGCGAGCCGACGAGATACGCCACGGTGATAATACTGCCGACGATAATCCAGCCCATAAAAAAGCGCAGCTCGGCGTCTTCCAGGTAGTGGCGCAGGGACTTCTCTCGCCAGGCGAGAAAATGCAACGAGAAATTCACCGCCGCCAGCACCATAAACACGGTACACACCATCATAATGGCGGGACTTTGAAAGTGCATAATACTGTCGTCGTAGGTGGAAAAGCCGCCGTTGGCTACCGTGGACAGTGCGTGATTGATAGCCTCAAAGTTATCCATGCCCGCCAGTCGATAGGCAATGGCACAACTGAGGGTAAACAAGAGGTAGATGGCAAACAGGGCCTTGGCTGTCTCGGTAATGCGCGGTGTCAGTTTATTGTCCTTCACCGGGCCGGGCGCCTCGGCGCGATAGAGCTGCAGGCCCCCGATACCCAGCATGGGCAGGATGGCCACGGCGATGACAATAATGCCGATGCCGCCCAACCACTGTAATTGTTGACGGTAAAAGAGAATGGACGGCGGCAATATATCCAGCCCGGAAACCACTGTGGCTCCGGTGGTGGTCAAACCGGAAATGGATTCAAAAATGGCGTCGGTAACCGACAGATCCAGTCCGTTGGACAGATACAGGGGCACGGCACCAAAGGTGCCGAGTACCACCCAGAACAGGGCGGTGATCAGGAAGCCGTCGCGGGTGCGCAGGTCGGCCCGGTGGTTGTGCACTGGTGCCCAAATGGCTGCGCCGGCACCAAAGGCGGCGGCGAAGCCCCACAAAAATGTCATGTAGTTCTGGTCGTTAAACCACAGGCTGACGGCGATGGGCACCAGCAGGGTCAAGCTGAAGATCATCAGCAAGACCCCGAGAACCCTGGCGATAACCGCTAGATGCATGCGCGCCTCAACAGGTCAGTCAGTGACATTAGTGACATAAGGGTGGCCGCTCTCAGAAAAAGGTAAAGCCCACCTGGAACAGCTTTTCCAGATCGCGAATGTGCCGCTTGTTGAGCAGGAACACGATCACGTGATCCCCGGACTCCACCACCACGTCGTCGTGGGCGATGATCACCTCACTGCCAGATTCCGTTTCGCGGACGATGGCGCCGATGTTGGCGCCCTGGGGTAGATCGATATCTTCCAGCGCACGCCCCACCACCTTGGAAGAGCTTTTGTCGCCATGGGCAATCAGTTCAATGGCTTCGGCCGCACCGCGCCGCAGGGAGTGCACGCTGACCATATCGCCGCGGCGCACATGGGTGAGCAGGCTGCCGATGGTGGTGGTCTGTGGCGAGATGGCGATATCGATATCGCCGCCCTGCACCAGGTCCACATAGGCGGGGTTATTGATCAGCGCCATGACCTTGCGCGCGCCCAGGCGCTTGGCCAGCATGGACGACATGATATTGGCTTCGTCGTCATTAGTGAGCGCGAGAAAGACATCGGTGTCTTCGATGTTTTCGTCCTGCAGTAAATCCTGATCCGAGGCACTGCCCTCGAGCACAATGGTGCGTTCCAGGCGTTCCGCCAAGTGGGCTGTGCGCTTTTTATTGTGCTCGATTACGCGCACGCTGTAGCGGCCCTCGAGTTTTTTCGCCAGGCGCATGCCGATATTGCCGCCGCCGGCGATGATAATGCGTTTGTAGGCGGGTTCCATGCGCCGCAGCTCGCTGATGACTGCGCGAATATCGTTCTTGGCGGCGATAAAAAAGACTTCGTCATCCGCTTCAATCACTGTCGAACCGGTGGGCATGATGGCGCGGTTTTTCCGGTAGATGGCGGCCACCCGCGTATCCACCGAGGGCATGTGCTGGCGCAGAAAGCGCAGCTCCTGCTCCACCAGGGGTCCGCCGTGGTATGCCTTGACCGCCACCAGTTGCACCCGGCCATCGGCAAAGTCCAATACCTGCAGGGCGCCGGGGGTCTCAATCAGCCGGTAGATATAGTCCGACACCAACTGCTCGGGGCTGATCAGCACATCGATGGGAATGGCGTCGTTGTTGAACAGGTTGCTGTGGGTGAGGTAGGCGGTGGCGCGCACCCGGGCGATCTTGGTGGGGGTGCGGAACAGGCTGTGGGCTACCTGACAGGCGATCATATTGATCTCGTCGTTGTTGGTGACTGCCACCAGCATATCGGCGTCCTCCACGCCGGCCTGAATGAGGACATCCGGGTGGGAGCCTTCGCCACATATCACACCGATATCCAGGCGGTCGCGCAGCTCGCGCAGGCGTGCGTTGTTGGTGTCAATCACCGTAATGTCGTTGGATTCGCTGGCGAGGTTTTCCGCCAGACTGGCACCCACCTGTCCGGCACCCAGAATAATGATCTTCATAGTTGTTCGACTGTTCGAACCTTGTCCCACGCGGCTCTGGGCAGAAACTTTACGCGCTTGCGCTGCATTTGGCTATTTTCTGTAGCTTACAGTAATAAAAACCGTCGTGTCCGCCGTTCTGGGGCAATAATTGACGGCCGGCAGCTTGGGCCAACCCCCAGGGGGCCTCAATGGGGAGGTGCTTGGCATCCGGGGTGCGCGCCAGAAATGCCTCGGCCACTTGGCTATTCTCTGCCGGCAGCACTGAGCAGGTGGCATAGAGCAAGATACCGTCGGCGGCTAGCAGCGGCCAGAGGGCGTCCAGCAGTTGTGCCTGCAGATTCGCCAGGCGGGTAATGGCCGCCGGGCTGCGCAGCAGTTTGATATCGCTGTGGCGGCGAATAATGCCACTGGCGGAGCAGGGGGCATCCAGCAATATGCGGTCAAAGGGCTTGCCATCCCACCACTGGTCGGTAGCGGCGGCATCGGCATGAATCAGCTCGGCGGTCACGCCCAGACGCACCAGGGTATCCCGCACCTTGTTCAGCCGCCGGGCATCGCTGTCCAGCGCGGTGAGCGAGACACCGGGCTGGCTCTGCAGGATATGACCGGTCTTGCCGCCCGGGGCCGCACAGGCATCCAGTACCCGCTGGCCGGGCGCCAACCCCAGCAGCGGCGCGGCCAGTTGCGCGGCCTCGTCCTGCACACTCACCCAGCCCTCGGAAAAGCCGGGCAGGGCGAGAGGATCGGAAGCTTCCTCCAGGGTGATGCCGCTGTCGCTAAAGGGTGTGGCATGGGCGCTGTGCCCGTTTTCCGCCAGCCGCTTTAGGTAATCCTCGCGGCTGCACTGGCGGGTATCCAGCCGCAGAGTGAAAGGCGGGTGCGCGTTGTTGGCGGCCACAAGGGCGTCCCGGTGTTCCGGCCAGGCTTGCCCCAGGGCGTCCAGCAGCCAGAGGGGGTGGGCGCTGGTATATTCGGGGTTGTCCCGCAGTTGCGCGCTGAGGTCGTCTTTTTCCCGTTGAAAACGGCGCAACACGCCGTTGATGAGCCCGGTGGCCCAGGCTTTTTTCAGCGCCCGCGCCGCGCCCGCCGTCTCGCCGATAGCGGCATGATCGGGGATGCGGGTGTACTCCAGTTGGTACAGGCCCAGCAGCAACAGGGCGGTGATATCGCTGTCTTTGGGGCGCAGGGGCTTGTCCACTAGCAGCGACAGCCAGGCCGCGAGGCGGGGCTGCCATCGCAGTGTGCCGTAGCAGAGGTTCTGTACCAGAGCGCGATCGGCGGGTGCCACCTTATCCAGCATCGGCGGTAACTGGCTGGATAGGGAGCCCCGCTCGCGCAGCACTTCGGCAATGACCCGGGCGGCGGCCAGGCGCGGCTTCAAGCCGGGATCTCCAGCATCTCGCCCACACGAAACAGTTCGGGATTGCCCCGCAGCAGCTCGGCCACACTCATGGCGCGTTTGCCGGGCAGTTGTAGCTGGGAGATAGCCAGGCAGCCATCGCCGGTGGCCACGGTGAGGTTACCGGGGCCCACCGCCACCAGGGTGCCGGGTGCGGCGGTGGTGGGGCGATTCGTGGGGGTGGCCTGCCACAGACGGATTCGCTCCTGCGGTGCACTCTGGCGGGCGGTGTGGGCAATGGGGAAGGGGTTGAAAGCGCGGATCTTGGCATCCAGGGAAGTCGCGCTCTCGCGCCAGTCCAGCGCTGCCTCGGCTTTACTGATCTTGGGGGCATAGGTGCTCAGGGTGCCGTCCTGTGCCTGGGGCTGCGCACGGCCCTCAGTCAGTTGTGCCAACGCCTCCAGCAGGGCCGGGCCGCCCAGTGTCAGCAGGCGATCGTGCAGGCTGCCGCCGGTGTCCGTCGTCTCAATGGGGCAGGCGCGACGCACCAGCATGTCGCCAGTGTCCAGCCCAGCGTCCATCTGCATAATGGTGATGCCGCTCTCGCGGTCCCCGGCTTCGATGGCGCGCTGGATGGGCGCTGCGCCGCGCCAGCGTGGCAGCAGTGAGGCGTGAACATTGATACAGCCCAGCCGCGGGGTATCCAGCACTGCCTGAGGCAGTATGAGCCCATAGGCCACCACCACCATAATATCGGCATCGTAGCCCGCCAGTTGCGCCTGGGCCTCCGGTGTTTTCAATGACTGGGGTTGTGCCACCGGCAATCCGTGTTGTAGCGCCAGCTGTTTGACGGGACTGGCCTGCAGCTTTTTGCCGCGCCCGGCGGGACGGTCCGGCTGGGTGTAGCAGGCCACCACCTGATGGGGGCTGTCCAGCAGCACCTGCAGGTGGGCGGCGGCGAAATCGGGGGTGCCGGCGAAGACTATGCGCAGGCCGGGAGAGACAGAACTCACGGGGTTACTCCAGAGTGCGCGCCCGATTCAGGCGCGGGCGCGGTGTTGTTTTTCCAGCTTCTTGCGAATGCGCTGGCGCTTGACGGCGGACAGGTAGTCCACAAACAGCTTGCCGTTAAGATGATCCAGCTCGTGCTGGATACACACGGCCAACAAACCGTCGGGCTCCAGGGTAAAGGGCTCGCCATCGCGGCCGAGGGCATTGACGCGCACCTGGGTGGGGCGGTCCACACTCTCATAGAAGCCGGGTACCGACAGGCAACCCTCGTCGTAGGGGGCCTCCTCCTCACCGAGCACGGTGACTTCCGGGTTGATAAACACCAGCGGCTGGCTCTGGTCCTCGGACACGTCGATCACCACAATGCGTTTGTGCACATTCACTTGGGTGGCCGCCAGGCCCACGCCGGGGGCGGCGTACATGGTCTCGAACATGTTGTCGATCAATTCGCGAACGCTGTCGTCCACCGTCTCCACCGGCTGGGCAATGGTGCGCAGCCGGGGGTCGGGAAACTCCAATATATCGAGTATAGCCATAGGCTTTGTGACAAACCTCTAGTAAAAAGGTAACAAGCGCTGCTAACATGATGATCCGACAGGATTTCCCTGAGATTAGCCCCTGCCTTGTCAGCCGGGATGTAACAGCGCACACTGTTTGGGCTATTATAACGATTAAACCGCTCGGGGCCGAATAAAACAGGATCGGTGGGTATGAAAAAAATCATTTTAGCTGTGCTGGTGCTGATGGGTGTCAGTGTGCTGGCCTGGGGGCAGTCTTCCGCTTTCCGGGATAATTCACCCGAAGAGTATGTGGTGGTGGAGGGCGATACCCTCTGGGGGATTTCCGAGCGCTTTCTTGAGTCCCCCTGGCTGTGGCCGGAAATCTGGCACGCCAACCCGGATATCGACAATCCCCATCTGATTTTCCCCGGCGATGTGGTGCGCATGATCTATATCGACGGCCAGCCGCGCCTGACTGTGGACCGAACGGTGAGAATGGCGCCCGCCGCTGGCGATGCCACCCTCAAGCCCACTATCCGCGTGTTGCCCATTGAAGAGGCGATTCCGGCGGTACCGCTGGACAAGATTGCCAGCTACCTCACCCGCTCGCGAATTGTGATGCCCGAGGATGTGGCCAGTGCCCCCTATATTCTCGCCGGGCCCGAGCGGCGCATTATCACCGGCCTGGGCGATCACGCCTATGCCCGCGGCAACTTCGACAATGGCATGGAAAACTATAACGTCTTCCGCGAGGAGGAAACCTACATTCACCCGGAGACCGATGAACTGCTGGGGATTCACGCGCTGGGTGTGGGCGGAGTCCGTATCGAGCGTGTCGACGGGGATATCGCCAAGGTCTATGTGACCCGCTCAGAGGAAGAATTGCGCGGCGGTGATATTCTGCTGGCCACCCGGGAGCGGGCCGTGGACGCGATCTTCTATCCCAGCTCGCCCGACGAGCCCTATGCGGGAGAAATCCTGGCGCGGGACGGTGGCGTGGGGATTATCGGCAAGCTGGATACCGTGGT
>CBFGUT010000094.1:0-11237 GCA_965652265.1 uncultured Cellvibrionaceae bacterium | reverse complement strand
CGGCGTTGACCACCACAATACACCCCTCCGGGGTCATCTCCAGCAGTGGGATAATTATCGCGCGCGACAGATAACAATATAACCCTCGACAACGGAGCTTCTTATGGAATTTTATATACGGGCATTAAAAAAATACGCTGAATTTCAAGGCACTGATACCCGCCAGCAGTTCTGGATGTTTTTTCTGATCCACTTTCTGATCACCATTGCCGTTAGTATTGTCAGCCGTATGATTGGCTTGCCGATCCTGGCCACCCTCTACGGCCTGGCCCTGCTGATCCCCGGCCTGGCCATAGGCGCTCGTCGACTGCGCGACGCCGGATTCAATCCTCTGCTGTTGTTACTGCTGTTGATTCCTCTGCTCGGTTTTATCATTCTTATCGTACTTTGGGCCCAGCCCAGCAAGAACCAGGCACCCACACCGTAACATTCGCGCGCCCGCCCCGGCGGGCGCCTTCATAACACCGTCACAATTCCCGCCTACACTGGCCGCCGCTAACGTTTTCCGGCGGGCCCTAACATGAATCTTGCTCTTATTCGCCACCGCGTGGGCGAGTTAAATATTACTGTTGACCCGATAACGCCCCGCACCACCATTCGCCAGGTGGCGGATCTGTTTTTATCCGAGCGCTACCAGCAACTGTTGTGCCTGCCCATAGTGGAGGACGACAGGGTTGTGGGCACCATCTCCCGCTACGACATCATGAAAATATTTCTGCAACCCTACGGGCGGGAAATTTTTGGCAGCCGGCCGGCGGTCAATTTTATGAATGCCGAGCCACTGCTGATCGATGCCGAAACCGACATCGACCGCGCCGCCGGTTATGTACGCGAGCATATCTCCCACCCCATCATGGAAGACTTTGTGGTGCTCAAGGACAATCGCTACCAGGGCATGGGGCTGGTGCTATCGCTGCTGGAGAAAATGGAAAAGCGCGCCGAATCCCGCAACCGTGCACTGAGTACCGCTAACGAGCGTCTCAAGTCTTCGCAGGCACACTTGATCCAGTCGGAAAAAATGGCCTCACTGGGACAAATGGTGGCGGGCGTCGCCCACGAGATCAACACACCGCTGGGTTATGTGCAGTCCAATCTGGAGCTGGCTGTGGATCTCGGCCAGCAGTGGCAGTCGCTGGCTCATGCCAGCCAGCAGCTTATCACCCGCCTCGCCGACCCGGCCAGTAATGACAGTACTATCGGTAAGGCGTTGAATAACGCCGAGCAGGCACTGCGGACCTTTGAGGACAGTCGGGCACTCGAGGATATGGACACCCTGTTCAAGGACAGTCTGCACGGTTTGTCGCAGATCAGTGACCTGGTGGTCAGCCTACGCAACTTCAGTCGGCTCGACCAGGCCAACCGCAGTCGAGTCAGCCTCAATGACTGCATTGACAGTGCCCTGACCATCGGCCGCAATATTATCAAACAAAAAGCTGAGGTGGTCTGCGATTATAACGATGAGGTAGACGTGGAATGCGTGGTTTCACAGATCAATCAGGTACTTCTCAATATCCTCTCCAACGCCGCCCAGGCGATCGAGGGTTTTGGCCATATCTATATCAAAACCCGCAGCCATCCGCGTTATGTGGATATACATATTCGCGATACCGGGCGCGGCATGAGCGCATCCGTCTGCAAAAAAATCTTTGACCCTTTCTTTACCACCAAACCCGTGGGTGAAGGCACGGGACTGGGACTATCCATTTCCTATCAGATTATCGAGCAACACCGCGGCCTGATCACGGTGAAATCGGTGGAGGACAAGGGCACGGAATTTGTGATCCGCTTACCCAGATACACTCAGACCTCCAGGAGGCAAGCTGATGACTGACACCCCCAACAAACCCACCTTGCTGTTTGTGGACGACGAGTCGCGCATCCTGCGCACCATGGACATGGCGTTCCGACGCGACTACCGGGTCCTGACCACCACCGACGGCCATGAAGCGCTGGAAATCCTGCACCGCGAACAGGTGGAGGTGATTGTCAGCGACCAGCGCATGCCACTGATGACCGGTGTGGAAGTACTGCGCGAAGCCAGCCGTATATCACCCGCTTCGGTGCGTATTCTGCTCACTGGCTACGCGGAGCTGGCCAGTATTGTCGGCTCCATTAATGAGGGGGAAATTTTTCGCTATGTGCAAAAGCCCTGGCACCTGAACGAATTGCGCGAGACATTCGACGAGGCGGTCGCTGTGGCACGTGCTACCGGCAGCATCGCCCGTCAGTCAGTGCCTGCAGCTCCACCTGAGAGCGGCCACCTGATCGTGTTGCACAGCAAAGGCGCCATGGCGCAGTTGATTCGCCGCGAACAGCCTCAGTACCAGGTGGACTACGCCCCCAACCTGCAAAGGGCACTGTCGCTGCTCAAACAGCACCCACAGGCGGTGTTGATCACGGATTTAATGCTGCCGGAAGGCGATATCTCCAACGCTCTGGCATTGCTGAAACGACGCCGGCCGGAGCTGGTGGTAGTGGTAGTCACCGCCTTCTCCGACACCAGCCACCTGATCCAACTCATCAATCGCGCCCAGGTTTTTCGTGTGCTGCCCATGCCCCTGTCGCGACGCATGCTCTACAACAGCATCACCGCCGCACTGGGCCACCAGCGCAAACTGCAGCAAACGCCGGTGATGTTGCGTCGGCACACGGTGGTGAACACCGCCGACGAGGATCGCAACGACTCCCTGTTGCAGAAAGTACGCGGCTACCTGGACAGGATTCGCGCCACGCCTGCCGCCTAGCAGGCGCTGAAAAGCTACCTGTGATTGTGTGGATGACTTGCCCCTTGCCTTGGCTTATAGTGACGCTGGATCCATAACAACAAAGGCCGGGACATGTCGCATTTTGAACAAAACTTTGAAACCCGAATCTTTCTCTGGTTACTGCTGCTGGTCTCACTGACCTTTGTCTGGGTATTAAAGCCCTTTTTCGGTCCCATCTTCTGGGCCTGCGCGCTGGCGATCATATTTTATCCTGTTAAATCCGGCCTGTTTGCCCGCTTTGATCACCGCCCCAGTCTGCAGGCACTACTGACCTTGCTGCTATGCCTGGTGATTGTCATTATCCCGGTGGTGTTTCTGATTGGCTCGGTCACTTCCGAGGCCATTACTCTCTACCAGAAGGTGGAGAGCGGTGAAATCGACCCGGGTCGTCACCTGGAGAAAGCCCAGACAACTCTACCGGTGGTCCAGAGCTTTCTGGATAAAGTCGGTATCGACCTCACCGAGTTGAAAGCCAAAGCCGGCGATCTGGCGGTCAACAGCGGCAAATTTATCGCCCAGCACACTCTCAGTATTGGCCAGAACGCCTTCAAGTTCGTGCTGGATTTCTGCCTGATGCTCTACCTGTTATTTTTCCTGCTGCGCGAGGGCAAGTCTCTGGTGGACCTGATGGTGCGCGCCCTGCCCATGGGAGACGAACGCGAGCGTCTGCTGTTTGCCAAATTTGCCGAGGTCACCCGTGCCACCGTCAAGGGCAATATGGTGGTCGCCATCGTCCAGGGTGGGCTGGGTGGCCTGATCTTCTGGATTCTCGGTATTCCCGCCGCCTTACTGTGGGCGGTGGTCATGGCCTTCTGCTCACTGATTCCCGCTGTGGGCGCCGCCATCATCTGGGCCCCGGTGGCCATCTACCTGCTGGCGACCGGCCATCTGGTTCAGGGTGTGGTACTGATCGCCTTTGGCGGGGGCATCATCGGATTGGTGGACAATATACTGCGTCCCATTCTGGTAGGCCGGGATACCAAGCTGCCGGATTATGTGGTGTTGTTATCCACCCTGGGCGGCCTGGCACTGTTCGGCATAAATGGCTTTGTGATCGGCCCCCTGGTCGCGGCGCTCTTCTTTGCCTTCTGGGGCATTTTTATGCGCGAAATCCATACCGAGGAAGCTTTTGAGCATATTCTCGATGAAGAAGAGAAGGAGACAGACGAAGAGAAGGCTGTTAGCAATGACCCGGACTCGACAGTTGACAGCGAGAGGAATTCGGGGAACGAATAACGGGGAACGAGCAACGGTGATCGGTGATCGGTGATCGGTGATCGGTGATCATTTATGATCTAGGGAACCTCTGAACAATTCCAGGTAGCGTCTGGCCTTCAGCGCTTTTCGAGATCAAGGCAATGTTTTGCAGGCATACTGGTGGTCTGTCAAAAAACATTAACGCAGAGATCGGAAAGCGCTGAAGGCCCCGAAGGGCGCGGCCAAAACGTCCATCCGCTGCGTTGTTCTTCTTGACAAGGGCAACCAGATTAACGAGCGGCTTCCCGGCCGATCGGTCCCTGCGAAGAACGTCAAAGTCCATGGATGGCCTGAATGCCGGAAATGCAGGAGCAATTTCCGGCGAAGGGCTGAACGTTTTGGACTCGCGCACGACTGCATGGATGCAGGAGGTAGAGCAACGCAGGAGCAGTTGCCGAGTCACTGCCTGGAATTATTCAGAGTTTCCCTTGCATTTCCCGGCGTTTTTCCACCGCCCCCAACTGGCCGTAAATATCGGCGGCCAGTTGATAGAAGGCGCGCTCTTCGGGCTGTTTGCGAATCGCCTTTTCAATACGCCTAGCCGCCTGTCGGTAATCCGCCGCCAGGTACAGCTCTGAAGCCAGCCGGTACTGGTAATAGGGGTTGTGGTCCCGGTAATCACTGAGCAAATGTTGCAATGCCCGGGCCTTCTCCTCTCGCTGCGTCTCCCTATATAGTTGGCTGATATTGTGAATAACCGTGAGGTCCTGCGAATCGGCCTGCAATGCGCGGATATACAATGCCTCTGCCAGATCCGCGTGCCCCTGCTGACGATAGAGCGCCGCCAGATTGTTCCACAAAAAGGCCTGTTGGTCATTTTCCCGCAGGGCGGCCCGCAGGAAATAGAAACTGGCCGGGATGTTCGCGTCGCGGGCATAAATCTCCATGGCGCGGTTATTAAAATATTGTGCCCGCGCCCAGTTATCGGGAATGGTGCGCTGGGAATAGTAGGTGCGGTAATTGTCCATATCCAGGTCCACCACCATATCACCCTGATCTCCCCGCAGGAAAATGCGCGCATTCACATGTCGCAAAAACTGCACACGGTCCTCTTCCATACTCCAGGTGGGCGGAATACTGACATCGTTAATAGCCGCCTTAAGCCCCACGTGACGGGCCATGGCCACAAACAGCAGAGAGAAACCCAGGCAGTTGGCCTCGCGGGCACTAAAAGCCTCAACGGGAGCATGGTTGGCCCTGGGATTATAGATAATGCCCTGTGCCCCCGCCGCCGTGGGCCCCAACAGGGCATAGTGCAAGGCTTCGGCGCGGCGGCTGGGTGACCGGATACCGTGTACGGCGCGTTCGGCAAAGACTTTCATGGCGGGAGTCAGCGACATCAGGCTATCGGCATCGGGAATAGCCACCGGTACATCGCCCAGCGGCAGCCGCCCACCGGACAATGCCTCGCGAACCAGTTGTTGATTCCCCGGCCCGGTAATTTCTCTGACTGGCGTACCGGCGCAGGCAGTCAGCAGCCCCAGGCACAGCACCAGGGAGATGGGTTTCAACAGGGTAAATAGCACTCGCACAGGATGACCTCCCGCCCGTTTTTGCCCTTTCACTATAGTTCAAAACGCCCGACAGCACCGAACTTGCACGCCAAAAATGAGCCACTAAAGAACCAAAGCGGGGCAATTCTGCACTATTGGGCATCTTTTTGTGCGATCCATTCTGCACCATAACGGCCTGAACCCTGCACCAGCTTGCCCAACTCGCCTCACCCTTGGGCATTTTCCGCTTTTTTTGCCCATTGTTCCCATTTTTTCTGCACCAAAAAAATTTTTGGCAAGTTTGGCACAGCCTTTGAGTAAGCAGGCATAACCTGAAAGCGTAAGCAGAAACCTCAACCGCACAATCACGATGGAGATTCACATGCAAAGGTTATCCGACAAACTTTGCCCCACTGTATTCGTACAAGGGCTGCGAAAACTGACCAAGACCTTGTGCCTGGCCAGCATGTTAGGCGCCATGATCACCAGCCACACGGTATTGGCCGTGGGCATGCCAGAAAAGGAAGATCTGAAATTCGGCTTTATTAAACTCACCGACATGGCGCCACTGGCCATTGCCTTTGAGAAAGGTTACTTCGAGGACGAGGGCCTCTATGTAGAACTGGAGGCACAGGCCAACTGGAAAGTGCTGCTGGACCGTGTAATTACCGGCGAGTTGGACGGCGCGCATATGTTGGCCGGCCAACCATTGGCGGCCACCATTGGCTACGGCACTGAGGCACATATCATCACCCCATTTTCCATGGACTTGAACGGCAACGGCATTACCGTTTCCAACAGCATTTGGGAACAGATGAAACCGCACATTCCCAAGCGCGACGACGGCAAACCCGAACACCCCATTCACGCCAGCGCCCTCAAGCCTGTGGTGGAAAACTACCGGCAAGCGGGTAAACCTTTTAACCTGGGAATGGTGTTTCCCGTATCCACTCACAATTATGAACTGCGCTACTGGTTGGCCGCGGGTGGCATTCACCCGGGTTACTACGCCCCGCACAAAGGCGACACCTCCGGACAATTGCAGGCGGATGTACTATTGAGTGTAACCCCGCCACCGCAAATGCCTTCTACTATGGAAGCGGGTACCATTCTCGGCTACTGCGTGGGCGAACCCTGGAATCAACAGGCGGTGTTCAAAGGTATTGGCGTACCGGTAATCACCGATTACGAAATCTGGAAAAACAATCCGGAAAAAGTGTTCGGTATTACCCAGGAGTTTGCAGAGAAGTATCCCAACACCACCGTGCGACTGACCAAAGCGCTGATACGCGCGGCCAAGTGGCTGGATGAAAACAACAATGCCAACCGGCCCGAAGCGGTGGAGATTCTCTCCAAACCCTACTACGTGGGTGCCGACTATAATGTGATCGCCAACTCCATGACCGGTACTTTTGAGTACGAAAAAGGCGACAAGCGTTCAGTGCCGGATTTCAACGTGTTCTTCCGCTATAACGCCACCTATCCCTATTACTCGGATGCCATCTGGTACCTCACGCAAATGCGCCGCTGGGGGCAGATCCCTGAGCACAAGGATGACCAGTGGTACTTCGACACCGCGAAAAAAGTCTACCGTCCCGACATCTACGCCCAAGCCGCCAAGGCGTTGCTGGCAGAGGGTGAATTCAGCGCCGACGAATTCCCCGATTTCGCCACCGAGACCGGCTTCAAAGGACCGCAACCGGAGTTCCTGGACGGTGTGACCTACGACGGTAGCCAACCTAACGCCTATTTGGAAAAGCTCAGTATCGGCCTGAAGGCGAAGGATGCGCTCTAAGGCATTAAACAATCACCGGGCGCCGCGCGCGGCGCCTTATTTGTATTGAGGATTGAGATCATGAACCCCACCATTGCAATTCGACAAAAGTGGCAACAGGCGAGCTTTGGCAAAGCACAGTGGCAGGCCGCGGCCAAAGCGGTATTCTTGCCAGTTGTGGGCCTGCTGCTATTCCTCGGTGTATGGCACTGGGGCGCACAGCAGGTCAACACGTCTCTTGGTCAGTTTCCGGGCCCTGTTGAAGTGAAGGAACAGTGGCACAATCTGGTAAGCGAACACCGAGCGGAAAACAGCCGCGAGGCGGCCTTTTATCAACGCCAGGAAGAACGCAACGCCAAAAAACTGGAGAGAGACCCGAATGCCGATATCCAGTGGCGCGATTTCAACCGCCGGCCCACATTCTTCGATCAAATCCTCACCAGCTTGTGGACGGTACTCAGCGGTTTTGCCCTGGCGACACTGGTGGCCATTCCCCTGGGTATTGTGATTGGCTTGAGCCAAAACCTGTATCGCGCACTCAATCCCATTGTGCAAATCTTCAAGCCGGTATCACCGCTGGCGTGGCTGCCGCTGGTGACTCTGGTGGTCAGTGCGGTTTATGTGAGCGAAAACCCGTTGTTTGCGCGTTCGTTTATTGTATCGATGATTACCGTCACGCTCTGCTCCCTGTGGCCCACACTGATCAATACCGCCGTGGGTGTTACCAGCGTCAGTACCGATCTTCAGAATGTGAGCAAGGTATTGCGCCTGGGGTGGTTCCGCCACGTGAAAACCATCGTCTTGCCCTCCGCGATTCCCATGATGTTTACCGGCCTGCGCCTGTCCCTGGGTATTGCCTGGATGGTATTGATTGCCGCCGAAATGCTGGCGCAAAACCCGGGGCTGGGAAAATTCGTCTGGGATGAATTCCAAAACGGCTCATCCAATTCGCTGGGGCGTATTTGTGTTGCCGTGTTAATGATCGGCTTTATCGGCTTTTTACTGGACCGCACTCTGCTGTTGATTCAGGGGTGGGTTAACTGGGACAAATCGGCCGTTGTACGCTGATCATTTTCTCAAGAAGTTATCCGCAAGAGGAATAGAATATGCAAACGCCACAAAAAGTACATCTGGAACTCTCACAAGTGGGCATTGAATTTCCCACTCCCAAGGGCCCCTTTTGTGCACTGCAGAATGTCAACCTGAAAATTCACAAGGGAGAATTTGTCTCTCTGATCGGACACTCGGGCTGCGGCAAATCCACCGTGCTGAATATTGTCGCGGGCCTTTATCAGGCCACTACCGGTGGCGTTGTACTCAATGGCAAAGAGGTCGATGAACCTGGGCCCGAGCGGGCGGTGGTGTTTCAAAACCATTCGCTGCTACCCTGGCTGACCGCTTACCAGAATGTGGAGCTGGCCGTTAAAAAAGTGTTCGGCCGGCAGAAATCCCGCGCCCAAATTCGCGAGTGGATTGAGCATAATCTGTCGCTGGTGCAGATGACGCATGCCATGCACAAACGCCCCGATGAAATTTCCGGTGGCATGAAACAACGGGTGGGCATCGCCCGGGCCCTGGCCATGGAGCCGGAAGTACTGTTAATGGACGAGCCTTTCGGTGCCCTGGACGCCCTGACGCGTGCTCACCTGCAGGACTCGCTGATGGAGATCCAGGCCGAACTCGGTAACACGGTGATTATGATTACCCACGATGTGGACGAAGCCGTGTTGCTGTCCGACCGGGTGGTGATGATGACCAACGGCCCGGCAGCCACTATCGGCGAAATTCTCGATATTGACCTGCCGCGCCCCCGGCAGCGATTGGAGCTGGCAGACAATAGCGACTACAATCACTGTCGCAGCGCTATTTTGCGTTTTCTGTACGAAAAGCAGCGCAAGATCGAAACCCTGCCCACCGGAAAACCACAGGCCGCTACCAAGGCCGCCAGCCTCAAGGCCGGGTAATAAACCACAACGGCGGCGCGGGCGGTGGATTGTGTGGAGAGGCAGCATACGATTCCACCTGTGCCCGCTCGCTGTCGGTAAGCGCCCGGTAGCCGCGTGGCCAGGGCCAGCCATAACCCCAGCGAAAGGTGGTGGGAAAGTAGGGTGAGCCGCCCACACGGACACCGGCCAACATCAACTGCGCGATTTCGGCCTCACCCACGCCCGCCACACACTGCTCCAGCGCCTCGTCCGCCGCCAACCGCTCGGCATAGGTGCCGCCCTGCCAGTAAGCGTAATCGTGGGCATGGCAGCATTCCAACCACAACTCCTTTTGCGCCAGTGTGCCATTGGGAAAGGCGCTGCAGCCATCAGAGGTAAAGGGCGCCAGTGTCTCCGCCCGCACCTGCGGCATAAGGCACAGGGTAAGCAGTACCAATATTACGTATTTAACATTCCTGTGACGGCGCATTGCAGCATTCCTCGCAGATCAGACCTCACACTCACACTACTACCATACCCCAATTGCTGCCACAGGCCTATGCTAGTCAACCTTTAGCCGCCAGCGGGAAAATTCGTTATCATCGGCGGCATGACTGAAGGAACCATCTTGAGATTGTCACGTAGCCGAGGTCGGGATGTTTGTAGGTTGGGTAAGTTCCGCGCCACCCAACGATTGGGTGTTGGGTGGCGCGAAGCTTAACCAACCTACGCCTCGGAAGCCTTGGAAAGAACGCCATATTCTCTTCGAGGGGGTTCTTGCAAAACCGGGTTCTTTGAGCCCGGATTTTGACTCGGCACATCCTGTACCTTGGCCTACGGCCAGCGGAGCTGCCTTCTTTCGCTCCTGCCGAATGAGGCGCCTGCCTCGAAAACGATTTTCAACAGCCTGTTAGCATTATTTGTGAGTGCCCAGCGCCTCAACACCCTCCCTCAACGCCTCAAGTTGTGCGGCAAGCATGGCAAAGTTGGGGTCGTGTCCGGTTTTTTCGAGCACTACCAGGCTTTTCCCCGGAGCGGCAATGCTCTCAAAGTAACGCTTGGTAATCTCCGGCAGGGTCACCAGATCTTCCTCCCCCTGAATTAAGTAAACGGGGATTTCAAAACGGGTATGGGATTCATCCAGGGCGATGCGCTGAGCCATGCCATCACCCTTGAGTCCGACAAACTTCACAAAGGAAAACTCCTCACCCGAATAGTAGGCATCGCTCGCCGCCTGATCAGTATAGGCCGGGGCCGGCTGCCATTCCGGCGCGGAACTGGTGGCCTGCGCCTCATAGCCTCGTGTTATGCGACGCAGCGCCCCGAAGTGACGCGGGTTTTGCCAGGGCGGCGGTCCCATTTTCGTCAGCGTCTCC
Source organism: uncultured Cellvibrionaceae bacterium (assembly GCA_965652265.1). Lineage (GTDB taxonomy): Bacteria > Pseudomonadota > Gammaproteobacteria > Pseudomonadales > Cellvibrionaceae > Gilvimarinus. The sequence continues at coordinate 647 of CBFGUT010000094.1, read as the reverse complement.
AAAGCTTCACTGTCGCCCATAGCTTCGGCCTTCGTCTGCACTGCCGCATAGCTGGCGGCCACATTGCGGTGATAATTCACTAGCGGCGACAGGCCCACATAGAAATGAAATTTACCGGGATCCTTAGCGATGAGATGCGTCGCCACTACCGAGCCCCAGGAACCGCCGGTAATAATCAGCTTGTCCTTATGCAATGCCGCGCGCAGGAAATCGGCGACCTCTAGACCATCGCTGACCAGAATATCCATATCCAGGCGCATCGCATTTAGCGACTCCATGGTCAATTCGCCGGATTCCTGGTTGGCCTCAAAGGTCTTTCCGGACCCACGCTGGTCCCACTGCACCAGCGTAAACTCGGACGCCCACTCACCATACAAGTTATCGGCAAAGGGGCTAAGCGGATTTCCCGGCCCCCCGTGGACAAACAGTACCACTGGGTTGCCGCAACTCTCACCCCGAATGGTCAACCATTGGTCAATACCACCGATCTTCACATAACCGCTCACCTCAATGGCCGAATCTTGGGCACCCCCGCTCAGGCACAGAGGGGACGTTAGGTCATTATCAGGGCTCGATTCGGCCCGAGCAGTGTGCAAGCCGAAGCCAAATAACCATATAACTATCAGGGATAAACCGGTCTTAATTCG
>CBFGUT010000093.1:0-11266 GCA_965652265.1 uncultured Cellvibrionaceae bacterium | reverse complement strand
GGGCGCGAGTACCGGTGCGAGTCACATGCGAGTTACACATCCGGGAGAGAGGCCGAGGCCAGAACGCTGGCATGGGCCGGACCTGAATTCAGATCCTCCTCCTGTTCAGCTTGGCCTCGCAGTGTTCTCTTCACGGTATGAGGCTGGGCTGATGGGGCGCGATTATAGACACTTGCATGTCCTTTGGCCAGCACTATTCTCATTCGCGGTGATTGGGTAGACTGGTTGAAAGTTCAGGGACAAGCGCTATGGCCGACAATAAGCATCCGCAAAAACACCTCTCCACCACCGCCTTGGCCCGCGAAATCGGCAAGGACAGTAAGGAGTTGTTTATCCTGCTAGCGCGCAGTCATTGGATAGTCAAGGTGGAGGGGCACTGGCAGCTCACAGAGAAAGGTCGCTTTGAGGGTGGCACCTATGTCAATCACCCCAAGTACGGCGAATATATTGCCTGGCCGGAAAGCCTGAAACATCATCCTGTGCTGACCCTCTTACCCGAGGCGCCACTCAATGCACGCACCCTCGGGCAAAAGTGGCAGTTGCCGGCGCGCCTGGTAAATCTGGCTTTGGCCGAACGCGGCTGGATAAAAAAAGCGATTCACGGCTGGCGGCTCACCCCGCTGGGACGTGCACTGGGTGGCCAGCAGCACGAGAGTGACAACACCGGTATTCCCTATGTGACCTGGCCAGAGTCGCTGCTTGAGCACCCGTTGCTGCAACAGGTGCTCAAAGCACTGACGGACGCCGAGCCTGCCTGTCTGGACGGGCACCCGCACCCTAACGCCGGGCGGGCACTGATTGACAACTGGCTCTATGTGGCCGGTGTGGCCCATGCCGTGGACTATCCCTTGGCGGTAGGGGATGAAACGGTCACGGTGGATTTTTACCTGCCGGCCGTCAATGCCGCTATTGTCTACTGGCCCAGCGCCAGCCCCCCGGGTGAACTGGCCGAACATCTCACATTGCAGTCGCGCCTGCGCCAGAGCCACTGGTCGCTGATTGAAATTGAGCAGGCAACGCTGGATAATCTCGATGAATTATTGAGCCGCGAGTTGCTCAAGCGCGAATATGCGGTCTATTGACGACTCATGGAATCGTTGATCGACGACTCGCTGATCGATCTTTTTGTCGGGAGGAAACGTTATGGCCAGTGTTTTCAGTAAAATTATCGCCGGCGATTTGCCGGGACATTTTGTCTGGCAGGATGATGTCTGTGTGGGAATAATGACTATCGCCCCCATTCGCGAAGGCCATGTTCTGGTGATTCCCCGCGAGGAGATCGACCACTGGCACCATGTGCCCGCCGAGACGATGGCGCATATGATCAAGGTGTCCCAGACTATCGCCAAGGCACTGCAAAAAGCCTATCCGTCAACGCGAGTCGGGATGATGATCGCCGGGCTGGAAGTCCCCCACACCCACCTGCACCTGGTGCCCATAGACAGCATGGACGACCTCGACTTCGCCCACGCTCAACAGGCCGATGCCCACAGCCTCAGCGCCGCGGCGGAGAAGATTAAAGGTTGTCTGTGAGTTGACGTTGAAGGCCTTGGCTTGACTCTAGGAGCGTGAATTGTTTATCCAGCACTGATTGAACAGTCTGATGTCGGACGTCTGAGGTCGGACGCATCAGACATCGGACTTCCGACTTCCGCTACAACATCCACCTCACCGTCAACAACACAGTGTCATTGTGCCGATAGGGGTGGAGGAGGTCTTTTTGCTCTTCGGCGCTGTAGTCGATTATCGCCAGGCTGAGATTAAGCTTGTCGGAGTATTCCCACTCGCCGCTGAGTCGTACCAGGCTGTCTTCGCCGCCGGGTAAGTATAAGTTGAAGGCCTCCAATGTGAGGCGTTCGTTAAAGAGGGTATAGCGCGCCCGCAAGGCGCCGCCGGCTTGATGGCGGCCATGGCTGTTGTCGCGATAGAGCCAGGTGACTTCGCCGGTGAGGGTGAGATTGTGAACGCCGGTATAGTCGGCACCAATCATGCCGCGCCACTCGTCGTCCTGTTGCCAGGGGGCGGTAGTGTCACTGCCGGGTGCGTAAACGCCGCGATGCCAGGCCTGTTCGCTACGCAGCAGCCAGGTACCGTGTGTGGCCTGTACCCCCAGCCCCAGCACCTGCTGGCGACCGCGGGTAAAGGTGATAATGGGTGGAGCGGCCGCTTGCGGCGCGATAGCCACAGGTGCGGTTTCATAGCTGGCCACATCCGCGAATATCAACTGCATGTCTACGCCCTGCCAGCTTTCCCGCCAACGCAGGGCGATACCGGGATTGGTTTCTTTTTGCGTACGCAGCCGTGGTTCGGTATCCGGATTGCCGGTGCGCAGTCCGATCCGGGGATCGAATTCGGCATAGGCGGCGGGTTGGCGATCGGGCAGGGGACGCACCAACACTGCCAGGTCGATGCGATTTTGCCAGGTGAGTGTGGCGGCCGGTACCGGCAGGCGCAGTTTTTCCAGGTCTTCCTGTCCCGGCCAGCGTTGGTCGCGTCGCGCCAGTATGTCTGTCACTTTCAGACTTTCCGCTTCACCCCAGGCCAGGGTCTGGTAACCGGCCTTTAACCACCAGTCTGCGTGTTGCCAGGAGACATAGGTGTCGGCCAGTTCCAGCCGCCAGCGGCGCTGATCGTATTGCTCGCGAGTAAATTCATATCCGCTCCACAGACCGGCGCGCTCCAGGTCGGGCAGCCAGTCCTGCACGATAGAGCCCGCCAGTTGTACGCGCCAGGCGTCCTGACGCCAGTCGACCTCGTTATAGAACTGCGTTTCCACACGGGTCAAATCGGCGCTCTGACGATTGAATGGGGCCGCGGGCTCACGATAGCCGTAGCCGATTTTTTGCTGCAGCCAGCCCCGGTACTGCCAGGGGCTGTCCAGATCCGGCACCTCGCGATTTTCCGAGCGGGTTTCCACCGTGCCAAAAAAATCCTCGGCCTGCGCGGCAGATGCCAAACACAATAACAGTGCACACCACCAACGCATTACTGTATCCCGCGCTGCATGGACTGAGTGGTAAACAGGGATTCGTCGGTGTGCTCGTTGTACACAGTGTTACTGAACTGGAAAACACTGGCGTGTTCGCGTTCTCCATTGCGGGTGGTGATCATTTGCAGGCGCATGGCCGTCCAGATATCGTCGATCAGCTCCAGCTCACCGGCACTGAAATACTTGATGCGCCCGCCGCGCTCCAGCCAGATTTTACCCTGCACCTGGACAAAATTATCCTTGCGGATCCACAGGTGGGATTTTGCATAACCGGTTTCGCTCGCCACCTTGTCAGCAAACTCGGGCTTGGGCGTGGATTCAATCACCCAGGTTTCGGCGCCATCGACCGTATCGCTCTCATTGATAATGCTGTAGTTATACCAATCGGTGTTGACGCCGTTGATATCGGAGTAAGTGAAGTCACTGCCCATAAAGGAGCCGGATTTGTCTCCCGCCGCCACGCGTCGCACTTGTTTCAGAGCGGGCAGGTAGAGCCAGGAGTCGTCGTCGCGACCGTCGTCATAGTCGAAGTTCATATAAGTGGTGCCCGCCACATCGGCCGGAGAGAGGAAAAAGGAAATAGACTTTTCCACCCCATCCTGATCCAGGGTATAGAGACGAATGTCGCGCACCCGCTCGCGCTCGCGGCGGTCGATGAGTATCAGTTTGGCGTCGGCGCGGGAGGAATCGCCGGTATAGCGGTTATCCATTTTTTCCACAATCTCGCGCGCGCTGAGTGTCTCGGCCTGTGCATGGGTTGTCAAAGTGATAAACAAAACCATTAACAATGTATACCATCTCATGGGCTGACCTCCTGTTGATGTGATGGGGTGGTGGGGGTGTCTTTGCCGTCCAGCAGATAAAGCAGGGCGGGCAGGAAAATCAAATCGCCGAGCAGTGCCAGTGCCATAATGGTAGCGGCAAACAGGCCAGTATAAATATAGGGAATAAACGAGCCCAACAACATCACGCTGAAGCCGCTCACCAACACAATCGAAGTGAAAACCACCGCGCGACCGGATTCGGTGAGAGCGCGGGTAATCGCCTCGTGGGTGGTTTTGCCGGCCCGCTTGTTGGCCAGGTAGCGATTCATCACATGGATGGCGTCGTCCACGGCAATACCCATGGTCATGGCCCCCACAATCATGGTGCCGAGGTTGAGCGGTATGCCCAGAAGCACCAGCAGTCCGCCCGTCATCAGAATGGGGACCACGCTGGGAATGAGTGCAATCAATCCGTATTTTAGCGAGCGAAACAGCACGATAAAACTGATGCCAATCAACACCAGTGCGACCATAAAGGAGCGCGACATACCCTCGCTGATATAAATATCCTGGGCGTTGTACATCACCAGTGCGCCCGACAGTTCGATATCGAGCGATGTATAATCCCGATCGATTTTGTGGTTGATACGGTCCAGCAGTGCCTGGGTTTCGCTGGCAGGCATATTGGTGATGGGTGCCGAGATCCGCAGATAGCGCTCGTAAAAATCCTTGGCGTCCGTCAGGTCTTCCTCGGGTCCGGTATTGTCGTAGAGAAGCAGGAACTGCGCCGCCATCTCACGCGAGTCCGGTAATTCATAGTGCGCGGGGTCATCGTAATTGAGGGCCTGGTTGATTTCCTTATGAAAGTCCACCAGCGAGTTGATGGCGCCGATTTCCGGTTGTGCTTCCAGCCAGGCCTGCAGGCTCTCCACCTTTTGCAAAAAGGCCGGTTCGTGAATGCCGCCCTCCTCGCCGCTGTCGATCATCATGTCGATATTCATAATACCGTTGTAGTGTTTATCAAAATACATGAGGTCGGCGCGGGTGGGGTTGTCCTGCTTGAAGTAGGTAATAAAGTTGGAATCCACTTGCAATCGCGGCAACAGCACCAGGCTGATAACCAGCAGCACCAGCCCGGTGCTGAGCAATCCCTTGCGATATCGCCGGGTAAAACCGGGAAGGGTGGCGGTAATGCGTGCTACCCATCCACTATCCACCAGCTTGCGAGTACCGGGGGAAAAAGGCCTGACGAAGCTCAGTAACGCCGGCAGCACGGTCATGGCTACCAGAAACAGAAGCATGGCGCCGATGGCACCCAGCCAGGCAAACTCCCGCACCGGCACCAGATCGGTGGTGCCCAGCGCCAGGAAACCGGCGGCGGTGGTGAGGGCGGTATAGAGCCCTGGAATCCACAGCCGTTGAATGGTATCCGTGGCGGCCTCGCGTGGTGCCAACCCTTCGGCGCGGGCGTGATAGAACTCCACCAGCACATGCACAGAAATGCCCACGCCGATAATGATCAGCGAGGGAACCAACGCGGATTCCACCACCGAGTGGGGCCAGCGCATCAGCCCCTGAATACCGGTGACGTAAATAATGCCGCTGCCGATAACCACCCAGGGCAGCAACATACCGGCGAAACTGCGGAAACTGATAAACAGAATTATGATCATCACCACCGCCATGGTGGGGTTGATCCAGGCCTGGTCGCGTTTGGTGAGCACCTGAAACTGCTCGGCAAACACCGGCTGTCCGCTCAGGCGTAAATCGTAGCCTCGCTCGAGATACTCTTGTTCTTCCATATACTCGCGCAGCGCCTGGGTGAGGGCGACTTTATTATCGTCGCTGCCCACCTGGTAGCGCACCCTGGCCACTACCCGGGTGTGGCGCAAATCTTCGGTGATCAGGCTGCCCAGCGCCAGCGGTTGCTGGCGAATAATCTCGCGTGCCTGCTGCAAAGATGTTTCATCCTTGATGTCCTCAATCAAGTCGTCGGTGGCCATCATGGCGCCTTCGGAGTGGGTGTACTGGTATTTACTCAGCGAGCGTACCTGGGTAACTTCCGGGCGCTCCTCGAAAAAGCGGGTCAGTTCGTCAATCACCTGCAGGGTTTCGGGGTTGAAGACATCGGTCTGCGTGCCCGGCGCTTCAACGCCCACCGACAGGTATTCGATATCGCCAAACAGGTCGAGCAAACGGTTGAAGGCGATAAAGTTGGGGTCGTCCTCGAGGAAAAAGCGCTCGTTGGCGTTATCGTAATAGAGGTTTTGCATGGGGATAAACGCCAGCCCCCCCAGGATAACCGCCATGGCCAGTACCAGCCAGCGGGCGCCAATCACCCCTCTGGCCCATAAATTGATCATCTTGCCCACCAGACTACCTCCTTTAGCAACGCTTGTGTGGAAAGTGCATAGTTAACACTGTTAAGTTAACGATGTAAAGATGTGGTGGAGATTTTTCCTCGCCTTATGTCTCGTTCGTGGCGGCGACACAGGGTAGACTCTCCATTTTTGTGAATGGAGTATCCTCCTTGCCCCTGCGGTAAGGTCAAGCGGATAACATACCGCCGATAATCTCCCCATAAGCGATGGCAATAAGGGCTAGTGCATGCAAGCTGACCCCCCGGGCAAATTTATCACTATCGAAGGTACCGAAGGTGTGGGCAAGAGCACCAATCTGGCATTTGTGCGGGACTGGCTCCAGGCCCGCGGTCTGGAGGTGGTGGTCACTCGTGAACCTGGCGGCACCCCCCTGGCCGAGGAACTGCGGGAGCTTTTGCTGGCACCGCGCGAAGAGCCTGTGAATGCCACCGCGGAATTGCTGATGATTTTCGCCGCCCGCGCCCAACACCTTGCCCGGATTATAGAGCCCGCTCTGGCGCGCGGCGCCTGGGTACTGTCCGATCGCTTTACCGACGCTACCTACGCCTATCAGGGAGGCGGGAGAGGCCTGGATAAAATCCTCATTCGCCAACTGGAGCAACTGGTACAGGGCGGATTGCGGCCCGATCTTACCCTGATTCTGGATATTGACCCGGCCTTGGGACTGGCACGCGCGGCCGAGCGCGGTGAGCTGGACCGTTTTGAGCAGGAAGACATTACCTTTTTCGAGCGGGTTCGCGAGGCCTATCGCGAGCGCGCTGAAGCCGCGCCGGATCGTTATGCCCTGGTGGATGCCGGCCAGGCACTGGTAAAGGTGCAGCGGGAGATCGGTGAAGTCTTGCGTCGCGTATTGGACGGGTCATCGAATTATCGGTGAACAATGACTTGCGGATCGATGATTCGGTTTCAAAAAGGGGCGGGTTCGGCGAAACTGATCTCCTCGCCACTGACAGGGTGGGTAAAACGGATAAACTCCGCGTGCAACAGCAGGCGGGGGCTGGCATTGGCGATGGCCGTTGGTGCGTAGAGAGTGTCCCCCAGAATCGGGTGGCCCAGTGCCAACATATGAACACGCAGTTGATGTGAACGACCGGTGACCGGCGTCAGCGCCACCCGGGTATGTCCTCGCGCCGGATCGCGGCTGAGTACCCGGTAGTGGGTCAGGGCGGGTTTGCCGTTGTCCGGGTCCACCATTTGGCGCGGCCGGTTGGGCCAGTCGCAGATCAATGGCAAATCCACCTCGCCACTGTCTTCTTTCAGCAGCCCCGACACCACGGCAATATAGCGTTTGCCCACCTGCCGCTGTTCGAATTGCCGGCCGAGGTGGCGGAGCGCCTCGTAGCTTTGCGGTACGACCACCAGTCCCGAGGTGGGTTGATCCAGCCGGTGGACCACGCGGCTGTTGGGGTAGTGTGCCAGCAGGCGGTTGATCAGGCAGTCCTGCTTTTCCGCTCCCTTGCCCGGCACTGTTAACAAACCCGCGGGTTTATCGGCAACGATAAGGTGGGCGTCCCGGTGGAGCAGGGTAATGGTGGCAGCGGTCATGAAGTCTCCAGCGTAGCCTGCCATTATCGCAAAAAAGCCGCGAGCTTGGTAAGCTTGCCCGCTGAAACCGGACCGATGCGCGCGTGCTATGAGTGATTTTCCCGCCTTACCCTATCCCTGGCAGCAGGATGTCTGGCAGCGACTGCTGCAACAACAGCAGGGCGGGCGTTTGCCCCACGCGCTGATGCTGGCCGGCCCCCGTGGGGTGGGCAAGCGGCATCTGGCGCGCGCACTGGGGCAGTGGCTGCTGTGTCATGGCCCCGCCGGTGAAACCGCCTGTGGCAAGTGTAAGGGCTGTGAGCTCAATCGCGCCGGGACCCATCCGGATTTTGTGGAAGTTTCCCCCGAGGAGCCGGGCAAAGCCATTCGTGTGGACGATGTGCGCGCGCTGGCGGAGACGCTCAATAAAACCGCACAAATGAGTGGCTATAAAGTGGCCATTCTGTGTCCGGCGGATGCCATGAATACCAATGCCGCCAACGCCCTGCTGAAAACCCTGGAAGAGCCCGCCGCCCATACCCTGCTGGTATTGGTGACCGATATGCCGGGCGCGGTGCTGCCCACGGTGCGCAGTCGCTGCCAGCTGCATACTCAACATCTGCCCGCTCGTGAGCAGAGCCTGCGCTGGCTGCAGCCACTGTTGGCGGGCGCGGGTGTGGACCCCGACGAGCTGCTGGATATGGCCCGTGGCGCGCCTCTGGCCGCGCGCGATTTACTGTCTGGAGACGCCATTGAGGAGCGTCGCCAGTGGCAGGCGGATCTGTCGCGCCTCACCCTGGGCCAGGCGGATGCGCTGTTTATCGCCAACCGCTGGCAGGGTGGCGATGTCTCAGCCTTGTTTGACTGGTGGATTACCTGGTTGCATGCTGTCGCCTGCTGGCAGAGTGGTTCCAGCTGGCCTTCGCTACAACGGCTCGACGAGGCTTTTCGCGCGCAGTTGGCCAAGCTGAATCGTCCTCTTTTGCACCGCTATCTGGAAAAACTGCTGACCGCCAAAAAGCGCTGGATCAGTGGCGCCAATCCCAACAAACAGTTGTTACTGGAGGAGCTGCTGCTGGACTGGGAGGCATTGCTGCGGGCCAGCCGTCGGGCCGACGAGCGCTCGGCAGGGTGATGGACATGGCTGGACAGACCCCCGGTTATGCTTTATGTTTGACGTAACACCAGAGACACCGGATTCAGACTATGCAAGCTCTAGGCGGTGCCCGCAACGGCATACTGTCGCTGACCATCAAAGACAAGGCTGTACTCTACGCGGCCTACATGCCCTATGTGCAAAATGGCGGCCTGTTCATTCCCACCAATAAAGCCTACAAGCTGGGGGATGAAGTGTTTATGCTGCTCAATCTGATGGATGAACCGGAGAAAATCCCGGTGGCCGGCAAAGTGGTGTGGGTCACGCCCAAGGGGGCTCAGGGTAATCGCGCGGCGGGCATTGGCGTGCAGTTTACCGATGAGGACAACACCGCCATCACTAAAATCGAGAATTATCTGGCCGGCTCGCTGGAGTCGGACCGCCCCACTCACACCATGTAGTGCCCCGGGCGCTCGGGTGTCATTCAATTTTCTTTCAATAGCCGCTTGATCATGCTCGTCGATTCCCATTGCCATCTCGATCGTCTCAACCTGGACCGCTATAACGGTGAATTGGCAGGGGCTCTTGAGGCCGCCCAGGCGCGGGATATTCATCAGCTCTTGTGTATCAGCATCAGCCTGGATAATGTGGAAACCGTCATCGACATTGCCCAGCGGCATCCGTCTGTGCTGGCCTCCGTGGGGGTTCACCCCTGTGACGTCAAGGCCGGCACGGCCAGCCGCCAGCAACTGTTGGCGTGGGCCGGGCGCGACAAGGTGGTGGCCATTGGCGAGACGGGGCTGGATTACCACTACGAGACCGAGAGCCAGGCGTTGCAGCAGGAGAGCTTTGCACTGCATCTGCAGGTGGCGGGGGAGGTGGGACTGCCCGTGGTGGTTCATACCCGCGACGCCCGCGAGGATACCCTGAATCTGATTCGCGAGTATGGTAACCCCGAGAGTGCCGGTGTGCTTCACTGTTTTACCGAAAGTTGGGAAATGGCCAGTGCCGCCATGGATATGGGGTACTATGTCTCTCTGTCGGGCATCGTCACCTTCAAGAATGCCGAAAGTCTTCGCGAAGTGGCCCGGCGTATGCCGCTGGATCGGTTGCTGGTGGAGACAGACTCCCCCTATCTGGCACCTGTCCCCTACCGGGGCAAGCCCAATGAGCCCCAGTATGTGCGCGAGGTGGCCGAGTTTGTGGCCGAAGTGAAAGGTCTCAGCTACGAGTCGCTGGCCGAAGCGACCACGGAAAATTTTTATCGCCTGTTTAGCCGGGCGCAAGAGTATCGACCATAAACACTGATCAATGATCGTCGATCAGCGATCGCTATAACGGAGAGAGCGTTTGAATACATCGACCTCGCGCGCCGAGCAACTGCTGGTGATGCTGGACTTACAGGACAAGATGAATACCCGTGTGCACCCCGAGTGGCGCCAGCAGGGTTACGCCTGGTATCGGGCAATTTGGGTGGAGTGTGCGGAGCTAATGGACCACTACGGCTGGAAGTGGTGGAAAAAGCAGCGTCCCGACACCGAGCAGGTAGCCCTGGAGTTGATCGATATCTGGCATTTTGGCCTGAGTGCGTTGCTGGAGCGGGGCACCGAGCCGACGTTGATTGCCAAGCAGGTGGCCACCCAGTTGGATACCGCTCCCGCAGCGGGCGATTTTCGCGGCGATCTTGAGGCGTTTGTCGCTGCCACATTGGGAGATAAGCGATTTCATGTGAGCCTGTTTGCGCGGTTGATGGAAGATGTGGGAATGAGTTTCGAGGACCTCTACGGAGGCTATGTGGGTAAGAACGTGCTCAATTTTTTCCGCCAGGACAATGGCTACCAGGATGGCAGTTACCGCAAGCAGTGGTATGACGGCCGCGAGGACAACGAGCACCTGGCGGAATTGACCCGCACCCTGGACCGCAGTGGCAGTCAATTCAAGGACGAACTCTATACCGCTCTCGGTGAGCGCTATAGCCGCACATAGATGAAATTTTCTCCCAATCGCCTATAATAGCGGCCCGTCGCTGGGCCGCGGACTGACCTCCCTGCCCGGATCATTCATTCGGCCACGGCTGCGGCCATCCCGCAGCGGCCTGCACACTACGGAGATTTACTGTGAAAGCACCCGTTCGAGTTACCGTTACTGGCGCCGCTGGGCAAATCAGCTATTCCCTGTTGTTCCGCATCGCCTCCGGCGACATGCTGGGCAAGGACCAGCCGGTTATTCTGCAACTGCTGGAAATCACCCCTGCGCTGGAAGCCCTGAAGGGTGTGGCGATGGAACTGGACGATTGTGCGTTCCCGCTACTGGCCGGCATGGTGTGTACCGACGATCCGAATGTGGCTTTCAAAGATGCCGACTATGCGCTTTTGGTGGGTGCCCGGCCGCGCGGTCCCGGTATGGAGCGCAAGGATTTGCTGTCGGCCAACGCTGCCATCTTCTCGGTGCAGGGTAAGGCCATCAACGACCACGCCTCGCGCGACATCAAGGTGCTGGTGGTGGGCAACCC
>CBFGUT010000092.1:0-11271 GCA_965652265.1 uncultured Cellvibrionaceae bacterium | reverse complement strand
AAGGATTTTCTGGCGCCTTTGTTTGTGGCTATCGCTGGCACCACTGCGTCATTTTCGGTCATGGATGCCATGGTGTTGCTGGGGCCGGATATGAGTCGCGCACGCCTGCGTTACGCCGTCAATCTGCTGGGCGAGCCCGGTAAGAAGCAGCTGAAGAAACTGGAAAAGGCCTACGCAGCGCTCGATTAATACACCCTGGTCCTGCAGATGGATCTCATAGCAGGACATATTTCCACGAAGCGGGGGGGCCTTGACGGCAGCCCCAGCTATATTATATATAATAGTTGTTTTTATCTATAAATCATCAGTGACTTACCTTGTTGCGGGTTCCGCTTCCATAATAATAAAGAGGGTCTCATCATGATTTACCGAATCAGTGTCGCCGTGATAGCGGCTGTCTTCTGCCTGCCTTTGGCCGCTCAGCAGGTGAATCCCAACTTTGTCTATTTTACCCAGGGGCAGACGCCCGATGCCTGGGAGTGGGTGCTGGCCGATCCGGATAACTGGTGGCAGCCCGTGACAGACGAAGGCGGTAAGAGTGCCGGCGGTAAAGTCACCCTCGCCAGCGCCGAGTCCGAACAGTTCCCGGGGGCCGTCAAACTGGTGTGGAGTGGCGGAGACAAATGGGGCAGCGCCACCATCAGCGGGCGCACACTGGATCTATCGGCCTTCGAACAGTCGGCCGAGTTGGTGATTGCCCTTAAAGTGGAAAGCAAGGTGCCCAACACTGTCAACGTCAAAATGGCCTGTGGGGAGAATTGCGAAGCCGAGGTCAACATTGCCGACAACCTCAAACAAGTAACACGTGGGCAATGGGTGGCCCTGCCACTTGCACTTGACTGTTTTGCCGCCACTGGGCTGGATTTGAGCAAGATCAACTGGCCCTTTAGCATTGGTACCCAGGGTAAACTGGAATTACACATTGCTGAAATAAGCTTGGGGCCTATGGCCGAGGGCGACGAGGGGTGTGTACCCAACGAGCCTGCCGAAACCCCGGAGTGACGTCGACCACGTCTTGCATTGACTGGCAATCTTCAGGATAATGCGCGGCCTCAGCCTTGCGCTGTTCTGTGGTGGCCTTGCCGGTCCCCTCGCAATGATGATCCGTGAACCCCGCCAGGCCCGGAAGGGAGCAACGGTAGCGGTGATGTCATGTGCCGGGGTGTGGCTGGTGAGGTCGCCTCCATTTCCTTGCTTTCCCTCTTTTTCTGTCGATTGTCTCTGACTTACGGCGGGAATGCGTATGTTCTCGATCAGCGATTCGATGGTCAAGGAGCGAACAACCACCTGATGCCGCGTGGCGGGCCAGCAGTGGTCGCTTGTGCCCGCCGGCTTCGGGTATAATCGCCCCTTTGGTTTCCCCCGGCGAGGAATGCATGAGCTATCAGGTCCTGGCACGCAAATGGCGGCCCCGCACATTCCGTGATCTGGTGGGTCAGGAGCATGTGCTGCAGGCCTTGGTGAATGCCCTGGACCACGACCGGCTGCATCACGCCTACCTGTTCACGGGTACACGTGGCGTGGGTAAAACCACTATCGCCCGTATTCTCGCCAAATGCCTGAACTGTGAAACCGGCGTCAGCTCCGCGCCCTGCGATCAGTGCACGGCCTGCCGCGAAATTGCCGAAAACCGCTTTGTGGATCTGATTGAGGTGGATGCCGCCAGTCGGACCAAGGTGGAAGATACCCGCGAACTGCTGGAAAATGTCCAGTATGCGCCCACTCGGGGTCGCTACAAGGTGTACCTGATCGATGAGGTACACATGCTCTCGGCACATTCCTTCAACGCCCTGCTCAAAACGCTGGAAGAGCCGCCGCCCCATGTGAAGTTCCTGTTGGCCACCACCGACCCGCAAAAGCTGCCGGTGACCATTCTCTCGCGCTGCCTGCAGTTCAACCTCAAGAATATGACGCCCGAACTGGTGGTGGGGCATTTGCAGCGGGTACTGGAAAAGGAGTTGATTCCCTTCGAGGAAGCCGCTCTGTGGCAATTGGGTCGCGCCGCCGATGGCAGTATGAGGGATGCTCTCAGCCTCACCGATCAGGCGATTGCGTTTGGCTCTGGCAAGGTAACAGCGGCCGAAGTGGGCGCAATGCTCGGTGCCGTGGACCGCACGGCGGTCTATGCCATTATTGACGCGCTGGCAGAGGGTGATGCCCAGGCGGCATTGTCGGCCGTAGCACAGATGGCGGAGCAGGCGCCGGACTACGCCAGTGCCCTGGCGGATATGTTGTCGATCCTGCACCGCATTGCTATCGGCCAGGCATTGCCCGAGGCGGTGGACAACAGTCAGGGGGATCGCGAGCAGGTGTTGGGGCTGGCTCAGCGCTTGGCACCGGAGGATGTGCAACTGTTTTACCAGACGGCCCTGCTGGGGCGTCGCGATTTACCACTGGTGCCGGATCCGCGCGCCGGCCTGGAGATGGTCTTACTGCGCATGTTGGCCTTCCGGCCCCAGGGCGTTAGCGACATACCCGTGCGTCGACTGCGTGTGACGGAGACACAGGCGCCGTCCCCCTCGTCGGCCACCGATACCGCCGCACTGTCGAAATCACCCGAGAACCGGCCTCCTGAGGAAGAGACTCCAATACCGGCTGCGGAACCCTCGGCGTTGAACGAAGAGCCCTCAGCTTTGGAGCAAAAGCCCTCAACTGTGGAGCAAGAGCCCTCAGCCGTGGAGCAAGAGCCTTCAGCGCAGAGCCGAGAGCCCTCAGCGCAGAATCAGGAGCCCTCAGCGCATAACCGGGAGCCCTCAGCGCAGAATCAGGAGCCCTCAGCGCAGAAACAGGAGCCCTCAGCGCAGGAAAAACAGCCTTCAGCACCGGCAAATGAAACATCAGCACTGGCCGCCAAGCCTTCGACGCCCGCTGAACAAACACCTCCGCCGCTGAAATCCCCTCAGGAGTCGCCCGACTCCGATACTGGCGCGCCGGCAGAGGCGAACACCGAGGGGAGGAGTGAGAGCCTGGCCAAAGCAGCCGCCGAGACAGAGATTGCCTCATTACCCGCCGGAGCCACGGCGGCTTCCGCCCCACAAGACAACCGCCCCCCCTGGGAGGCGGCGGACAGTCGCGTGCCATCTCAGGCGGCGGCTGGGGCAAGCGCGCCGCCCGCCAACGCCAGGCCGCGAGCCAAACAGCCGGTGGCGAAAATTTCCCTGGCGGCGACCACGCCGGAAAGCTGGCCACAGATTTATCTGGGGCTCAATCTGGGCGGGGTGATACAGAGCACGGCCTCCAACTGCGAACTTTTGCTGCGCGAGGGCAACCATTTCCACTTTCGCCTGGATGAATCCGCCAGCAGCCTCTACGACGAGGGTCATCAGCAGCGGTTGGCCGATGTGCTGCGTGACTACTACAGCGCACCCGTGGAAGTGAGTATTGAGATAGACACCATTGCCACCCATACGCCGGCGGGTTTGGCCCGCGCCCAGCGCGAGAAGCGGCTCTCGGAAGCCGTGGCAGCCGTGAAGGCCGACCCGGTGGTGCAACAGCTGGTGGCCCATTTTGATGCCATGATCGACGAGGGCTCCATCGAGCCCATTGATTCCTGATAACCAGAGGTAGTATCCATGAAAGGCATGGGCGACTTGATGAAGCAAGCGCAACAGATGCAGGAAAAAATGCAACGGATGCAGGAGGAAATCGCCAACACTGAGGTGACGGGCCAGGCGGGAGCGGGCATGGTGACGGTAGTGATGACCGGTCGGCACGACGTGCGCCGGGTGAGTATCGACCCCAGCCTGCTGGAAGAAGACAAGGAAATGCTGGAAGACCTGGTAGCCGCCGCCGTTAACGATGCGGTGCGTCGGGTGGAGAGCGCCACCCAGGAGAAGATGCAGTCACTCGGCGCCGGTATGGGTATGCCTCCCGGTTTTAAAATGCCTTTTTGAGGTCTCGGTTTAGATGTTCAGCCCACTTATCGACGAATTGATCATGGCGTTGCGTTGTCTGCCCGGCGTGGGGCCCAAATCCGCCCAGCGCATGGCCTTGCAGATCCTGGAACACGATCGCCCGGGTGCCCAGCGCCTGGCCGAGAGCCTGGTCAAGGCGGTGGAGGGCGTCAAACGTTGTGGCCGCTGTCGCACCCTGACCGAACAGCCCCTGTGCGGTATCTGCGCCAATGAACGTCGCGACAGCAGCCTGCTCTGCGTGGTGGAAACCCCGGCCGATGTGCTCGCTATCGAGCAGGCGGGCAGCTATCAGGGTAAGTATTTTGTGCTGCTTGGCCACCTGTCGCCCATCGATGGGGTGGGGCCGGAAGATATCGGCATTGATCAACTCTTGCAGTTGCTGCGTGACGAAGCGGTAGGTGAAATTATCCTCGCCACCAACCCCACGGTGGAGGGGGAGGCCACGGCCTACTACATCAGTGAGCGTGCCCGTGAGCAGGGTGTACCCGTCTCGCGCATCGCCCACGGTGTTCCCCTGGGTGGCGAACTGGAATATATCGATGGCGGCACTCTGGCACATGCCTTTGCCAGCCGCCGTATACTGCAGGAACAACCGTAAATCCCATGCCTATTGTGACCACACCCACCTGGGTGGATCGGCCCGATATCCTTGCGTCCCTGTGCGAGCGCTGGCACGGTCAGGGTGCCATCGCGGTGGACACGGAATTCATGCGCAGCGATACCTTCTACCCCATTGCCGGCCTGATTCAGGTGGGTGACGGGCAGGGTTGCTATCTGATCGACCCGCTGGCGTTTGACGACTTGAGTGACTTCGCGGCCGTGCTGACGGACCCGGCGGTGACCAAAGTGCTGCACGCCTGCTCCGAGGACCTGGAAGTTTTCCAGACCCTGTTGGGGGAGGTGCCGACACCGGTGTTCGACACCCAACTCGGCGCCGCCTTTGCCGGCTACGGTTACTCCCTGGGTTACGCGGCGCTGGTGCGCGATATGCTGGGAGTGGACATTCCCAAGGGAGAGACCCGCTCCGACTGGTTGCAGCGACCGCTGAGTGTGGCTCAGTGTGAATACGCGGCTCTGGATGTGGCGCATTTGCTGGTGGTGTATGGCAAGCTGCTACAGACGCTTAAAGCCTCGGATCGGCTCGCCTGGGTACGCGAGGACTGCGCGGCGCTGGTGTCGGCAGCGCGTCAGCCACCGGACCCCGAGGCAGCCTACCTCAAAGTGGGCCTGGCCTGGAAACTGGATGGCCCGTCCCGGGCGGTACTGCAGGCGCTGTGTCACTGGCGGGAGCTGGAGGCGCGGGCACGCAATTTGCCCCGCAACCGCCTGCTCAAGGAACCCCAATTGTTCGAAATTGCCCGGCGGCTGCCCGCCGAACAGCACCAACTGCAGCGTATCGAAGGCTTCCCCAAGCGCACCCTCAACGATCATGGCGACACACTGTTGGATTTGGTCGCCCAGGCCCGCGTCCTGCCGGCTGAGGCCTGGCCCGATCCAGTGCCTCCACCACTGGATCGGCGTTACGGTGCTCTGATCAAAACCCTCAAGGCCTATGTCCGGGCCCAGGCCCAAGCGCATGACTTGCCGCCGGAGCTGTTGATTCGCAAGCGAGACTATGAGGACATTGTGCGGGCGGCTACCGAGGGGCAGGGGCCGGAACTGCCGCCGCGGCTGACGGGCTGGCGCTATGACATTATTGGCCTGGGGTTGTTGCGCGAGACCGCCAAGGCATTGGCTGTACCAGGAGACACACCATGACTGTTATCTGTCAGATATACCGCAGCCGCCGCGAGGAGGGGATGTATCTGTACGTGAAAAAAAGCGAGGGACTGGCGTCGGTGCCCGAGGCACTGCTGCAGCGATTTGGCCCCCCCGAGCCGGCCATGGTGCTCAAACTGACCCCGGAAAAAAAACTGGCCCGCGCCGATGTGACACGAGTTCTGGAGGCACTGGAGGAACCGGGTTACTACCTGCAACTGCCGCCGCTTGCCGAGGCCGATGCCGAGATGCTGGCGCTGCGTCAGCACAACAGCAAATTGTCCTGATATGGCAGCCCAAAGGCCATTCTGGCAGCGCAAACCCCTGCAAGCCATGACGGTAGGGGAGTGGGAGTCCCTGTGTGATGGTTGTGGCAAGTGTTGCCTGCACAAGCTTGAGGATGAGGATACCAGCGAGGTCTACTATACCCAGGTGGCCTGCCGGTTATTGGATATCGACAACTGCCGCTGTGGCGATTATCCCCACCGCCAACAGCGTGTTCCGGACTGCCTGGTACTGACACCGGCGCAGGTGCCGGCGTTTCACTGGCTGCCGTCAAGCTGCGCCTACCGGCGGTTGGCCGAGGGGCGGCCGCTGCCCGCCTGGCATCCGCTGCTGACCGGTGACGACGCCAGTGTCCGTGCCAGCGGACACTCGGTGGCGGGGCGCGTGGTGTCTGAGTCCGAGGTGGATGAAGAAGACCTGGAGCAGTACATTGTGCACTGGGTAGAATAGATAAAACGGCCTGGCAACTGAGACGGAGAACACCATGAACGAATACACCATTGCCTGGATTATCTATCTGGCGGGCTGTCTGGCGCTGATGCTGGTGGGCTGGCGCATTACCCGGCGCTGGCCGCGTCTGCTGCGGCATCTATTGCTGGTCACCTGTGCGGTGTGGCTGGTAACTCCCTTTTCCCTGCAGCTCGAGACCCCAGCCTATGCCCCGGCGCTGTTTATTGTGGTGTTCAATACCCTGTTTCAGGGATGGGACTCGGCCCTGGATGCGGCGGGTACCCTATTGGTGGTGTGGATGACAGCGCTTATCCTGTCGCTGCTTTATGTGTTTTTGACCCGCCGCCGCGGTGGTCCCAGAGAGAATGTCGCCCAGGGGAATCCCGCCGGATAATTGCACTTTTGGCGGTGGCGACCAATACTTCAGGGGAAAACTGCCGGGGTAAATCCGGCGGGTGGAGTTGTTGATTATGATAAATGTACGTCCGCTGCTTTTTCTCTTGATACTGGTCTGTTGCTGGCCCGCTGCGGCTGCCGAGCCTGTCGATGTTCGCCTGGTGATCGACGTCTCCGGCAGTATGAAATCCACCGATCCGGAGAATTTGCGTATTCCCGCCCTGGAGCTGGTGGTTAAACTGCTGCCCGAGAACAGCCGTGCCGGTATCTGGACCTTTGCTAATGACGTCGAGCCGCTGGTGCCGCTGGCGACAGTGGATGCCAACTGGCGACAACGCGCATTGGCAAAGGCGGGGCAAGTCAACTCCGCTGGCCAGCTGACGGATATGGGCAAAGCGCTGGAGCAGGTGGTACTGCAGGATGACAATCCGGCACAGGTTATCTTCCTCACCGATGGCAAGGTAGATGTTGGTACCAATGCCCGTCGCAACAGTCGCGAGCGTACCCGGATACTGGAGTCCCTGTTACCCGCTATTGAAGCCACCGGCTCGCGGCTGCATACCATTGCCCTCTCAAAAGATGCCGATGCCGAGCTGATGGCCATGCTCTCGCGCGCAACCGACGGGCTTCACAGCGTGGTGGCAGCGGCCGATGAACTGATGCCGGTGTTTTTACAGATTCTGGATCAATCGGTACCGGCCACGCGCCTGCCACTGGAAGACAATCGTTTCCGGGTGGATGACAGTGTGGATGAATTTACCGCTTTGGTATTTCATCAGGCCGGTTCGACCCCCACCCGGCTGTTGCCACCCACGGGTGAGGCGCTGGCGGTTAACCGCCACGGTGAGGAAGTCAATTGGTACGCTGCCGACAGTTACGACCTGGTGACAGTCACCAATCCGGCCACGGGGTACTGGCAGATAGAGGGCGCGGACAGCGCCCAGAACCGTGTGACTGTGGTGAGTGATCTACAGTTGGTGGTGGAACCTCTGCCCGGCAATCTGGTGGCGGGCGACGCACCGACATTGCAATTTTACTTTCTCGCCGATGGTGAGCGCCTCACTGACACGCGCTTTTTGAAATTGCTGGAGGCGGAGATTCTCATTGAGAAAAAAGATTCACCCGCGCGCTGGCAAGTCCCCCTGGATGCCGAGCCGGTGACCGCCGATGGCACCTTTACCCAGTTACTGCCCTCGCTGCGTGAGCGAGGACAGTACCAGTTGACGCTGCGAGTGGATGGCAAGAGCTTCGAGCGCGAATATCGCCACTGGCTGCAAGTGGGAGCTCTGCTGGGCGTGCAAATGCAAAAACTCGCTGAGCCGCTGCGCTATCGCATCGAAGTTACTGCCGATCAACAGGTGGTGGATGTGGAACACACGGCGGTGGTCGCTCAAATTAAAACCTCCGTGGGCCGCAGTTATCTGGAAACCCTGTCAATGCTTGAACCGGGCTTGTGGGTGTTGGATATCGCACCCAAAGAGCATGCCCGCTATGCGGTAGAACTGAATGCCAGTGGCCGCGATGTCAATGGCGATCCGGTCAGAGAGAGCCTGCCCACCCAGTTTTTTACTTACCCTGCCGAGGGCGAGACGCCACCCCCCAGCGAGAGTGACGCTGTAAACGCCCTGCGACGACAACTGGAACAGGAGCGCAGCGAACTGGCTTTGCTGCGTGGCGAGACAGTGTCCGCTTCTGTCGATGAGAGCGAGCCAGCCGTTGCTGAAACGTCAGAGATGCCACCCCCTGTAGAAGAAGATGCACCTGTGCATGAAACCCCCGATATGCAACCGGCTCCCCAGGCGGATGGCGGTGGTATCAATTGGCTGTGGGTGAGCCTGGCTGTTCTTGGCAATCTGGCACTCTTGGGTTTGATTTATCTGGGCTATCGGAAATTCAGTACCCGCAATGTTATTGATGAACTCGAGGAAATCGAGCAGCAGTTATCACAAACGCCGGAGAAAGCATCCACTGGCAGCGCGGACTCTTCTGCCGGGAAGAAGGAGGACGATCCCATGAAAGCACTGGATGCCATGGCTGTACCCGATGCCGAAGAAGAGGCGCTGTTTCCCCTGGAAGACAAAACGCCCGGCGCCGAGCCCCCAATGGATGATCTGGATGAGGACGATGACGCCGAGGCTGGGGACGATGAGCAAGAGCCTCCGCGACCTCAATGACGGTATCGATAGAGCCGGTTCCGGTAGAGATGCTGGGACTGGTGGATCGCTTCTACAAGCGCTGTGGTGAGAAGGCCCGCTGTGGTCGTCGCGATCAGGTGTATGTGATGCGCGACGAATCGGAAATCGTGGCGGCTGCGCGACTGCTGGCAGTGGACGGTTGCTGGCTATTACGCAACCTCACCGTGGCGCCCGATCGGCGCCGCCGGGGTCTGGCGAGGCAGTTGATGCAGACGCTGCTGGAGCGGCATAAAGATAGACCCATGTGCTGCTATGCATTGGCGGAACTGGAGGATTTTTATCGATCCCTGGGGTTTGTTCGCTCTGTGGTGGAGCGGCTCTCTCCCGCCATTGGGCAAACTTTCGAGCGCTATCGGGTGAGAGGCAAACCCTTTGTATTGATGGCCTGTTTTCCGGTGGATAATAACGGTGTGTGAGTTACTTGGCATGTCGGCCAATGTGCCGACGGATATTTGTTTCAGCTTCACGGGGCTCCTGCAACGTGGAGGCGGCACAGGGCCGCATCGCGATGGGTGGGGCATTGTCTTTTATGAAGGTGCGGGCATCCGCGCCTTCCGCGATGCCGCGCCCAGTGCCAGCTCGGAAATCGCCCAACTGGTCAGCCGTTTTCCCATTAAAAGCTGTATTGCCATCAGCCATATCCGCGAGGCCAATGTGGGGCGGGTGGGGCTGGAAAACACACACCCCTTCGTGCGTGAACTCTGGGGTCGCAATTGGGTGTTTGCCCATAACGGACAGCTGGCGGACAGCGACAAGCTGCCGCTGGGTGATTTTCTACCGGTGGGTACCACCGACAGTGAGCGCGCCTTTTGTTGGTTGTTGCAACAGATCAAAACCCGCTTCACTGCCGACACCATTGCGGCACCCCAGCCTGTGGAATACTGGCAGGCAATCTATCGGTGGTGTCAGTATTTGCAACCCCTGGGCGTTTTCAATCTGCTGTTTAGCGACGGGCGCTTTCTCTACGCTTACTGCCATACCCGCCTGCATTGGCTGACGCGCCGGGCCCCCTTTGGCGAGGCGCGGTTGGCCGATGCCGATGTGGCCGTGGACTTTGGTGAACACACCACCAGCAAGGATGTGGTCACTGTAATTGCCACCGACCCACTCACACACAATGAGCACTGGCACGCCATGCAGACGGGCGAACTGGTGGTCTTCGACCGAGGCGAAGTGACCTGGCGTCAGGCCATCGATTGTCAGGTTTAATCGCGGCCATTGCCGAGGTTCATTGGGCAGCCCCACAAAAAAGCGGCATAATAATAAACAAGTGTATGACTGAACGTATTTTATAAAGGAGGAAAGCATGGAAATTGATATTGGCATTGACCAAAATGACCGCAAACAACTGGCAGAAGGCCTGGCGCGGGTCCTGGCAGACACCTACACTCTTTATCTGAAAACCCACAATTTCCACTGGAATGTTACCGGACCCATGTTCCAGACCCTGCATTTGATGTTCGAGACACAATACACCGAACTGGCAGTGGCTGTGGATGATATCGCCGAACGGATTCGCTCACTGGGCTATCCGGCACCGGGCACCTACAAGCAGTATGCACAACTGTCCTCCATTGAGGAAGAAGATGGCATTCCCGCCGCCGAAGAGATGATTAAACAACTGGTGGAAGGCCAGGAAGCGGTGGTGAAGACGGCGCGCGCCCTCTACCCGGTGGTGGAAAAAGCCAGCGACGAAGCCACCGGCGACCTGCTGACCCAGCGTATTCAGATCCACGAGAAAACGGCCTGGATGCTGCGCTCACTGCTGGAAAAGTCGTGAATTCGCGGGCGCCGGGCTGTGGGCGCCCTTGTGCCTGCCTGGATAAATCTTAAAAAAATCAATAGCTTGGTTGAATTCACGGCTAAGAGGTGGCACCTGCGCGGGAAAATGCTACCATTACCTCCGTTTTTTTGATGGCTCCCCGCGTGGACTCTATAACAACGAGGTATTCAAGTGACCAAGCAGTTAATGATTTACGACAATATTCAGGCCCTCAACAGCCAGGCACACCGCCAGTGGGCGGTGAAGGTGGACTCCTATGATTTCACCGCCGGCCTGACCTCTTCTCCGGTGCTGGCCACCGAGATCCCCCACGCCGCCAGCGATTATGCCGTGATTTTCTCTGCGCCCAACCAGGATGGCGAACACACACCGCTGGCCGTATTGGGCATTCAGCAGGGCGAGAACCTGATGCTGCGCGACGATGGACAATTCGATGCCGCTTATATTCCGGCCTTTATCCGCCGCTACCCCTTCGTGTTTGCCGGCGATG
>CBFGUT010000091.1:0-11428 GCA_965652265.1 uncultured Cellvibrionaceae bacterium | reverse complement strand
AATAGGGGTAAACAACCATTGCGGGGTAGCTACAGCCGCCACTGGTATTGGGCTCAATAGCAGTGTAGTAAAGCATGAGCGAATCAGCCAGAGTTGTCACTTCGTCCACTCTCAAATCATGGCCGGGATTGCCCTTACTACCGGCGTGAATGGCAATCACCTGCTTAGCCTCAAAATCTACACTGGGTGCTTCCTCCTGGCTATTGATGCCAGTCGCCCCATAGACTTCCCGAAATCGGTGGACGCTGGCAATAACCTCTTTATTGGGCTCCGTCAGGGTTGTGTAATGGCTTTGTCCGCACTCGACAATCTAATAGGAATAAGGCGCGCCATTATGGCGCTTATCGCCCTCACCATCGCACGCAGTGAGGCACACGAATCGCGGGGTTAACCAGCAGATAGATTTCTACAGCCTTTGAATTCCAGATTGACACCATATGCACACACCATATGCGCTTAAGCGATAGCATGTTGTGAAAAAACGTAACAAATCACTCGGCTCACTAACGAAAAGTACAGCGGCGCGAGGAACGAGCGTCCGGCGCTACAGGCGCTAGATGATGATATTCCTGGAAGAGTTTACACGAAACATCGCATTAACCAGAGTCGCCCCCAACCTTAACCCTCGATGAGTCCACCACCTTGGGATTGGCACGGAGCTGGGGTCGGGTAGTGGTGTGTGGGACCCTCATTTGCTCAGGGATGGCAAATGGGAGCCCCCAGGGATGGGTTCACGGCGTGTCCCACACACCACTATTCGGCCCCGGCGATCTTGGAAAGAGCACCATGCCCTTTTCGAGAGAGCTGTATCATTATCGGGTTCTTGGAACCCGGATTTTTTACTGACTCGCCCCATCAGCCCTCACGAACTACAAGACAACATCGAACACCCCGCCCGGTTACGGGCCCAGTCGGGGCGCTTGGCGGCGTATTGCTGGTATTGGGGCTGTTCGTCGTAGGGGCGGCTGTTCTGCTTATAAGAGAGAATATTGCTACCGGGCAGTGTCCTGCTCATGCCCACTGAATGCGCGTATCAGGAAGAGCACCAACAGGTAGCCAAACAGCAATGGCATGATAAACAACATCACCAGCAGCCAGAGATTGGAACCGGCCAGCAGCGCAAATAAACTCCAGCCGGTCACCGGCAGCGCCACCCAGACTGGCAGCAACCCGGCCCGGCGCCAGCGGTAGCGCCAGCGTCGCCAGACCAGCCACTGCAGCACAAAATAGCCGGGGATCGACCAACCCATCAGCATCACCAGCAAGGACCCGGCCGCGCCGCCCTGCCGGTCGGCGCCCAGATCAGCACTGACCTGGGCTTGCTGCTCCGCGCTCAACCTCGCCACCCAGTCGGGCCGAGTAGCTGTATCGGTGACCGTGGAGGACCAGCGCACCGGCATCTCGATATCCAGCCGTGTCAGTTCCTGCCAGCGCGCATCACAGACCCGCACGCCGACACTGTCCAGTCGGGTGGCCTCCCGATAGGCCAGCCAGACAATTGCCTCGCCCTGTCCCGCAGGATAAACCGGCGAGGCGTTCATCATCAGGCCGCTCCCGCTGGCCGCCGTCGCCTGAAAACGCACCGGTTGAGCGCTGTCGTAGGCCAGATGCAGATACAGGGCCTGGCCGGCGCCGAGCGTGGTGCCGGCCTCGGGGTGGGTATTGATCACACGCACTTCCGGCGCGGCGGCGCAGAGTGTCGACAGGAAGAGCGTAAGAAGGAGGGATATAGGCCGTACCGGCCAGGCAGTGGTGCGCATTGGAGCTCCTCCCTGATCACGTTAGGGTGTGACTATCCGGCTAAGTATAGAAAGAAGTGTAAGCACACTTTTTGCCCATGTCCAGCGGTTGTTCGCGCTCGAAGCTCCGCCCGACAAGTGTCAAAGCCCATGAAGTCCACCCTGAATCCCGGCTCCCAACACCCAACTTCACAGCCGCTTTTTCCTGTAATACGGCCCCGCCTGAGCGTGTTGTCGAAGGGAATCCTGCTGCGGCGGCGGCCGGTTTTCAGGCAATCGAAGCGTGCTTTGTTGCCTTTCTTTTTCTTCCCTTCCATAGGTACCAAGGCCGCCAGACGGGTAATGAAGTTCAAGGGTTCGAAAATGACGTGAGTGGTTCCGTCCAGATACGGCGTTTTGAACGGGCAGCCCACGTTGCCATTCGGCGTAAGTCATAGGCGCTTCTCGAATACCGCCGGTCTCGAGATATACCGGCACAACTTCTGGCTGTCCCAGACCCCGACCCAAAACCCCAGTCGCTGGGTGGCGCGGAGCTTACTCAACCTACAAACGCCCCGGCTCCGTGCCAATCCCAAGGTGGTACGAAACACCCAAGATCCAAGAGGTAGGGACATGGCATCCGGGACCGTGCGCAGCAGGGATGCTGTGCTCGAGCCTCCAGGGACGGATGTACGGCGTGTCCCGGAGGGCATGTTCCTACCTCTGCCGGTGGCACCCAAATTTTTACGAAACACCATTACGATTATCCATCAGGCAAAACCATCTTTCATTATTAGATTCTGAGGACTTGGTTTAAGGTTCCGTTAGATACCCAAACAGGTCATTCCCATGACTCTGTCCGCCCCAACTTTCAAGAACTACAAGAAAGCATGGAACACCCCGCCCGGTTGCGGGCCCAGTCGGGGCGTTTGGCGGCGTATTGCTGGTATTGTGGCTGTTCGTCATAGGGGCGGCGCAGGACGTCCAGCAGTGTATTGACTTCGCTAAAGTCGCCCGCCTCGGCGCGATCGATGGCCTGTTGGGCCAGGTAGTTGCGCAGCACATATTTGGGGTTGGCACCGTGCATACGTTCGCGGCGCGTCTCCGGGCTCTCGCCGGGTTCGGCCAGGCTCTGGCGGCTGCGGTCGATATAGCGGCGCAGCCACTGGCCGGTGGCGGCCGCCACTTCATCGTCGGGTTCGGTATAGTAGGCCTCGCGCAGGGGGGCCATAAGTTCGGTATCGGTGGTAGCACCGTGGGCTTCAAGGTCTATGTCCGTCAGTGCGCGGAAAAACAGCGTCATATCCGTTTCCACCCGCTGCAACAGCGCCAATAGATCGTCCACCAGCTCGCCGTCGCCCTCGGCAAAATGACCAAAGCCCAGTTTGGCCGCCATATCCCGCGAGCGGCAGGCGCTGTAGGTGTCGCTGTACTCACCCAGCGCCGCTTCCAGGGGCGCCGCCTCCCCCACCAGCGGGTAGATGGCATTGGCCAGGCGCACCAGGTTCCACAGGGCGATATTGGGCTGGGCGCCGTAGCAATAGCGCCGGCCCTGGGCATCGGTGGTATTGGGGGTCCACTCGGGCTCGTAGCCCTCCAGCCAGCCGTAGGGGCCGTAGTCTATGGTAAGCCCCAGCACCGACAGGTTGTCGGTATTCATCACGCCGTGTACAAAGCCCACCCGCATCCAGTGGGCCATCAGCTCCGCCGTGCGGCGCGACACTTCCGCCAGCCACTCCACATAGATGGATACGTCCGGCTCACCGCTGGCGGGCAGCAGCTCGGGGAAGTCGGCTTTGATGGTGAAATCCAGCAATTGCTTGAGCAGGGCATGATCCTCCCGCGCGGCAAAAATCTCGAAAGAACCAAAACGCACAAAGGAGGGCGACACGCGGCACACCACAGCGCCGGGCTCCCACTGGGGGTTGCCGTCATAGAACATATCCCGCTCCACCTGGTCGCCGGTGAGGATCAGGCTGAGTGCGCGGGTGGTGGGGACTCCCAGATGGTGCATGGCCTCGCTGCACAGATACTCGCGCACCGAGGAGCGCAGCACCGCCAGGCCATCGGCGTGTCGCGAATAAGGTGTGGGGCCTGCCCCCTTGAGCTGAAGGGTCCAATGCTCGCCAGAATCGTTGACCACCTCACCCAGGTTGATAGCCCGACCGTCACCCAGTTGGCCCGCCCAGTGGCCAAACTGGTGACCGCCATAGCACATGGCGTAGGGTGCCATGCCCGGCAGTTGCTGGTTACCCACAAACACCTCGGTAAACAGGTTACTCTCGCAGTCCTCGACCGCCAGGCCCAACAGGGCAGCCACTTCCGGTGACCAGGAAACCAACCGTGGCGCCCCCGTCCGACGGGGAATGACCGGCGACCAGGCGGCGCCGTGCACCTGCCGGGGCAGATTGCGCGTGTCCGTATCCCCGGGTAATTCGCGAATATAGCGGTTATCGAAGCTGAGTTGGTCGAGAGCGGGCATAGGCCTCCAGCCGTGGTTAAATCCCGATTGTAGCACTGCCCCGGCGGGGTTTCAGGGCCGCACCGCTGGCGCATAAAATAACCTTGTGCCCGGCCTTGACGGCACCCGGTTCTGAACTTAATCTAACCGGCCTTCTGTCACTGCGGTTGCTCGTTATATGACCTATTGTGTTGCCATCACCATGAAAGCGGGACTGGTATTTTGTTCCGACTCGCGCACCAATGCCGGCGTGGATCAGGTGAGCACCTACGGCAAGATGTACCATCACAATGGCCAGGGTGATCGCCAGTTGGTGATATTGTCCTCGGGTAACCTGGCTACCACTCAGGCCGTGATTGCGCAGATCAAGCGCGACCTCAAAGACAGTGCCGAGGTCAATCTCAATAATGTCAGTGACATGTCAGAAGCCGCCAATTACCTGGGCGAAATCAGCCGCGCCGAGCAGGAGAGACACTCCTCTGTGGGCGGCCCCAATAGTGGCGCCAGCTTCGAAGCCAGCTTTATTATTGGTGGACAGATCACCGGCGACAAACCGCGCCTGGCAATGGTGTACCCGCAGGGCAACCATATCACCACCTCCAAGCACACGCCCTACCTGCAAATTGGCGAGAGCAAATACGGCAAGCCCATACTCGACCGTATTCTCAACCCCAATACCACCCTGGAAGATGCCGCCCGCTGCGCACTGGTGTCCATGGACTCCACCATGCGCAGCAATTTGACGGTGGGACCGCCCATTGAACTGGGTATCTATGCCACCGACAGTTTTGACCTGCAGCGCTTTCGCTTTGAAGAGGATGACGAGTATCTGCGCGATTTGAAAAAGGCCTGGGATCAATACCTGATCGACGCCTTCGACAAATTACCTCCCCTCAGCTGGCAGACGCCACTACTCGATGAACAAGGCTGAGTTTTTCACCAATAGCGGGCGTGATCACAAACGGATAGGCGTCAGGCAGGCCCATACTGCGGTTGAGCGCATTAAGTCGGACACTGAGCTTTAGCCAGGCCGACATAATGTCATCCATACTCGACTGTCGTATATCCAGCGGTTCAATGATATTAAAAGCCCAGGCCGTGTCCAGGGTATCGGTAATATGCAGGTAGTGCGCCCAGGTTTCAGCCCAGTCCTCTAGCGGATGAGACTGGGCATACTGACTGATATAGTGCGACTGCCAATCTGTTCCCCCTCCCCCCTGCTGATAATAACGGTCCATGGCCTCGGCATAGTCACGGTCGGGATCGCCAAATAATTGTTTAAAACTGTCCTCCCATTCACTCCCGGCCACCAGCAACTCGTAATAAAAATGCCCCACTTCATGGCGAAAATGCCCCAGAATAGTGCGGTAGTGTTCCCCCATTTGCTCGCGTACCTGTTCCCGGTAGCTGTCATCGGCCTCCGCCAGATTGATGGTAATCAGCCCGCTGGTATGCCCAGTGGCGACAAAGTTTTGCGCATAGTTCTCGTTGGTGCGGGCATCCTCCATAAAAGCAAAGGCCAGCCTGGGAGCGGCGGGAGCATCGGACACAATCGGCAAGCCCAAACTCAGCAGTGAATAGAGCAAATGTCTTTTCGCCGTCTCCAACTTAACCCAGCGTGTCACATTGACGGTGCGAGTCAGATCGGGAATCGTCTCGTTTAATCGGCACGACTGACAGTAGATGTCGTCGCTATCGGCGGGCACCAGCCAATTGCAGGCATTGTACTGGTGATAATTACTGCAGTAACGAAACGCTTGCGCGGATTCCTGACACACTAGCCGCTGTTCATCGCCGGGTGTGGGAGTCAGCGATCGCAGTGTTTGCGCCTTGGCATCGAACCCCAACAATGACTGGCAAGCCAGACACTGAATATTTTCAAAGAATACCGTGGCCCCGCATTGGCACTGGAATTTTCTCACGAAGCCACCTGTACTGCCGGCAAGAACCAGGTAGAGGCGATGGCACCGTGCAAATCGGCGATTTCTGTTTGCAAATCCTCGATGAAATCTCCCAGGCCAGTATCGATCAACACCGCAAAATCGGCCGCTTTGATTTTGCGCCTGACACTGCCCAGCACACGCAATACGTCTTCGCTGTTGGGCAGTTCCTCCAAGCACCTGGCCAACTCGCCAAAACAGTGTTCCACCGCTCGCGGGAAAAGCGCATCCTGAAACAGGAACATCACTACATCCTCGGCATTCACCCGATCCAGCACATGCTGGCGATACATTTGGTAGGCACTGAGGGAACGCAAAACACTCATCCACAGTATGTTGTCAAAGGGCTCAGTCACGGCATCGGTAGCCACGGCGGGCAATATACTGCTGGCCCCCACATTGACAATACGCGTGGTCATGTCCGCCCGCTCCAGGTTGCGACCCAGACTGATAAACTTATAGGCTTCATTCTGGCTCATGGTGCCCGACAACATGCCAGTGAACTGCTGGACATTGTCGATCACTTCCTGCAATAACAAATGCCGACCACGGCGGGCAATGCCCTTGTTGACATTATCGTTCAAGTACCAGTAGAGGTCGTTAATCAACTCCCAAGCCTCTGAGGGCAAAATTTCACGGGTTATACGGGCGTTTTCACGTGCGTAAGACAGAGAGTTCACTAGCGAACAGGGATTATTACTGTCGGCCAGCATAAAGCGCATCACCGCACGTTCATCGGCGCTATCGGCATCGCGCTGGAAATACTCTTCACTACCACTGATATTAATCAATGTTCCCCAGCCGACGCTCACGCCGCGCGGCAAATCGAGCAGTAATTTGGTATTGACGTTTATCAGCCGCGCACTGCTCTCACAGCGCTCCATATAGCGGCCGATCCAGTACACTCTTTCGGCGACTCGCGATAACATCATTTCTCATCCTCCACCACAATCCAGGTATCCTGGCTGCCGCCGCCCTGGGATGAATTTACCACATAGGAACCTTTTCTCATGGCCACCCGTGTCAGCCCGCCGGCGGTGACATAGTGTTGACGCCCCTGCAATACGAAAGGCCGCAAGTCGATATGCCGGGGCTCCGCGTTTTTGCTGCCGATAATGGGATTGGTCGACAGGGAAATCAGTGGCTGTGCCATATAGTTTCGCGGGGCCGCCTTGATACGCGCGGCAAATTCTTCCAGTTCCTTTTTGCTGGCCTGGGGACCTATCAGCATGCCGTAGCCGCCGGACTCGTTAGCCGGCTTTACCACCAGTTTATCCAGGTTTTCCAGTACGTGATCACGCTGTTTTTTATCGTGGCATAAATAACTGGGGACATTGGGCAGAATGGGATCTTCCCCCAGGTAGTATTTAATCATCGCCGGTACAAAGGTGTAGACCACCTTATCATCCGCCACCCCCGCACCGGGTGCATTGGCGATGGCCACATTGCCTTTGAGCCAGGCGCGCATCAGTCCTGGTACGCCCAGTACAGTCTCGGGATTGAACACCTCAGGATCGAGAAATAAATCGTCGATACGCCGATAAATCACATCCACTCTGGCCAGGCCATTGATGGTGCGCATATAGACGGTGTCGTCCTCTACCACCAGATCGCCACCTTCCACCAGTTCCACGCCCATCTGTTGCGCCAGATAGGAATGCTCAAAATAGGCCGAGTTATAGATGCCCGGCGTCAACACCACCACTTCCGGATACTCCAGTGGGCGCGGCGATATGGCCGCCAGGGTATCGAATAATTGTGTGGGGTATTCCGTTACCGGAAGAATATTGTAATTCTCGAACAATTCGGGAAACACCCGCTTGGTGACCTTGCGATTCTCCAGCATATAGGACACGCCGGAAGGCACACGCAAGTTGTCTTCCAGCACATAGAAACGGCCATCCTTGTCGCGAATCAGATCACTGCCACAGACATGAGCCCAGACGCCGAAGGCGGGTTTGATGCCCATACATTCAGGACGGAAGTTGACGGAACTCTCCAGTAACTCCGCCGGAAAAACACCATCCTTGATAATTTTTTGCTCGTTGTAAATATCGTCGATAAAACAGTTCAGCGCCGTGAGTCGTTGGGTCAAGCCGCGCTCGGTTTGCTGCCATTCCTTATGGGTAATAATGCGGGGAATGATATCGTAGGGCCAGGCGCGATCAATATTGCCGTCCTCGGAATAAACGGTAAAGGAAATACCCATGGTCTTGATGGCCAGTTCCGCCGAGAGCTTGCGCTCGGCGATATCTTCGGCGGACAGACTGGCCAGATACTTGGCCAGGTGCCGGGCCACCTTGCGCGGATGACCAGGCGAACTTATCAGTTCATCGTAAAACTCACCGCTGTCGTACTCGCGCCAATTGATGTGCATTGTCCCTCCCCCGTCTCAGTCGGCTGTCACACTTGGCCTTACCATACTATAGCGTACAGCACTATTTGTACCACTTTGGCAGGCTCAGCGGGGAGGGTCAATCACCTGGGCGGTATTGGCATTAACACGGAACCAGCCGGCAATGCTATACCGTGGCAATGTAGCTGGAAGCACTTCGTGGGGAAAGCGCTCACTGAGAAAGACCACCAGCTGCCCCCCCAGAGGGCTGATGCGCTCCAACTCCCGCTCGCCACCCTCCGCATAGAGCACTAATTCCCCGCCGGCTTCAAGCGGCCAGTCCTCATTGAGATAGACCACGGTAGACAATACGCGATTGGAACGGCCACGGAAAGCGTCCAGGTGTTGCCGATAAAAGCTCCCCGGCGGGTAGTAGGACAGATGGCTTTCATAATCAAACAACCCCAGAAACAGGCGGTAATTGAGTGCTTCACGCAACTGGGACATGACTGCCAGAAATTGACGCGGGGCCGGGGAGGCTCCTTCCAGCCAACAAATTCGGTCACCCCGAATCCGGCCGGACTGGGTATAGTCCTCCCCACGCCCTATGCCCGCTGTTTTAAAATCACAGTCAGGGCGATCAAACTCGGCACGCAGCTGCGATACCAGGTCCGCTGGAAAAGCTGATGGCACACAAGCATATCCCCGTTCAACCAGAGCATCGGCAATTCGGTCGTAGCATTGTTCGGAAAACAGGTGAGACACCTGAATGTCAGTGAAATTGGACAAGCGTTGCTCCCGGGAATGTCAGGGGGTTATTTTAGCGCTATAGTGGGCAGCATGACATTAAGAGAGAAGCTCAAGCAACACTACCTGGCCTCCCTGGAGCAGAGTTTCCGGCAGTTTCGCCTGGGGACGGTGATTTTTTTTGCCGGCCTGGTGGTTATCTATATCGCTTCACAAGCCCTGGCGCCCTCACTGGCTCAGGAGCTGGCGACTTTGACCGGGCTACTGATACTGGGCACGGGCTTCATTATCGCCATGCTGGCACAAGTGCGTATGTTAATTGGCCGGCTGTTGCGCTTCTGGGACAAACACTGACTCATGCCGCTATGCTCGTCGCTGTCACGAATCGGCCATTTTTCGCAAAGCATATATATCAAAGCGGCTGGATTTGCCTTCCAGTGAATAGCTGGGCGGCCGGCCACCCAGAACGGGTGCCCGACGCGATCGTTTGACCACGACCCGATAGCGGGCCACTCGCAGGGCGGCCTCCATCAGTCCGGCAGCATCGGCATCATCACCCACCAGCGAATGAAAAACCCGCATTTCCTTTTTCACATCCGCTGACTTTTGCCGCTCGGGGAACATGGGGTCCAGATATACCACATCCGCGCTGGCGTCGGCTTGCGCGTGTAAATAGTCCAGGGCGTCTGCATTTTGCAAATGCATCCGTGCCACTATCTGTTGTTGCTCGGCCGTACCCTGTGCCAGGCCGCGCGCCAGGCCATCACTTAGCAGGGCGAAAACCACTGGTGAACGCTCCAGGAGCGTGAGCTCACATCCCAGGCTGGCCAATACAAAAGCGTCGCGACCGAGCCCGGCGGTCGCATCCAGTATCCGGGGCAGTTTTCCAGCCTGTAAACCACAGGCCTTGGCAATCATCTGCCCCTTGCCGCCGCCAAAGCGGCGGCGGTGATCCACGGCACCGGCCAAAAAATCCACAACCACCGGGCCGGGCGCCTTGCGACCGGTTTGCTGTAGAAACACGAAATCGGCAAAGACCAAAGCGTAGTCCGGTTCGGTAAGATCAGCGGGGTTAACCGCGAACAGCAATGGAACTTGCAAGCGCTCAGCCAAGCCGGCGGCTTCGCGCCGTCGAGCATCCTGCTGGCAGATAATCACCAGGGGCAACTCAGGCATAGTTTATCTCAATTGACAAATTGCCATCATACAACGAAATATTCTACCCTGAGACAATCATCCGTACTGCAAGTGAAGCCACTGATATTAACGTTGCAGTGGGACAAGATTGATTTCGACACGCCGGTTTTGCTCGCGACCCGCCGCCGTGCTGTTAGTAGCAACCGGCATACGCGATCCATAGCCCACGGCGGTCAACCGCTTAAAGTCCACTTTACGCGCCGCCAAATAGTCTCGCACGCTGCCTGCCCGGCGCTCACTCAGCAGTTGGTTGTATTGATCCGAGCCGGTGGAGTCCGTGTGCCCCTCGATATTGACGGCGGTTTCCTTGTACTCCACCAGCACCTTGGCTACCGCATCAAGCACGTCGTGAAACTGCGGGCGAATATTGTACTGGTCGGTTTCGAAGGTAATATTGCCCGGCATAATCAGGGAGATGGTATTGCCTTCGCGACGTACCTGTACGCCACTGCCCTGCAGCTGCTCGCGCAGGGCTGCCTCCTGACGATCCATATAGTGGCCAATCCCACCGCCCACGGCGGCGCCGGCCACGGCTCCCGTCAGCACACCCCGGCCGCGATCACTGCGGCTGGAGGACGCCGCCCCCACAGCCGCACCCGCCAC
The DNA here is from genome assembly GCA_965652265.1 of uncultured Cellvibrionaceae bacterium. Classification (GTDB taxonomy): domain Bacteria; phylum Pseudomonadota; class Gammaproteobacteria; order Pseudomonadales; family Cellvibrionaceae; genus Gilvimarinus. The sequence continues at coordinate 427 of CBFGUT010000091.1, read as the reverse complement.
TGCTCCGACAATTGCACCCGTGGTGGCATTGCTGGTCTGGCGCTCGCCCGTATAGGGATCTTGAGTGGCACAGGCGGCCAACATCATTGCTGCAAAGACAATCAGGATTTTTGCTCGCATCACCATAACTTCCTCCCGTCTTGCGGAAAACCTGAGGATAAACATGCTACCATTACTTCAGACAGTCAATGTCAGTGTTTGTCACATTTTTTTGTCCACGTGATAGCTTTTGCAGGTAGACAAGTTATGGGCACCTCTATAAATTGCTTGCGGCCTCTGGCTTTCAGGCATTTTCTCCAGCTAGGCGCGCGATGCAGGCGGGCTGGTTGTCCCATCGAAGCAGCGCAAAGCTTACCGCATCCTGCTCTCGCGCCTTACCTACATCCATGTAGGCAACGACGCTGGAGGAAATGCCTGAAAGCCCCGA
>CBFGUT010000090.1:0-11536 GCA_965652265.1 uncultured Cellvibrionaceae bacterium | reverse complement strand
CGTGTCCACCGGCGCCTGCTTGGGCTGGCGCGGCAGGGGTGGCGGCAGTATGGATGGATCCAGGTGCGGCAGCCCTTTGTCGTTGAGCGGGCAGTGTACCAATACCAGCCGCTGGCTGTAATCGCGCGCGTTGATTTCAAACATTTCGTTGACCGCCTCGTCCTTGTGGGGTGTCTTGTACAGGGCGCCGGGTTCGCGGCCATCCAGCCATTGTCTCTGGCGTCCCAGCAGCAATTTATCCTGATTCTGAATGATGTAAACGTGATTCGTCATAAACATAAAACGTCGGTGAGTTCAGGTGCAGAATATGGGGTCGGCGCCGCACTATGCAAGTGAATCAAGCCGGGGAATATCCACCAGAAAGTCGGTGACGCCCACATCCACCCCGCGTTGGCTGAGCAGGGTGCTCACCTGGCCGCGGTGGTGGGTCTGGTGATTGAACAGGTGCATGAGCAGTTCGCCAAACTCGCGGGTGCTGACCTCGCCCTTCACATTGCCATAGGTCAGAGGACGTACCAGGTCATCCGCTTCCAGCTCCCTGGCGGTCCACTGCAGCAGGGTCTCATCCACCAGTGCCCGGGCGGTGGCCAGGGCGCCCAGTGTCGGGTAAAGCGTCTGGTCCAGCCGGGTGGCCTGGGGCAGTTCCGCCAGTACCTGCAGTGATAAATACCGCGGGCTGTGGTTGACAAAGCGCCGCAGCCAGATCAGGTCCCCCACCAGCAGGTGGTTCAGCGTGCCCATAATGGAGCCGAAAAAGGCACCGGCATCGGCGTTGAGCACTGCCGCGTCGAGGCCGGCTGCCGCCGCGTACACCTGCCGGTTCATGCGCAAATTGTATCCGGCCATAAGCCGGCTGTGTTCCAACACAGGCACTTCTCCCGCTGATACTGGGTATAATTACAGTAAAATGCTATGCTTGCCGCTTGGTCCTGCTTGCAGGCCCCCGAAGATTATCAGATTCCCCGGATAACCAGTAGCTCTCATGGATTCATCACAACTGCTCGACGCCCTCAATCCCGCCCAGCAACAGGCCGTCTCGGCACCGGCGGGCAACCAGTTGATCCTCGCCGGCGCCGGCAGTGGCAAGACCCGCGTGCTGGTGCATCGCATCGCCTGGTTGATCCAGCGGGAACAGGTGTCCCCCTACAGCATCCTGGCGGTGACCTTCACCAACAAGGCCGCGCGGGAAATGCGCGCACGGCTGGATGAAATTCTGCGCGAATCGGGTACGCCGGTAAATACCCGCAGCATGTGGGTAGGCACCTTTCACGGTCTCGCTCACCGGCTGCTCAAGGCCCACTGGAAAGAGGCGAAGTTGCCACAGAATTTCCAGATTCTCGACAGCGATGATCAACTGAGGGTGATCAAGCGCGTCTATCAGGCGCTGGATCTGGACATGGAGCGCTGGCCGCCGCGCCAGGCCCAGTGGTTTATCAATGGTCAGAAAGACGAGGGGCTGCGCGCCTGTCATGTGCAGGAAACCGGCGATCCGTTTATCCGCACCATGCTGGCGATTTATCGCGCCTATGAGGAAGACTGCCAGCGCGGTGGCATGGTGGATTTTGCCGAGCTGTTGTTGCGCGCTCACGAGCTGTGGCTCAACAATCCGGCGATTCTCTCCCACTACCAACAGCGCTTTCCCTATGTTCTGGTGGATGAGTTTCAGGACACCAACAGTGTCCAGTACGCCTGGCTGCGCGTGCTGGCGGGCGAGAGCTGTTTCGTCACCGCGGTGGGCGACGACGACCAGTCCATCTACGGCTGGCGCGGCGCGCGGATTGAGAATATTCGCCGTTTCAGTGAGGATTATCCGGGTTGCGAGATTATTCGGCTGGAGCAGAATTACCGCTCCACCGCCACCATTCTCGGCGCCGCCAACGCCGTGATCGCCCACAATATGGGGCGCATGGGCAAGGAGCTGTGGACCGACGGCGATAAGGGGGAGAGCATCTCCCTCTACGCCGCCTTCAACGAGCAGGACGAAGCGCGTTTTATTGTCGAGCGTATTCAGGACTGGATCGGCCAGGGGCACCCGCGCGCCAGTTGCGCCATTCTCTACCGCTCCAACGCCCAGTCGCGCGTATTGGAAGAGGCACTGCTGCGCGAAGCCATTCCCTATCGTATCTACGGTGGACAGCGCTTCTATGACCGGCTGGAAATCAAAAATGCCCTGGCTTATATGCGCCTGATCGCCAATCGCGACGATGATGCCGGCTTCGAGCGGGTGATCAATACCCCCACCCGCGGTATCGGTGGCAAGACGCTCGAAGACATCCGCGCCACCGCCCGCGACCAGGGCTGCTCCCTGTGGCAGGCGGCCGAGCAGATGCTGAAAAATCGCGTTTTCTCACCGCGCGCCGGCAATGCCGTGCAGGGGTTTATCACCCTGATCGAGGAACTGGATGCACGCGCCACCGACGCCCGGCTGGAGCAGGTGGCTGAGGATGTGCTCGAGGCCACCGGCCTGCTGGAGTTCCACCGCAATGAGAAGGGCGAGAAGGGCCAGGCGCGCGCCGAGAACCTGGAGGAATTGCTCACCGCCTGTAGTGTATTCGAGCCCGAGGATGACGAGCAGCCGGTGTTGCCTCAGTTCCTGGATGCCGCTGCGCTGGATGCCGGCGAGGCCCAGGCCGACGAATTCGAGGACGCGGTGCAATTGATGACCCTGCACTCGGCCAAGGGGCTGGAGTTTCCGCTGGTGTTCCTGGCGGGCATGGAGGAGAACCTGTTTCCCCATCGCATGTCGGTGGAGGACCCGGAGCGGCTGGAAGAGGAGCGCCGGCTGGCCTACGTGGGCATTACCCGCGCCATGCAGAAACTGTATATCTGTCACGCCGAAACCCGGCGCCTGCACGGCAGCGAAACCTTCAACCCGGTCTCGCGCTTTGTGCGCGAGATACCCGCCGAGCATATCCAGGAAGTGCGCCTGAAAACCGCCATCAGCCGGCCACTCCATCGCGGTGGCGGCGTTACCGCCGGCCGTCTGAGCGACACTGGCCAGGACACCGGTTTTCGCCTGGGTCAACGGGTGACCCACAAGAAGTTTGGCGAGGGCGTGATCGTACACTTCGAGGGCAGCGGCGCCAGCACTCGTGTGCAGGTGAATTTTGACGGTGAGGGTAGCAAGTGGCTGGTGATGCAGTTCGCCAAGCTGGAGGCCCTGTAATTCAGGCGCTGTCCCTACGGCTTACCTTGACGCCTGATTGTGGCTATAATGCGCGCCTGTAAAAAAGGTGCACCGCGCCGCAAAGACGAGACAAGAGGAATTATCCGTGAGCCAAGCGAGACAACTGATCAGCCTGGGCTGTGTGCTGGGTGTGGGGCTGCTGGCCTCCGCCCTGGCCTGGAGCCAGTCATCCGTAGAGAAAGATATTGCCGAGCGCATTGCGCCGGCGGGCAGTGTGTGCATGGCCGGTGAAGCCTGCGCCGCCGCCCCCACCGTCGCGGCCAGTAGCAATGGCCCGCGCTCTGGTGAGGAAATCTACAACGCCTCCTGCAACACCTGCCACGGTGTCGGCGTCGCCGGCGCCCCCCGCCTGGGTGAGCCCGCTGACTGGACTGACCGCATCGCCCAGGGTACCGACACTCTCTACGCTCACGCCATCAACGGTATCGGCGGTATGCCCGCCATGGGTCTGTGCGCTACCTGTAGCGAAGACGAGATCAAGGCCACCGTGGACTATATGGTGGAAAACAGCCAATAGACCCTCGAATCATCGAGGCGTAGGTTGAGTAAGTGCAACGCCACCCACCACCCCAAATTGTTGGGTGGCGCGGAGCTTGCTCAACCTACATGGTACGCCGATCGTTCAATCAAACATCTTAAGCAGACTGGCGATGGTCTCCTCGCCGGTCGCTTTCACCTGCTCCGGGCTGGCAGGGGTAAAGCCTTCAAAAATAATATCTTCCTGCGGCAATTCGTCGATAAAGCGGCTGGGAGTGGTCTCGATCACTTCACCGAACTGCTTGCGCTTCCCCGCGAGGGTAATCACCAGGCGGCGCTGGGCACGGGTGATGCCCACGTAGGCCAGGCGTCGTTCCTCCTCGATATTCTCCGTTTCGATACTGCCGCGATGCGGTAGCAGTTCCTCCTCCATGCCCACCAGATACACATGGGGGAACTCCAGGCCCTTGGAAGCGTGCAGGGTCATCAGTTGCACCTGATCGAGGGTGTCTTCCTCTTCCTGGCGCTCCAGCAGATCGCGTAACACCAGCTTGCTGATGGCATCCTCCAGGGTGCTGGTCTCGCCCTCTTCGTCCTCGCGCTCGAGCATGGTGCGAATGGATTCCAGCAGGTAGCGCACATTCTCCAGGCGCTTCTCCGCGGCCTTGGCGCTGGCGGCATTCTGGTGCAGCCAGGCCTCGTAGCCAATATCCTCCAGCATCTGTTCCAGTGCCGCCACCGGCTCGGCACCATAGGCACGCTCGGCCAGGGCGTCCAGCCAGTGACAGAAGCGCTTGAGACGCTCCAGGTTCTGCTTGGGAATAATGCGTTCCAGCCCCAGGCTGTCGCAGGCGGCAAACAGACTGATATGGCGCTCGCTGGCATAGTTGCCCAGCGCCTCCAGGGTGCTGGTGCCGATCTGTCGCCGGGGCGTGTTGATTATGCGCAAAAAGGCGTTGTCGTCGTCGCGGTTGATCAACAGGCGCAGGTAGGCCATGACATCCTTGATCTCGGTTTTGCCAAAAAACGATGATCCGCCGCTGATCTTGTAGGGTATCTGATGCTGCTGCAGTTTGATTTCCAGCAGTCGCCCCTGGTGGTTGCTGCGGTAGAGCACGGCGTAGTCGCGAAACTGGCCACCCGAGCGCAGCTTGTGGGAAAGAATCTCGGTGGCCACGCGCTCCGCCTCGCCGTCCTCGCTGGTGCACTTGAGAATACGGATCTCCTCACCCAGTCCCATCTCGCTCCACAGGGCCTTGTCGTACTCGTGGGGGTTGTGGGCGATCAGGTGGTTGGCCACCCGCAAAATGCGGCTGGTGGAGCGGTAGTTTTGCTCCAGCTTGATCACGTGCAGCGAGGGGAAATCCTGCTTTAACAGTACCATATTTTCCGGGCGCGCACCGCGCCAGGCGTAGATGGACTGGTCGTCGTCGCCCACCACGGTGAGCGCGTGGCGCTGCCCCACCAACAGTTTTACCAGCAGGTACTGGCTGGAGTTGGTGTCCTGGTACTCGTCCACCAGCAGGTAGCGAATCTTGCGCTGCCAGCGCTGCAGCACCTCCGGGTGGGACTGGAACAGGTGTACCGGGATGAGGATCAGATCGTCAAAGTCCACGGCATTGTAGGCGCGCAGGGCCTGGTTGTAACGCTGGTAAACACGGGTCAGGGCCAGTTCGCCGGGGCTGGTGGCAGCGGCCTCGGCGGCCTCCGGGCTGATCAGGTCGTTCTTCCAGTTGGAAATCTGGTGTTGCAGATTGTTGAGCAAGTCGGTATCCAGCTCCCCGTCCTTGAGCATCAGCTCCTTGAGCAGGCTGCGGGCGTCGTCGGCGTCAAAGATGGAAAAGCCGGGTTTGAAGCCCAGCAGACGCGCTTCGCGGCGGATGATATTGAGCCCCAGGTTGTGGAAAGTGGATACGGTGAGCCCGCGCGCGGCACTGCCCCGTACCAGCGTGGCCACCCGCTCTTTCATTTCGCGTGCCGCCTTGTTGGTAAAGGTGAGGGCGGCGATATGGCGGGCCGGCAGCTGGCACTGCTCGATCAGATGGACGATCTTGCGGGTGATCACGCTGGTTTTGCCGCTGCCGGCACCGGCCAGCACCAGACAGGGGCCATCCACATAGTGTACGGCTTCACGCTGGCGGGGATTGAGTCGGGTCACGTGGTCTCGCGCAGATGGTGGGTAAAAAGGGAGACTATTGTAGCAATTCGGGGGCGGGGACAAAACGCCCAGAGATTGTGCAAATGTTCATCAATGGTGTATGTTAGTGCTTTGGTAAGTGTTGAATTCGGCGCAAGATGCCACATGACAGAATCGCGGTTGGGGCTCTTCACCCATCCGCAAAGCTGCCGGCCATCTTGTTAAACCACCATCATCACCCGACTGTTGCTGACACAGAAGACGGAATTTGCCTTTCGCAACCAGGGAACTTGTACAATGGTAACGGGCACACGCCTATTGCTGCTCAATGGCAGTGAAGTTTTGCGCGCACAGCTGGAACAGTGGCTGTGCGAGCTGGTGCCCGATGGCTACAGCCTGATCTGTGCCGACATCACACGCGATGGCCTGGTGCCCCTGCTCAACGGTGACTGTGAGGCCGCCTTGCTGGATTTCAGCGAGAACGCCGAGCAGGCACGCGACCTCCTGCAGGCTGCCCGCACCCAGAGTTGTCCCATCCCCGTGCTGGCGCTGTCGGCGCACATGGACGAAACCCTCGATCGCGAAGCCATCCCCGCCGGTGCCGCCGATTATCTGGTACTGGAGGGGCTGGAGCCGCGGCAACTGGAACGCGCCATCCGCTACGCCATTGAGCGCAAGCGCACAGAGCAGGCGCTGGCGCGCCTGGCCCATCACGATCCGCTGACCGATATTCCCAATCGCGTACTCTTTCGCGACCGGCTGGAGAACGCCATCCGCATTGCCGCGCGCGACCGCATGCGCTTCGCGCTGATGTTTATCGACCTCAATGATTTCAAACAGGTCAATGACCGCTATGGCCACGATATGGGCGACAGCCTGATCCGCATGTGTGCCGGCCGGCTGCAAAAGTTGTTGCGGCGCAGTGACTCCATGGCGCGAATGGGCGGTGACGAATTCACCCTGCTGCTGCTCAATGTGGAAAGCTCTTCGGATATTGCCCACCTGGCGGTGAAGATTATCGACACCATTACCGCGCCTTATGAAGTTGGCGGTTACCAGCTCAATGTAGGCTGCAGTATCGGTATCGCCTCCTATCCCGAAGCCGGCCGCAACACCGACAGTCTGCTCAAGAGTGCGGACCTGGCCATGTACCAGGCCAAGCAGGTGGAGGGCAGCAACTTTCGTTTTTTTACCGAAGAGATGAACCGCGATGTCCGCTATCGCATGAGCCTGGAAGAGGACCTGCGCCGCGCGCTCAACAGTCGCGAGCTCTATCTTGAATACCAGCCGCGCTTTTCCGTGCGCAGCGGCAAGGTGATCGCCCTGGAGGCGCTGTTGCGCTGGAATCATCCGCAAAAAGGGATATTGAGCGCGCAAAATTTTATTTCCATCGCCGAGGACACCGGGCTGATTTTTACCATCGGCTACTGGAGCATTCGCCAGGCCTGCACAGATCTCAAGCGTTTGCAGCAGGAGACGGGAGTGCAGGTACGCATGGCTATCAACCTCTCCGCGCGCCAGTTTCGCGACGAGGGGCTGGTGCAGAAGGTAGCCAACATCTTTGCCGACACCGCCATTGATCCCGGCAATATCGAGTTCGAACTCACGGAAACCGCGTTGATGGAGAATATCGATCTGGTGAGCCTGTGCATGCGGCCGCTATCCTATTTCGGTGTCAGCTTTGCCCTGGATGATTTTGGTACCGGCAGCTCTTCCTTTTTGCATTTACAGCGTTTGCCCATCAGTGCACTGAAAATCGACTCTCAGTTTATGACCGATTTGCTACACCGGCGCAGCGAGCGACGGCTGGTAGCCGCGATGATTAATCTCGCCCACAATTTGGGCAAGGTGGTGGTGGCTGAAGGGGTGGAGAGTGCCAGCCAGCAGAAGTGGTTGGCCGATGAGGGCTGTGATCACATGCAGGGCTACGTGCTCTGTGCGCCGGCCAGCTTCGAGCGGCTGCGGCGCGAGCTGGCGGGATTGCGTCTGCCGGAAGTGAAGTAGCTTCCACCCTTTTGGTGGGGCACGACGAAAAACCTCCCTGTGACCTGCGTGACGATTGCCGTCATTTAGTCGCGATTTCTCAGTGCCCGGCCATCCCATTGGCGCGCAGCAGGCCCGGTGCTATAACGGCCCATTGCTCGGCCCAGTATTCCGTGGGGGGGCGTCGAAACTCACTGCGCACAAACTGGGTGATGCGCCCGTCCGCGCACATCAGCAGCAGGTTGGCGGCGGCGGAAAGCGGCAGGTTGGGACGCAAACCCTCGCGCAACTCCGCCTCGCGCAGTATCTGTTTGAACTGGGTTTCAATACGCTCAAACAATTGCGCCACCCGGTTGCGCAGCCGCTCGGTTTCCCCGGTCAGGGCATCGCCGGTCAGCAGCCGGGTGATGCCGGGATTGCGCTCGGTAAAGGTGAGCAGCAAAAACAGGATTTTTTCAATCTGCCCCAGCGCGGTGGGCTCTTCGGACACAATCAGCTTGATACGTGTGAAGATGGTTTCCTCGATAAACTCGATCAGCCCCTCGAACATCTTCGACTTGCTGGGAAAGTGCCGGTAGAGGGCCGCCTCCGATACGCCCACCTCGCGGGCCAGGGCGGCGGTGGTGATGCGCGCGCCCGGGCTGGCTTCAAGCATGCGCGCCAGGGCTTCGAGGATCTGCTGGCGGCGCGAGACTTTCTGGCTGGTTTTGCTCATAGCTCGTGCTCTTTGTTATTGTCGATTAGATACGCCGCACCCCGCAGGTCCCCCGCGGCGCATTCTCAGCGGCGCTGCCGACACGCCGCTCGGTTATCATACAGCAGCCGTACGGCAAAAGCAGTCGCCGATTAACAGCCTGTTAGTGACTGGCCCGGTTGCTGATCAATGTGCCCACGCCCACATCGGTAAAGATTTCCAGCAGCACCGCGTGAGAGACCCGTCCATCGATGATGTGGGCACTGGTGACGCCGCACTTGACGGCATCCAGGGCGCAGGTGATTTTTGGCAGCATGCCGCCATAGATGGTGCCGTCGGCAATCAACTCGTCCACCTGCGCGGTGGATAGCCCCGTGAGAATATTGCCGGCCTTGTCCATCAGCCCCGCCACATTGGTCAACAACATCAGTTTTTCCGCCCGCAGCACTTCGGCAATTTTGCCGGCCACCAGGTCGGCATTGATATTGTAGGAGGCGCCATCCGGGCCCACGCCAATGGGGGCAATAACGGGAATAAAGTCGCTGTTGATCAGCATGTCTATCACCGCGGTATTGATGGAGGCCACTTCGCCCACATGGCCGATATCGATAATCTCCGAGGAGGAAACCTCGGGGGTCTTGGCCTTGACCGTGAGCTTTTTGGCGCGAATCAATTGGCCGTCCTTGCCGGTGAGGCCGATGGCTTCGCCGCCGTTGCGATTGATCAGGCTGACAATCTGTTTGTTGACAGTGCCGCCCAGTACCATTTCCACCACGTCCATAGTGGCGCTGTCGGTGACACGCATACCGCTGACGAATTCCGACTGGATATTGAGCTTTTCCAGCAGCTCGCCAATTTGCGGGCCACCGCCGTGCACCACAATCGGGTTCATACCCACCAGCTTCATCATGACAATATCGCGGGCAAAACTGTTTTGCAGTTTCTCATCCACCATGGCGTTGCCGCCAAATTTCACCACAATGGTTTTGCCGGTGAAGCGTTGAATATAGGGCAATGCTTCGGTAAGCACCTGGGCAATGTTCATCGCCGCGTCGCGGTTCAGTGACATAGTAAAACCTTAGAATTCCAGAGACAGAGTCTTGTTGATTTTTAACAGCTCGCGTTTAAACAGCTGTTGTATTTTTTCCAGCATCTCCGCGGTCTCCGCCTCGAAGCGCAGGGTGATTTCGGCGGCGGTGTTGGAGGCGCGCACCAGGCCCCAGCCCTTGGCAAAATCCACTCGCAGGCCATCGATGGTGGTGAGCTTGCCATTTTGGAAGTCGCCGTCGGCGATAAGCTTGTCGATCAGCGCGAACTTTTCCGCTTCGGGCACGGCCACCCGGAACTCGGGAGTGGCCGGCAGCATGGGGAAAGCGGCAAAAATATCGTCGATGGGCTGGTCCCGCAGAGTGATGATCTCCAGCAGGCGGGCGGCAGTATACAGTCCGTCGTCAAAGCCGTACCAGCGGTCCTTGATAAAAATATGCCCGGAGTATTCGCCGCCGATCAGTGCGCCGGTCTCCACCATTTTCTGTTTCATGTGCGAGTGCCCGGTTTTCCACATAATGGGCCGGCCGCCGTAGCCGGATATCAGTTTGTTGAGCTGTTTGGAGCACTTGACGTCGAAGAGAATGTCGGCGCCCGGGTTGCGGGCGAGAATGTCGCGGGCAAACAACATCAACAACTGGTCCGGCCAGATAATGTGCCCTTTGGGAGTTACCACCATCAGACGATCGCCGTCGCCATCAAAGGCTACACCGAGGTCGGCGCCGTGCTCCTGTACGGTATTGATCAGCGTTTCCAGGTTGGCGGCGACGGTGGGATCGGGGGCGTGATGGGGAAACTGTCCATCCAGTTCGCAGTACAGCGGAATCACCTGACAGCCCAGCTCCTCAAACAGCGCCGGTGCCACCACCCCGGGCACGGCGTTGCCGGCGTCCACCACCAACGTGATGTCGCCCGCCAGCGCCACATCGGAAAAGATGCGGTCGATATACTCAGGGATCACCGAGCGCGTCTGCTCCTGGCCCTCGCCCGCCAGGTACTGGCGGCGGCTGATACGGGTGCGCAGGTCGGTGATGGCCTGGTCACAGAGGTTGGTGCCGTTGATCACCATTTTGAAGCCATTGTCCGCCGCGTCGTTGTGGCTGGCGGTTACCATCACTCCACTGCTGGTGTCAGTAAACTCACAGCAGGCGTAATGCATCAGGGGGGTGGGAACCACGCCGATATTGATCACATCGCAACCGCTGGCGAGGATACCGGCAATCAGCTGCTCGGCCAGTTCGGGGCTGTGGGTGCGACCATCGCGGGCGACGATTACACTGCTTTCGCCCTGGTCCTGAGCTTCGCTGCCCAGGGCGAGACCAATCTCGCGGGCCAGTTCGCCCGTCAGCTGACGACCGTACTCGCCGCGAATATCATAGGCGCGGAAGATTTCATCCGGCAGCGAAGTTGCCGCTGCGGTTGGTGCCGCGCTGGAGGCCTGCTTGCCGGGCATATCGCTGAGGCCGAGAATGTCCGCATCTTCCTCCACTACCTCGATATCCAGAATATCCTCGGTGCCGTACAGCGGGTTGGGAGGCGGCGGGGCACTGTTAGTGGCAGGGCGTTTGTCGCCCTCCTCGCCGCCGCGGGCATCCACGTAGCCCTGGGGCAGGCTCAGGCCCTCCGCCGGCTCCTCGCGGTTATCCTTGCGTACCAGCAGTTTACTGAGCAGCAGGACCAGCGCCAGACTGGCGGCCACTCCCAGACCCACCACCGTTATCCATAGACTGGGGAGTTCCTCGGACTGCTGGAGCAGCTGCGCGGAGGGGGTGAATTCTATCTGCCAGTCGCTGCCAGCAATCGTCGCTGTGTGTGCGTCGGCGGCGTTACCGCTGCCACCACTGGCGAGGTCCACGGGTGTGCCCCCCTTGTAGCGCTGTCGCAACAGGCTGCGACCCAGGGTCGGATTCTGCCGGGAGAGGGTGTCGGTCAGCGCGTTCGATTGATAGGTAACCAGCAGGCTGCCGGCAGCGGTGCCTTCGCCTTCCTTGCCACTGTCGCCCACGGGGTG
>CBFGUT010000089.1:0-11580 GCA_965652265.1 uncultured Cellvibrionaceae bacterium | reverse complement strand
CCGGCCCCCGGTGTGGTGACTCTGGTGGAGCCGGACCTTTTCTATTCCGGTGGGACATTGATTGTCGATCACGGACACGGCCTGTCGTCCACGTTTATCCACCTGTCCGATATTTTGGTAGAAGTGGGTGACCGTGTGGAACAGGGCGAGGAGATTGCCGAGGTGGGTGCCAGTGGACGTGCCACGGGACCGCATCTGGATTGGCGCATGAACTGGTTTGGCGAGCGCGTGGACCCCACCAGCCTGGTGGGCCCCATGCCTGAGGATGGCTAGCAGGCTGTTGCTTCCTTGCATGCTAGCGCCGCTGGTTACAGGCGTGTAATATAGCGCCTCTTCGAACAATTCCCGACAATGGCCACAGGTCACGAGAGACAGATGATCGACAAAAAGCTGCTCAGCATTCTGGTGTGCCCGGTGAGCAAGGGGCCGCTGGAATACCGCCCGGACAGCGCCGAACTGGTGTGCTTCACCAGTGGCCTGGCCTATCCCGTGCGCGACGGTATTCCCGTCATGCTGGAGAGCGAGGCGCGCACACTGACTGAAGACGAAAAGCGCGCCCACCGCGACGCCTGATTGTCTACCGATCCCGATTGAGATTCACGTAACGGAAAGATTATGAAGAGCGCTGAGATTCGCAACGCCTTTTTACACTACTTTGAAACCGAGGGGCACACCCTGGTTCCGAGCAGCTCACTGGTTCCCGGTAATGACCCCACCTTGCTGTTCACTAACGCTGGCATGGTGCAGTTCAAGGATGTCTTCCTGGGCGGCGACAAGCGCTCCTATACCCGGGCGGCCAGTTCCCAGCGTTGTGTGCGCGCGGGCGGCAAGCACAATGATCTGGAAAATGTGGGCTACACCGCACGCCATCACACATTTTTTGAAATGCTGGGCAACTTCAGCTTCGGTGATTATTTCAAGCGTGACGCCATTCACTTTGCCTGGACGTTTCTCACGGGCGTGTTGAAGTTGCCCCCTGAACGCCTGTGGGTGACGGTGCATATCTCCGACGACGAAGCGGCGGACATCTGGTTAAAGGAAGTGGGTGTCAGCGCCGAGCGGTTTTCGCGGCTGGATGAGGACAACTTCTGGCAGATGGGCGATACCGGTCCCTGTGGTCCCAGCTCGGAAATTTTCTACGATCACGGTGAAGATGTGCCGGGTGGCCCGCCGGGCAGCGAGAACGATGACCTGGATCGCTATATCGAAATCTGGAACCTGGTGTTTATGCAGTTTGAGCGCCAGAGTGACGGCGAGTTAAAACCGCTGCCCAAGCCCTCGGTAGATACCGGTATGGGGCTGGAACGTATCGCGGCGGTGATGCAGGGCGTGCACAACAATTACGATATTGACCTGTTTCAGCACTTGCTGGCCGCGGCAGCCAATGCCACCGGTTGTGATGACCGCGACAGCAAATCCCTGCGGGTCATTGCCGATCATATTCGTTCCAGTGCCTTTTTGATCAGCGATGGCGTATTGCCCGCCAACGAGGGCCGTGGCTATGTGTTGCGCCGTATTATTCGCCGCGCCATTCGCCACGGTCACAAGCTGGGCCAGCAACAGCCCTTTTTCCACCGATTGGTCAAGGCACTGGCCGACGTGATGGGCGAGGCATACCCCGAGTTGGTGGCGCGTGAGGCGCAGATTGCCAAGGTACTGCTGGCGGAGGAAGAGCAGTTCGCCAAGACCCTGGACAAGGGCATGACGGTGCTCGAAGATGCACTGGCGCAATTGTCGGGCAGCGAAATTCCAGGCGAGGTGGTGTTTACCCTCTACGATACCTACGGGTTTCCGGTGGACCTGACGGCCGATATCGCCCGCGAGCGCAATCTGAGCCTGGACATGGCCGGCTACGAGTCCGCTATGGAAGCCCAACGCCAGCGCGCCCGTGCCGCCGGTGCTTTCAAGGTGGATTACACCCAGGCGGCGCTGGATCTGCCGGCCACCGAGTTTACCGGCTATAGCGGGCTGACCGGCCAGAGCCGGGTGCTGGCACTGCTGCAGGGTGGTGCCCGGGTGCGCGATGTCGGCACCGATGACGAAGTTGCAGTGGTATTGGCGTCCACGCCTTTCTACGCCGAGTCCGGCGGCCAAGTGGGAGACACGGGCTACCTGCAGAATGACAAACTGCGCTTTGAAGTACGCGATTGCCTCGAACAGGGCGAACACTATTTACATATTGGCCGGGTGCTGCACGGTCAGCTCAGCGAAGGCGACACCCTGGAAGCCGTCGTGGATGCCGGCGTGCGCCAGGCCACCGCGCTCAATCATTCAGCCACCCACTTGTTGCACGCCGCGCTGCGCAAGGTGCTGGGCGAGCATGTCACCCAGAAGGGCTCGCTGGTGGACTCCGAGCGACTGCGTTTTGACTTTTCCCATTTTGAAGCTGTGTCCGCCGAGACATTGAAAACCATCGAGCGGTTGGTTAACGATCAGATTCGCGCCAACAGCGAAGTGACCACTGAGTTGTGCGATATGGAGACCGCCAAGACGCGCGGTGCCATGGCACTGTTCGGTGAAAAATACGGCGAGACTGTGCGCGTGCTGACCATGGGCGGCGGTTTTTCCGTAGAGTTGTGCGGCGGCACCCACGTGGCCCGCACCGGTGATATCGGCCTTATGCGTATCATCAGTGAGTCGGGCATCGCCTCCGGCGTACGCCGCATCGAGGCGGTGACCGGCGCACGGGCACTGGAGGTGATGGACCGCCAGGAGAACCGGCTGCAACAGATGGCGGCACTGCTTAAGGCCTCTCCCGAGTCGGCGGCGGATAAACTGGAGCAATTGCTGGGACAAAACCGCAAGCTGGAAAAGGATCTGGCGGCGCTCAAGGCCAAACTGGCCACCGCCGGCAGTCGCGACCTGATGGCCGAGGCGACGGAGATAGCAGGCGTCAAAGTGCTGGCCACGCAGTTGGAAGGTGCCGACGCCAAATCCTTGCGCGACAGCGTGGATCAACTGAAGAACAAACTCGGCACCGCCGTGGTGATGCTGGCGGCCGTGGAGGGCGACAAGGTGTCGCTGGTGGCTGGTGTGACTCAGGATGTCACTGACCGCCTCAAGGCCGGTGAGCTGATGCGCCATGTGGCCACCCAGGTGGGTGGCAAGGGCGGTGGGCGCCCGGATATGGCCCAGGGGGGCGGCACCGATGTGGCAGCCCTGGACGCGGCTCTGGCGTCGGTTTCCACCTGGGTGCAGGCACAATTACAATAGTGCGCCAGGGGTGTAAATTTTTGTTTGTGGACGCAACAAAGCGTTTAACTTTTGTCTGAAACTAGTGTTTAATTGCCGCTTTTCAGTGTGTGGTAAAATGCGACACACGGAGCAGCCTGAGTGAGGAACAGGGCGGGGATGAGCTTATTGGTGCAAAAATACGGCGGTACCTCGGTGGGTAGCGTCGAGCGCATTGCAGCCGTGGCCGAGAAAGTGGCCGGGTTTCGGGCGCAGGGCCACGATATGGTAGTGGTGGTCTCGGCCATGAGTGGCGAAACCAACCGCCTGATTGGGCTGGCGCAACAAATTCAGGAGTCGCCCGACCCACGCGAACTGGATGTACTGGTGTCCACCGGAGAGCAGGTGACTATTGCGCTCTTGTGTATGGCTCTAAAGCAGCGCGGCTGTGACGCCCGTTCCTATACCGGTGGCCAAGTGCGTATCGTCACCGACGATGCCCATACCAAGGCGCGTATTCAGTCCATCGACGAGGCCAATATGCGCGCCGATCTGCAGGCCGGTCGTGTGGTGGTGGTGGCCGGTTTCCAGGGTGTGGACGACAAGGGCAATATCACCACACTGGGGCGCGGTGGGTCGGATACCACAGGCGTGGCTCTGGCGGCGGCACTCAGGGCCGATGAATGCCAGATTTATACCGATGTGGACGGTGTCTATACCACCGATCCGCGCGTCGTGGAGCGAGCGCGGCGGCTGGATCGCATCACTTTCGAAGAGATGCTGGAAATGGCCAGCCTGGGCTCCAAAGTATTGCAAATTCGCTCGGTGGAATTCGCCGGCAAGTACAATGTCCCCTTGCGCGTACTGTCCAGCTTTAAAGAAGGCCCTGGTACGCTGATTACCCTCGATGAGGAAGTGAACACTATGGAACAGCCCGTTGTCTCTGGTATTGCCTTTAACCGCGACGAAGCCAAGGTCACCGTGGCCGGCATTCCCGACAAGCCGGGTATTGCCTCACGCCTGCTGGCGCCTATTGGTGCGGCCAATATTGAAGTGGACGTCATAGTACAGAACGTGGCGGCGGACAACACCACCGACCTGACCTTTACGGTGAACAAGGGCGACATGAAAAAGGCCGTGGAGGTGCTCAAAGGCGCCGCCGGCGAGATCGGCGCCCGCGAAGTGCGCAGCGATGACCAGGTGGTTAAGGTGTCCATTGTGGGTGTGGGTATGCGTTCCCACGCCGGTGTGGCGTCTACCATGTTTACCGCCCTGGCAGATGAAGGTATTAACATTCAGATGATCACCACCTCGGAAATCAAGATCTCGGTGATTATCGATGAACGCTATCTGGAACTTGCAGTGCGTGCACTGCATACCGCGTTTGGCCTGGATGCCGAACAGACACAGAGCTAAAGCTTCTGGGTCAGCTATAATGAAAGGAGAAACACCCGGCTACTAGTCGGTTCAATGGGGGGCACTGCCCCTTTTGCCGGACTGATCACAACAGCTCGTTGCTTCGTATATGAGGCAGGGATCTGAGAAGGGTCCTGGCAAGGGGTGTTTAGTTGACGGCGAGGATGATAGGAATCCGGTCGTTTACAGGATGGAATAAAGGAGATTGTTATGTTGATATTAACACGTCGTATTGGCGAAACCCTGATGGTTGGTGACGAAGTGACCGTAACGGTACTGGGTGTCAAGGGCAACCAGGTGCGCATTGGTGTCAATGCACCCAAAGACATCGCCGTTCACCGCGAGGAAATCTACCAGCGCATTCAGCGCGAAAAGCAAAACCAGCAAGAGCCGGGCAACGAATAAGCTGTCAAGCCGGAGACGGCATTGATCACAAGGCTCGGAAACGGCGGCTTAGGCCGCCGTTTCTGTTGGTAATCTGGCCTGACCCTGGACAGAAAATCACCGCATCGATGATGTGCTGTGCAGATAAGCGGAATCTTTGCTGGAATATGGCGCCAAGTCTTTGATTTTGTCGTCAATATGGTATCATGCCGCACCTGTTGAGCCGATGCCGTCAAAGCGGTATCGGTGCCAACAAGCGCGTACGGAGAGGTGGCCGAGTGGCCGAAGGCGCTCCCCTGCTAAGGGAGTATACCCTAATCCGGTATCGAGGGTTCGAATCCCTCCCTCTCCGCCATCTATTAATGCCCCGATGTCAAAGCCTCGGGGCATTTTTGTTTCAGAGTACTTGAGGGAGGGTGAGAACCCTCGCGGTTCGACAAAAAGTCGGGAACGTTTGGATTCACACCATCCCTGGCGTTCACTCTTCGAGGCGCTACGCGCCCCTAATCTGTTCCGGACAGATTAGTGTACCGCCGAAGGCGCCGCGCAGTGGGCCGGCACAGGGATGTGCCGGAGTAAATCCCTCCCTCTCCGCCATCTATTAATGCCCCGAAGTCAAAAGCCTCGGGGCATTTTTGTATCAATTAATTGATGATCGATGGTTCGGTGATCACTGAGTCGCGTGATGCCAGAAAGGTTGCCCCAGGGTGGGTGTGCTGGGGCTGGCGGTTTGGCGTTTTTGCATCAGGCCGGCTCGGTGGGCCTGGCGACCGGCATCGATGGCGCCGGCGAAGGCGCGGGCCATGAGTACCGGATCGCTGGCACTGGCCACGGCGGTATTGAGCAGTACGCCATCAAAACCCATCTCCATGGCCTCGGCGGCCTGGGAGGGCGCCCCCAGGCCGGCATCGATAATTAAGGGTACCGGCAGACGCTGGCGCAGGGTGCGCAGGTTGTAGCGATTGAGCAGCCCCTGGCCCGTGCCTATTGGAGCGCCCCAGGGCATCAGTGCCTGGCAGCCGGCTTCCAGCAGGCGCTGATTGAGAATCAAGTCGTCGGTGCTGTAGGGCAGCACCTTAAAACCCTCTGCCAGCAGGATTTTGGCCGCTTCCAATAGCGCGAAGGGGTCGGGCTGCAGGCTGTACTCGTCGCCAATCACTTCCAGTTTTATCCACTCGGTTTGCAATAATTCTCGCCCCATTTGCGCCAGGGTGACGGCCTCCCTGGCGGTGGTACAGCCCGCGGTATTGGGCAGCAATCGGCAGCCGGTTTGTTGCAGGTAGCGCCAGAAATGCTCGCCATCATCAGCGCCGGGTAATTGCCGGCGCAACCCCAGGGTAATGATTTGCGTACCCGATGCGCGAATAGCTTCTTGCATGACATCCAGTGAGGGATAAAGGGCGGTACCCAGTAAAAAGTGGCTGTGGAAGGGTTCGCCATAAAGGACGAGAGTGTCATCGGTCACCGTATTAACCTCCCGCCACGGCCTGGACGATATCAACGGTATCGCCATGATGAAGTTGGCGATGGCCATAGTCCCGTTGCGACACAAATTCGCCATTGATGGCAACGGCATAGCGCTCGCCGATCAGTTGTTGCTGTTGCCATTGCTGCAGTGCGTTTTGCAGGCTTGGACTGGCAGTGAATGTTTGTGGCACACCGTTGACACTGACGTGAATCACGAGCACACCTCCCTATCAGATGTTGTGATTAATTGTTTGGCAAAGGGACTTTCGCACTCTTCCATCTCGGCGACCAGAGAATCCACCACGGCGGGGGCCAGCAGATAGCCGTGACGAAACAGGCCATTGGCGCATAACAGTCCGGCGCGGCGGTGAATGCGCGGTTTGTTGTCGTTGAAGGCGGGGCGCAAATTGACCTCGGCATTGAGCACCCGTGCCTCGGCGAACGCCGGCACCAGGGTATATAAAGCGCTGCCCAGTTCCAGGGTGGATTGCAGACTGACGGGGCTGGTGTCTTCGCTTTCAATTTGCGTGGCGCCGATGACAAATTGCTGTGCAGGTTTGGGTACCACATACAGCTGGTAGCGCGGATGCATCAGGCGTACCGGGCAGGGCAGTTTCACCTGCGGGCAGTGCAGACGCAAAAGTTCACCCCTGACGCCCCGCAGTTGGGGCAGGGCCGATTTGGCGCCCAGGCCGCGACAGTCAATGACACAGTCGAAGTGAAAACTCTCAGTACTGGTGATAATTTGCCGAGACGCAACCTGCACCGGCGTCTTGTCTACAATCTCTCCACCCAGGGACAGCAGCTGGCGGTGTAAGAGCGCCAGCAACTGATGGTTATCCACGTGGGCTTCGTCCGCTAGATACAATGCTCTGCCAAAGACAGGATTGAGATCGGGCGCGCGCTTTTGCAAGTCTTCGGCCGTTAGTCTTACACACTGGGCACGTTCATTCAGTTTGCGGGCAAGTGTCTGTTCAAACTGCAGAAGTTCGCTGAAATCCTGCGGATGGGTAACCAGCAGACTGCCACTGGGGTGATAGCAGTCTTCACCCTCGGTACCGGCCAGTTCTTGCAACCACTGGGGCCAGGTCGTGAGCGCAAAAATGCCCAGCTCATAGAGACTAGTATCGGCGGACACCACTTCGCTGGCCGGCGCCACCATACCCGCCGCGGTAAAGGCAGCGGCGGGAGAGTTTGTAATATCTCCGGCCTCGTAGACACTGACCTTATAGCCCTTGAACGCCAAACGCCAGGCGAGCAGTCGGCCAAGCAGGCCATAACCGGCAATGGCAATGCGTGTGGTAGAGTCGATCATGATGCCTCGGACATGAGGCGGCGAGAACAGCTGAAGTGTGCCACTTGTTCCCTCCGCAGGTGTCAACCTGATCAGGTTCCACGGGTTCGGCCGTACCGATCTCAGCCTTCGCACCGCAACAGCGGCCAAGGCGCCCCGACAAGAGTGGCCAATATAAAAGCTTTATTCTTCACATGCAAGGCGGGCCTTTTCAGAGGCGGCAGTTTCTGGTTTGATGGGACTGCTTAACGATAATGATAAAAGGCCCCGCCATGTTACCTCATGCAAGACTACTGCCCTTTACTCTGATGTTGATGCTGTTGGCGGCCTGCGGTCGGGACCATTCCGAGCCGCAGGAGTCTTCTTCGACTTCTGTTCCCGACGGTTTTGAGCTGGAGGCGGGATTTACCATGACACTGGTGGCGAGTGAACCTCTTATCGCCGACCCCGTGGATATGGAAATCGATGAATACGGCAACCTCTATGTGGTGGAAATGCCTGGCTATCCGCTGGATACCAGCGGTTCGGGACGGGTCAAGAAACTTGTGGACACAGATGGTGACGGCCGTATGGACGAGGTCAGTGTATTTGCCGATGGTTTGACACTGCCTACCGGGATCATGCGCTGGAAACAGGGAGTGCTGGTGGTGGATACGCCTCGGGTGCTCTACCTGGAAGATACCACTGGCGATGGACGTGCGGATAAGCGCGAGGTGATGCTCACGGGTTTTGCCCTCTCCAACCCCCAGCACAATGTCAACAACCCCGAGCTGGGGCTGGATAACTGGATTTACCTGGGCCATGAACCGGCCATTACCACTCAGCAGTATCAGCAAAAATTCGGCGATGCAGGCGATGAAGTCCGCTTCGCGGATCGAGCCGATTCTCCGCGCCTGCCGGTGAATGCCGGGGGGCGCAGTGTGCGCTTTCGCCCGGATACCGGAGAGCTGGAATTGCTCGCCAGTAAAACCCAGTTTGGCCACAGCTTCACGGCCTGGGGACAGCGGCTTACAGTCAACAACAATAACCACATCATGCACGAGGTGATACCCGCCCGTTATCTACAGCGCAATCCGCACCTGCCGGTGGCCAGTGCCACCAGGTCCCTGTCCGACCATGGTGACGCGGCGCCAGTGTTTCCCATTACCCGCAACCCGGAACATCAATTGCTGACGGACCCCGGGGTCATCACCGCTGCCAGCGGTATTACCGCTTATCTGGGCGGCGCTTTTGGAGAGCAGTATGAGCAGAGTGTGTTTGTCGCCGAGTCCGTGAGCAACCTCGTGCATGTGGACCGGTTGCGCGAAGAGGGGGCGAGCTTCGTGGCCAGCCGAATGCATGAGGGCCGTGAATTTCTGGCATCCACCGACGCCTGGTTTCGACCTGTGAATTTCTACGTGGGCCCGGAAGGCGGCCTTTATGTGGTGGATTACTACCGCCGGGTGGTGGAACATCCCGAATGGATGGCGGAGGACGCGGTCGCGGCTGGCAATCTCGATGACGGCCGCGAACAGGGCAGGATTTACCGGGTCATGCCCGCCGGGGCCTCAGCCCCACCCATGGTCGATACCTGGCCGGGCGAGATGAGTATTGCCGAGTTGGTTCAGACCTTGACTCATCCCAATCACTGGTGGAGACGCCAGGCGCAGCGCCTGTTGGTGGATCGCTGGCTGGATCATGCCCCGAATAACGAGCAGTTGCAGGCACTGGAACAACTGGCGAGCCATGGGGGCAAGCCCCTGGGTCGATTACATGCGCTGTGGACGCTGGAGGGAATTGGGCAGTTGCGCACCGCGATCATTCAGGATGCCCTGCGCGACCCCGAAGCCGGTGTGCGGGAAAATGCTATTCGCCTGGCGGAATTAGACTTGGAGCGGGCCCCTCAGTTGGTGCAATCTCTGCTGGGGCTGGCCGATGAGTCTCACCCCCGCGTGCGATTTCAACTCGCTGCCACCCTCGGGGAGGTGGCGGAGCCCGCAGCGCTGCAAGTGCGAGAGCGTCTGCTATTTGCCCATCTTGAGGACCCCTGGCTGCAAATTGCCGCCTTGTCGGCGCCGCCAAACTTGAACAGAGGGTTGTTGGATGCCGCCCTGCAAGCTTATCGGCCGGGCTATGCTCCACTGGTGGAGCGACTGGGCGCCATGGAGGCCGCTACGGCTGAGGAGGCGCAATGGCTTCGGCGGGTGAATCAGGCCGCTCGCGTCAGCGAAACCGCACCCTGGCAGGCGCCCCTGCTCAGGGGGTTGGCGGAAGGCCTTGAGCCGGAAAAACTCGGTTCCGCCGCGCTGGAAGGGTTGCAGCGACAGCTTCTGGAGACTGTGTTCCAACACGCTGCCCCGGCAGTGCGCAGCGCCGCTCTGGCGACATTGCGGCGCTTGCCGGTCACCGACAGGATGCGCCAGCCCGATCTCTTGCAGCGAGCCCGACAGCAGGCGCAATCGGCGCAGGCGGAAGATGAGACGCGGCGTCTGGCGCTGGAATTTCTTGCGCTGGTGGATGCCGAAGGCGAGGCGGAGGTGTTTCGGTCACTGCTGCAGAGCCAGCAGCCATTGACGGTACAGAAGGGCGCCATTGCGGGCTTGGCATACACCGAGGCGAGCGCCACCGCTGGCTTCCTGTTGGAGCTTTGGCCGCAACTGGCACCCGAGCTTCAAGGGATGACCCTGGATGTTTTGCTGCGCTCTCCGGAGGCGGTTGAACAATTGTTGACGGCCCTGGAGACAGGCCGGGTGCAACCTGACAGTTTGGGCTGGCGCCGCAGCGTGCGACTGATGACCTATCGGGACAGTGATTTGCGCACGCGCGCCAGGGCGCTACTGGCCAATGAAGAGGGGGCAGCCCAGGTGGTGGCGAGCTACCGGCCCGCTCTGGCACTGACAGGATCGGCCCCGGCCGGTGAGGAAGTTTACCGGCGACAGTGTGCGGTTTGCCATAAAATGGGCGAGACGCGGGGCATGGCATTCGGTCCGGACCTGGCTTCTCTGGGCAACCGCCAACCGGGTAATCTGCTGGCGGATATTCTCAACCCCAACCGCTCCATCGCCGACGGCTATGATCTGTGGGAGGTGGTGCTCGTTGACGGTTCCCGCCACCAGGGCGTACTGGCGGCACAGACACCCACTGCTATTACCTTGCACCAGGTGGGCGGTTTGGAACAGGTTATCGCGCGGCAACAGATCGACAGCCTGACAGCACTGCCAATTTCCGCCATGCCCGAGGGCCTGGAGAAAACCATCGACCATCAGCAAATGGCGGACCTGCTGGCCTATATTCGCAATCGTGAGGACAAGACACCATGAAAACCCTGTTACTGTTTTTGACCGGTATTGGTCTGTCGCTGATAGCGCAGGCGCAACCTGTAGAAAATCAGCCGCAAACGGTGAAACCCACCGCCGATGGGCATTTGCAGTTATGGGCCCGGCACGCTCGCGGTGTGGGGCCGCGAATCGAGTTTATGCCCGAGTGGGATGCCTTTGGCTGGTTTACCGCCAAGGATCGGGTGGAGTGGCAGCTGGCGGAGGTTGAGGCAGGGCACTATCAGGTCTCCATGACCTGGTCAGTGTCCGATGAGGAGGCCGGCAAACCTTTTATTATCGAGGCGGGTGAATACCAGTTGGAGGGAGTGGTGGAAAAGAGCGGCTCCTGGGAGACCTTTGTCACGGCTTCGATTGGCGACATTTATCTCAGTGCCGAAACGGATACCCTGGTGTTTAAACCCGCCTCGCGTTTTGCAAAGGGTGCTTTGCTGGATTTACGCAAACTGGAGTTAGTACCGGCAGATTGAGTGGTGGCGGCCTCCGAAAAGGCCGCCCCCAATATTTATTATTTTTTTGAGTGGTGGACAAAAA
>CBFGUT010000088.1:0-11627 GCA_965652265.1 uncultured Cellvibrionaceae bacterium | reverse complement strand
GCCAGCCTGCGCGATCGGATGAATGAATTGAAGGAGCGGGCGGGGTAGTCGTCGAACGTCAGACGTCGGACGTCTGACGTTTACAAATCCACCACTAATCGAAACCCCACATCTTCGTGATAGGTGTGTTGCAATGCCGCTCGGCGGCGGTAGGCGTTGACATCGGCGGCGTCTTCGCGCATGGAGCCGCCGCGTACCACGCGGCTTTCACAGTCGTCGGGGCTATAGGCGCTGCCGTCCTCGGGAATATGTTCGTAACCTTCGCGATAACAGTCTGCCACCCACTCGGCGACATTGCCGGCGGTATCGTAGACGCCAAAATCGTTGGCGGCGAAGCTGCCTACCGGTGAACTTTTACTGCGAAACAGGCCCGTGTAATCGCTGTCGCAACCGCGTCGGCAGTTGGCGCGACCGGCGGCCCCTTCGGGGTCGTCGCCCCACCAGTAGGCGCTGTCCTGACCGGCCCTGGCGATATATTCCCACTCGGCTTCGGTGGGTAGACGGTAATTCTCGCCGGTTTGTTCACGCAGCCAGCGGGCGTACATGGCCGCCTCCTCCCAACTGATATTGATAACCGGGCGGTCCTCGCGCCCCCAGCGATTGTCGCCGGGCAGGGGCATGGCTTCGGCGCGAGCGAAGTGTTCGTATTCGGCAAAGGTGATTTCGTAACGGGTCACGGCAAAGGGCTGTTGCAGAGACACCGACTGACCGTTATCGGTGTCGGGGTTACCCATGGTGTAGCGGCCGGGAGGGATGGTAATCAGGCTGGGTCCTTCGCCGCCTCCGGCAAGGGCGTGACGGAAAACGCTGCCCGGGGGGTGGGCCTCCTCCAGGGTGACTTTATAGGCGAGATCGCTTTCTTCCAATGTCACCCAGCGCAGATATTTGCGATAACCGGGGTGAGTCACTTCCACATGGTAGCGTCCGGGTTCCAGATCGATGCCGGGATGATAGCGTTCGCGAATATTCATGATGCGCACTCGCGCGTCGCCGGGCTCGGTTTCCACTGTCAATTGAAAAAGGGACGGTTCCGCCTCGCTGTCCACAGTAGTGTCCATCGCAACACCATGCGTATCCGGGGGCGTTGCGTCAGCAATTTTTTCAGTCTCAAGGTCTGGTGTTTCCACCAATGCGTGTATGGGTTCTTTATCCTTGCTATCGAGAACGCTTTGAGCATCACTGGGGGTTGCCGCCGGGGCGTCAGTCTCGCTATCGCCGGGTGGGTCATTAACACCCAGCAACAGGGGGTCGGGCAGATCGTGCATAGTGGTGGCGGGCGTGGAGGCGTCCACCAGGGGCGATGGTTCCTCGCCGGCGTCATCCGCAAAGTCTTCGCCAGTGGTGAACTTATCCGGCGTTACCGAAGCTGAGTTTCTGTCGGTGTGACCCACCTTTGAAGTTTCCTCGTATGTCTCGGCGACGGTGGCATCGCTGCTGGATTCCGGTTTTTGCAACAAGAGTAATAACGCCAGGCCGAGTACGAAAACGCCCGCGGCGGAGAGTAAAATATAGCGATGCCGATGTAGCCGCAGACTTTCCCACAAACCTTGTACCCGCAACTGCCGTTGCAGCCGGGTTGCCACCAGTGTGTTTTGGCGGGTGAGGGCCGTTTCAATAACACGCTCGTCTATCTGGCGATAAAAACCGCGCTCGCGGGTATAGCGCAGCGAACGGATAAAGGCAAAGGCCTGCTGGGTTTTGTTTTGCAGCACCACCAGTCCCTGGCGAAGCAGGACCTTGAGCAGCGAGAGCAATTGCCGGCCCACGGTATGCTGCGAGGTCAGGTAGGTGCCGTCGGCATTGCGCATCTGCAATTCGATGGCCTCGATATCGGTCACCAGTTCACTGCCGCGCTGGTAGCGTTTGTCGGGCTCCTTGTTGAGCAGTTTATCCAACAACGGCTGCAGGTGCATAAACTGAGCCGGCAGGGTGGGAATAGGCGCGGCCAGATGTTTCAGGGCTATGCTGACAGCCTCCTCGCCCTGGTAGGGAACGCTGCCAGTGAGCATCTCAAAAAAGACAATGCCGAGGCTGTATAAATCTGAGCGCGCATCCACGGTTTTGCCGCGCGTTTGTTCGGGGCTCATATAGTGTGGTGTGCCCACCACGGTGCCAGCATGGGTGTGCCGCGATCCGATGATCAGCGCGCGGGCGACGCCGAAATCGGTGAGCACGGCGGAGTTGTCGTCGCGGAAGAGAATATTTTCCGGCTTGATGTCGCGGTGTACATAACCCTTGCTGTGGGCGTGATCCAGCGCCGAGGCGATTTCCCGCAGGATGCGCAGGGCAAATTCCTCGCTGATGCCATCGTGCATTTTGTCGTGTACGGAACCGCCCGGCAGATAGTCCATGGCGATATAGTTCAGGTTGTTGTGTCGACCTATATCGTAGATGGACACAATATTGGGGTGAGACAGCTGGCCCACAATATTGGCTTCGCGCTGGAAGCGCTCGGAAAAACTCGGGTCGCCGTTTAATGCCGGTGACATAACTTTGAGGGCCACCACACGGCCCACGCTTTCCTGGATAGCCAGGTACACGGTGGACATGCCGCCGTGGTTGATTTTGCGAATAATACGATAGCCGGGAATATGCATGTTATTTCAACACAAACCAGTAGAGCAGCCCGATCAATACCGCGATGGCGGCGGTGTAGATGGCAGCATCCCAGCGACGGCTGCGGGTAAAAACCGGTACCCAGTCGTGTAACGATTCCCACCAGGAGCGCTGCTGCCCCGGTGCGGCGATAAGCTGCATAGTAATATTGTCGCGTCCCCCCGCTTTCAGTGCGGCGGCCATCAGTTCGCGGCAGGCATCGGCGGGCGCGGGAAAATGTTTGATAATGTGGTCGATCTCCTGATCGCTCAACTCGTCGGTGAGTCCATCGCTGCACAACAGTATGCATTGATCCTGCTGCCATTGGCCGTGAATGATATCCACGTCAACGTGCTGCAGCTCACGGGACCCCAGACACTGGGTGATAATATTCTTGTCCGGATGACTGCTGGCATCGCCGGCATTAATGGCGCCGGATTCCAGCAGCATCTGCACATAGGAGTGATCGGTGGTGAGCTGTTGCAGGCCGCCCGAAGGCGACCACAGGTAGGCGCGGCTATCGCCCACCCAGGCGATTTCATAGCCCTTGCCTGTGTGCCTGAGAGCGACGATGGTGGAGCCCATACCCTCAGCGCCCACACCGTCGGCAGCAGCGCGCAGCACCGCTTCATGGGCCCTCTGGATCACTTGATCCAACGGGTCATCCGGGTGCTCCTGCAGGGTTTGGCGCACAATCGCGCTGGCCACTTCGCCCGCCTCATGGCCACCCATGCCATCGGCCACCATCCACAGGGCGTGCTCGGGCAGGCTGAGGAAACAGTCTTCGTTATTGCTGCGTTTACGCCCAGGGTTGGTGAGTGAGCTCGATTCCAGCATTGCGGCTTTATCATCCTGAGGCCCGCTACTTATGTGTAGTGCGGGTTGTTATTGTCAGCGGCGACCGGGCGCGCTTGCGCCCGTCTCGTCAATACTAGAACAGATTGCGCCTGAAAACCATGCTCTAAGTCTATACTACTGCAGTGTTTTCAGGGTCAAATCCAGAGCGGTGAGGGCCTCTCTACCGGCGGCCCCGGTGATCACGGCGGTACCGGCGCATTCGGGGGTCAGGTAGGCTTGCGCCACGCGGCGAAGGTCCTCGGCTTGCACCTGAATAACCCGCTGGCGGAAGGCCTCACGCATTTCCCGGCTGCGGCCGAAGAGTTCCGCCAGGTAGTGTTGCTGGGCTTCGCCAGCGGGGGAGCCGGGCTTGTCGATGCTGCCGATAACCCCCAGGATGGCCTCTTCGATGGCCTGGGCCTCGATGGGTGACTCCAGCAGCCACTGGATGCTCGCGTCAAAGTCTTCCAGCGTCTCCGCCAGGCGCGGATCGCGATAGGAAAAAAAGCGGAAGGCCCCGGTAAGGCTGTCCTGGCTGGCGCCACCGCCGTAGGCGCCGCCCTGCTCGCGAATACGCCGGTGCAGAAAACCGTTGCGCAGCACGCCGGCCAGTACGGTGAGGACGGCGGCGTCGGGGTGCTCACTGGTGACCGTGGGGTAGGCCCGGGCGCAAAAATTAACCTGGGTATTCGCCACCCAGCCTTCGGCCACGCGGCTATCGGCGGGGGTCAACTGCAGGGGTTGGGTCTCCCCGGGTGTCTCGGCCGGCCAGTGGCCCTGCAGTATGCGCCGATAGTCCGGCAATTGCGCTTCTTCCCCCACCAACAGGAATTGGCGCGGTGCGTTTATCAGTCGCTGGTGCAGGGCGGTCAGTTCGTTCGCCAGTTTGCCCGTCTCCTCGCCATCTTCCAGACGGTTGTCCAGAGCGATCAACTCGGCAATAGCCGCCAGCCCGGATTGTTGATGATGGAGGCGGGTCAGGGCATTGATGCCGGCGGCCGCGGCGGTCATGGCGAGCCCGTGTCCGCTGCCGGTGATGCTCTGTTCGCGACGTGAACGCATCTGTGCCACCAGGGTGCGCAGGCGTTGAAGTTCATCGAAGCGCACCTGCCGCAAAGTGTCGCGCAGCAATTCGCTGGCGCCCTCGAAATACCGTGCCAGGGACTTGGCGGACAGGAACAGATAGCCGCGTGGGCTGCCGTCTGCGGGTAGCTGACGGACGCTGGTGCGTGCACTGATAGAGCCAACACAGCGCGCCTGGCGTCGCTGTATGGTCAGGTAGTCTTCATCACCTATGCCCAGTTCCGTGAGGAAGGCGGTGTATAGGGGCAGCAGTTGTTGTTCGCGTTCGCTGAGTGTCGGCAGGGTAATGGCCAGTTGCTGGTAAACCAGACCGTTGGTGCCCGTGCCGTAGCAGCGCAGAGGATAGCCGTTGAAAGTCTCCTCGCTGCCTGCCATATAGGGCATATGGGGGGCAATGTCTTCAAGCCCCACCTTGGGGAGCAAGGACTCGTCTCCAGTTTGCTCCTGGCGGGCTTCCAGGGCCTGGGCACGCTCGATGATGGCCTGTTTTTCTTCCGCATCGAGTGCTGAGCGGATACGTGCCAGTCTGGCCTTTTCAGCTGCTTGCGCGCGCTCGGAATAATGGGTGTCGGGACGCAGGGTGAGCGTGACCCGGTGGGGGTTGTCCAACAGTTGCTGGCGGATGCTGTCGCGGACAAAATCCGGTTTGGCGATTTTCTCACGCAGCCTTACCAGTGCCGCCTCCAGATCCAGCAGAGCGATGGCATCCCCGCGGTGACTGGCGGCCGGCAGGGCACTCATGATCAATTGTAGGCCGTAGGGAAAGCTGTCACCCCCCACTTCGCGCTGTGAGAGTTCCAGTTGATGCAGGGCGGCCTCTACCTCCTCGGCGGCGATGCCCTCCTCGGCGATATGTTTCAGGGTGTCGAGCACCAGGGATTCCACAGCGAGAGTGGCATCGGCGGCACAGCCTTCCAGTCCACAGACAAAACTCATCTCGTAGTTGCTGTCCTCGAGCCCGCACAGGGGGGAGGGCGCCTGACCTAAATCGCTGGTCTCCAGCGCCTGAAGCAATGGTGAGGCGCTGTTATCGAGTAACAACATGGACAGCAAGTGGGCCTCCAGTGCGGCATCAATGTTGGTAACTTCTCCCAATAGCCAGCCCACCACGATATGGGTTTTATCGTCCAGGCTGTCACCGGTATCCAGCGGATAGGCATCCTCGACACGGACAGGCGCGTGCAGGCGCTTTTCGGGCGCCACGGCAATATGGACGTCCAGGGGTTCGAACTGCGACAGGGCAAGGCGTTCGAACTTGGCCTGGTGCTCGGCGGCGGGAATATCGCCGTAGGTCATGAAAATGGCATTCGACGGATGGTAATGGCGCCGGTAAAAGTCCAGCAACTGTGGGTGGCTGAGATCGGGAATAAACTCCGGGTCGCCGCCACTGTTGTAGTGATAGGTGCTGGAGGGAAACAGGTGGCTGGAGAGCTTTTGCCAGAGCTGGCTCGACACCGAACTCATGGCGCCCTTCATTTCGTTGTAAACCACGCCTTTAAATACCAGCTCGGAATCGGGGTTGTCGCGCTCGGCAAACTCCACCCGGTGGCCCTCCTGGGCGAAGTCCAGGGGGTCGAGAGTGGCAAAGAAGACCGCATCGAGATAAACCTGCAGCAGATTGTCGAAATCCTTGCGGTTCTGGCTGGCAAAGGGGTAAGCGGTCCAGTCGGTGCTGGTAAAGGCGTTCATAAAGGTATTCAGCGAGCGCCGGATCATCATAAAGAAAGGATCGCGTACCGGGTATTTGCGACTGCCACAGAGGGCGGTGTGTTCAAGAATATGAGCGACGCCGGTGGAGTTTTGCGGCATGGTACGCAGAGCCACCAGAAAGACGTTCTCGGGGTTGTCGGCGGCCATATGGATATGCCGGGCGCCGGTGGCCTTGTGACGGTATTCGCTCACGGTAATATTCAGCGCGGGGATCAGCTGTTCCCGCAGCAGGGTAAAAGCGGGGTCTTGTTTATCGCTCATGAAGGTCTCACTGTTGTGCCGGTGTCGCGGCGGTTGTCGATAATCGGTGGGCGGCGGGCGCCAGGGCAGCCAGTTGCGTCATATAGCAGTCGAAGGCCGCCAGCGCCGGACGATAGCGCTGGGGCGCCTCTTCCAGTTGGGCCAAAGCGTAACAACTTGCCTCGAAGGTGGAAAGCTGGTGTGGCTTGTGGTGGGTGCGTATATGGTATCTGGAGGGCTCCCGGACCCGCAGCGAAAAGCGCGGCAGGGACGCGAGAGTCGGGTTCAGATACAACATTTTCAGGCTTTTGCGCCAGGTGGCGTCAAGCACTAACAGGCAGCCGGGTGCTTCCGCCGGTGGCGAAACGGCTGGCAGGGCCGGGTGATCTGGGTAGAGCAGGCAGGGGTTGTCCAGAAGCGCCAGTTGTCGGCACTGCTTCTCGTCGAGCGTCTCCGCTACCCAGGTGTTGCAGTGTTGCAGACAGGACTGCAGAAAGCCGGCGGAATTCTTGCTATGGCCACACTCGGCCGGGTGTTGGAGCAGTAACAGGGGGATATCATTGTGGATTGCCAACTGGTGATCACAGTAACAGCGCGCCGGCGGCAGTTGGCAGCGATGGCAGAGCGGGCGCGACATATCAGGGCGAGTCGGGTGTCAGGTCGGGAAGGGCACCGGGCGAAGCGCTGCCCACCAGGGTGTCTTTTTCGGCGCGGCTCAGCTTCTTGATCGCCGCCTCGCGACGGCTGGCAGCGCTGCGATCAGTAAAGGACTCCAGCCGACACAACTGCATGGGCCGGCCGGTGCGAAAAAAGCGCGCGCCGGCGCGCCCGCTGGCGTGCTCTCGCCAGCGGCGATGAATATCGGTGGTAATGCCGGTATACAATCTGTTGTTATGGGTGCGGATGATATAGGTGTACCACATAAGGGGCCGAACACAGTTACAATAGCTGTTCAGTATAGCCCTGCCGCCATTGAGACTCCAAATGCCCCGTCAACCCGTTCATGAAGATCGCAACTTCGACGACCTGGCCCCACGCTTTGCCCGCAATATCTACGGTGGTCTCAAGGGACGGGTGCGGCTGGCGGTTCTCAATCGCGATTTCGGCGACTACTTGCCTATCGCTCCCTTTGTGCCCCTCACCCCCGGTGCTTCTCTGGATATTCTCGATGCCGGGGGCGGGCAGGGACACTTCTCTCTGCCGCTGGCACGAGCCGGCCACCGTTTGACCCTGTGTGATATTTCCGCCGCTATGTTGGCGGTGGCACGCGCCG
This sequence comes from uncultured Cellvibrionaceae bacterium, assembly GCA_965652265.1. GTDB lineage: Bacteria > Pseudomonadota > Gammaproteobacteria > Pseudomonadales > Cellvibrionaceae > Gilvimarinus. The sequence continues at coordinate 3,889 of CBFGUT010000088.1, read as the reverse complement.
AGGCCGAGGCTCAGGGGCTGGCGGTGGAATTTGTGCAGGGGCCGGTGCAAGCCCTGCCTGCTGCCGAAAACTATGACCTGATTCTCTGCCATGCGCTGCTGGAATGGGTAACCGAGCCCTGGCAGGTATTGGCGGGGCTGGTGCGACGCCTGCGTGCGGGAGGACACCTGTCGCTGATTTTCTACAACTGGCACGCGCTGGTCTACAAGAACCTGTTGCGCGCCAACTTTACATCGCTGGATGAGGCCGAGCACAGCGCTTTTCGCGGGAGCCTGACGCCGATTCACCCGCTGCGACCGGAGCGGGTACTGGAGGAACTTGATGGCCTGGGCCTGGAAGTCTTGTGTCACAGCGGTATCCGTGTGTTCCACGACTATATTCTCGATCCCGAGGCGCGCCGGCGCGATCCGGAGACTATTGTGCGGCTGGAGTTGACCTACTCGAGGCAGGAGCCCTACCGGGGCCTGGGACGCTATGTGCACCTGTTGGTGCGCAAGCCTACTCCTTAGGACAAATGCTTGAGTACCGTTTCGCGGGCGCGGTTGACCCGGGCCGCCAGCCAGTCGTTGCCACCGCGGTCAGGATGGACCTTTTGCATCAAACGCTTATGAGCCTCGTGGACCTGGGCTTCGGTGAGCGTACCGGCCCGCCAAGTAGCGGTAAGTCCCAGAGTGTCCAGGGCTTCGGCTAGCTCCCCCTGGGGGGTGTTCTCAGTCTGACGCTGCTGCTCCTGCCGGCGCTGGCGCCAAAAGGGCAGCAGTTGCAGAGCCAGCGCTATTAACATTTTGGCGAAGGGCAGTAGGGCGGCGATAACCGCACCAATCCAGTGAATGCGCCCGGTCAGCGCCAGCAGAATGGCCGCAATGATCAACAGGCCCAATAGTGCGTGGATAAACAGTTTGCGCTTCTCGGCAGGCGGCTGACGCCGTATCCAGGAGAAGCCGAACACCAGAGCGATAATCAGCAGCAAAAGCAACAGTGGACGCAGCATAGAACCTTGTTACCTGATTGGCGTCTAAAGGTGAGTGGTTCGGCACCGGAGCGGATGACTAAAACCGGGCAATAGTAACAGGAAAAGCATGATCGGACATTGTATACTCCTCACATATCTCAGGGGAGTGAACGCAGCCCCTGGTCAGTGATTTCGCGATTAAAAAATGAGCGGCACCCTGCCATGGCGGGCTGGCGGTAACATGCATGGGATAAGGTTTATGAAAGCATTTCAATGGGGAGTTGCCGGATTGCTGGCGGTGCTGCTAAGCGCTTGTGGCAGTGGCGGAGATGACGGTGGCAGCTCCAGTAACCCTTCAAGCCGAAGCAGTAGTCAGAACAGTACTTCGGTGAGTAGTTCTTCACAAAGCAGTGACACGAGTAGCGAGAGCAGCTCTTCCAGCACCAGCAGTGAAAGCAGCCAATCTTCCTCCGCCAGCAGCGATTTTTCCAGCAGTTCGGTAGACAGCAGTTCATCGACCAGCAGTGGTTCCTCAGTGCCGGCTGAAGTCACTATCAGCGGAACCGCCACTTACGACTTTGTGCCTATTCGCAATCCGGGCGGTCTGGAGTATGACCTTACGGAGCCGCGTGCAGTACGGGGGGCACAGGTGGAGTTGGTCAATGGCAGCGGCACTGTGTTGGATAGCAGCCAGACTGATAGTGAGGGTGGATACTCTCTGATATCACCGTCGAATACGCCGGTGCGTGTGCGGGTGCTGGCACGTTCACGTGCTACCGGTAGCCAATCTTGGGATATCCGTGTAGAGGATAATACCGCGGGCAATGCCCTTTACGCCATGACCGGTAACCTGGTCGATAGTGGCAGTACCGACAGCGTGCGCGATTTGCATGCGGCCTCTGGTTGGGGTGGTAGCGGTTACACGGGCTCCCGCGTCGCGGGACCTTTCGCTATTCTGGATACCGCTTTTGAGTCGCTGCAGTCGATCCGTGCCGCGGATGCGGCCTTTGCCTTACCAACTTCCTATTTTCGCTGGTCGCCCGATAATCGCCCTGCCGATGGATTGTTGTCGGATGGCGATATCAGCACCAGCTTTTACGACAGTGGCGCCGATGCGCTCTATATCCTCGGTCAGGAAAACGTGGATACCGATGAGTATGATCGCCATGTGATCGCCCACGAGTGGGGTCATTATCTGGAGGATGTATTGGTGGGACGCATGGATTCTATCGGCGGAAATCACAGCTCTTTTGATAAGCTGGATATGCGGGTGGCCTGGTCGGAAGGTTTCGCCAACGCGTTTTCCGGTATCGCCCTGGATGATCCTCTGTATCTTGACAGCTTCTCCACGCAACAAAATCTGGTGGGGGGTGGCAACATTGGCTCCAGCAATGTGACCAATAAAGGCTGGTTTAACGAGGCCTCGGTGCAATCGGTGCTATACAATTTCGCCGCTAATGAAGGCTTCGATAAAATCTACAATGTATTGATTGCCGATATTTTCGGCGAAGCCGATTCCCTGCACAGTATTTTTACCTTTGCCGACAAACTCGATGAATTGCATCCGGTCTCCGCGATGAGTTTGCGCTCGCGTCTGAGCCAGCAGGATATCCACGGCACAGATGAATATGGCGTAGGGGAAACCAACGATGGGAGTAATGCCGCCAACCTTCCGGTTTATAAAAATCTGCCGCCGGATGGCTCGACTGTCAATGTATGCAGCAGTCAGGAGAATGGCAGCTATAACAAGTTGGGAGTTGCACAATTTCTACGCCTTTCTGTGAATACCTCAGAGAGTTATACTTTCAGCGCCGTGAGAAGTGGTGAGCAGAATCACCAGACGGACCCGGATATGCGCTTGTACTATCGGGGAGTGTGGTTAGAGAGTTTTGAGTCCCTTGTGCCTAATGAGGAACAGGGCGTGAATGTTTTACAGGCGAATCGCGACTATATACTGGAGGTGTATGATTTTAATCACATCGAGGGTTCCGGTTCTGCCAGTCAGGCGTCCTGTTTTGATGTAAGCCTTGCACCCACTTTTTAGGGATTGTTGTGATGAATAATATAACTTGGCACATGGTTTTGGTCGTGGTGACGGCGTTGGTCTTGACCGGCTGTGGGGAAGACACCACGACAGTGAAGCAGCCCGTGGTGAAGGCTACGCCGGTGCAAACCGAAAAGGCCACTCCCCAACCCGGTAAACCCGGTCTGGATGTCAGTCTGCTGCAGCCGCAACAGTTGATTCCCGATGCCCAGCCGGCGAGGATCGATTTGTCCTTGCGATCCTCGGTGCCTGACGGTGCACTTGAGGTGACTATGGCTTTGCCCGAAGGGATGCAGTTAATCCAGGGTGAATTGCAGCAACGTTTTACACTGCCTGCCAGCGAATTATCCATCGAATTGACGGTCTATGCCGATCGACCCGGCAAGCACTACATCAAGTTGAATACTCGTCACCTTGAGACTGATGAGCATCGCATTTTCAATGCCATTGTATGGGCGGGCGATGACCTGGAACTTCTGAAAAAATCCGCCGAGTCCCCCGCCAAGGGTGAGGCCACCGGTGTACGCGAACTGCCAGCGCAGGAGACCGTTTATTAGAGGCGGTTGTCAGCTGTCAGATAGCGGAAGGTGGACGTTTCACAAATGTAATGGTTGCAATTATCAACCATCACATTTGTCCACCTATAGTATGATGCCCGCTTTTATTTGCGAGTGTTCAATATTATGCCTCAACATCGTCTCATTGCCGAGTGGGAAGCTCAATCGGCGGTTCTACTGACCTGGCCTCACGAGGGTACCGACTGGGCCTGGATTCTGGAACGTGCGCAGCGCACTTATCTCGATATTGCCTTTCATATCACGCGTTTTGCCCACCTGCTGATTGCCGCGCCCGCCGGCCAACACGCCGGCTTGCGTCAAAGCCTGCAGACGCGG
>CBFGUT010000087.1:0-11678 GCA_965652265.1 uncultured Cellvibrionaceae bacterium | reverse complement strand
GGAACGGGGAACGGGGAACGGGGAAATTTTAGCCCCCCCGCCATACAAAGATGGAAGCCACCCGTTATCTTGACTGACTAGATGCTTCGTCCGGCTCCCCTGCGTTCCGCGTACTTCGTTCTGCGTTCCGCTTGTCTTCCCTATACAGACCCGCCCTAACCCACTAAACTAGGGCCTTTGTGCTCGCCACCCGTACCAAGTACCCTGATTTTATGACTGTATCCATCAAAACTCCCGACGAAATTGCCAAGATGCGAGTTGCCGGTCGCATGGCCGCCGAAGTGCTTGAAATGATCGAACCCCATGTGCAGGCCGGTGTCACCACCGCCGAGTTGGACCGTCTGTGCCACGAGCATATCGTCGAGGTGCAAAAGGCCATTCCCGCCTGCCTGAATTACCGGGGCTTTCCCAAATCCGTTTGCACGTCAGTCAATCATGTGATTTGCCACGGCATTCCCTCCGAGAAGAAGGTGCTGAAAAACGGCGATATTATCAATATCGATGTCACCGTGATTCACGAGGGCTACCACGGCGACACCAGCAAAATGTACTATGTGGGCGAGCCAGCAACGCACGCCAAGCGCCTGGTGGAAGTCACCCAGGAGTGCCTCTACAAGGCCATCGCCCTGGTGCGTCCCGGCTGTCGGCTGGGGGACATCGGCGAGGTTATCCAGAAGTACGCCGAATCCAACTACTACTCGGTGGTTGAAGAATACTGTGGCCACGGCATCGGCAAGGTTTTCCACGAGGAACCGCAGGTGCTGCACTACGGTCGCGCCGGCACGGGCCTGGAGTTGCAGGAAGGCATGACCTTCACGATTGAACCCATGATCAACGCCGGCAAGAAACACACCAAACTTAAACGCGACGGCTGGACCGTGGAAACCAAAGATGGACGCCTGTCGGCCCAGTGGGAACACACCCTGGCGGTGACCGCCAATGGCGTTGAGGTGCTGACCGCTCGTCATGAAGAGCCCTTCAATTTATGAGCGAGGTTTCGCCACCCTATTTTACGCGGCCGCTGTTTTTCTTTGATCAGGCCCGCTTTCGCAGTGCCCTCGCCGCTGGTCCGGCCATCACCGTTTTCAAGGATGCCATCGCCGCCGCCAACGCCCAGTTCGACCTGCGTTTTCGCGAGGGCGAGGACATCCGCGCACTGATCCACGAACGCGCCCTGTTTATCGATTGCATTCTGCATTACGCCTGGTATCAGTTTGACTGGCCCGCCGGCATCAGCCTGGAGGCGGTAGGCGGTTACGGTCGCTGTGAACTGCACCCACAGTCGGATATCGATCTACTGATACTGCACGAAGAGGGTGTGGTTGAAACTTGTCGCGAAGCCCTGGAACAGTTTCTGACTCTGCTGTGGGATATCGGCCTGGAAATTGGCCACAGTGTGCGCACGGTAGCCCAGTGTGTGAACATTGCCCGCGACGACATTACCGTGGCCACCAATATTATGGAGTCGCGCACCCTGGTGGGCGATGAATCCCTGCGCGAAGCGCTGCAGGCGCAGACCGGCCCGGACAACCTCTGGCCCGCCGACGCCTTCTTCCGCGCCAAGTGGGACGAGCAGATTCAACGCCATCAGAAATACCAGAACAGTGAGTACAACCTCGAACCCAATATCAAGAACGCCCCCGGCGGCCTGCGCGATATCCAGATGATTAGCTGGGTGGCCAAGCGTTTTTTCCAGGTACGTACCCTCAAACAATTACAGGGGAAGGGCTTTTTTACCGAGGAAGAATTCAGTCTGCTGGAAAACGGTGAGGAATTTCTCTGGCGCGTACGCTACGGTCTACACATGGTGGCCGGCCGTCCCGAGGAGCGTTTGCTGTTCGATCACCAGCGCGAACTGGCCAAACTGTTTGGCTACAAAGACAACGAGGAAAACCTCGCCGTCGAACAGTTTATGCATAAGTACTATCGGCTGGTGATGTCCCTGCGGGAACTCAACGATGTGCTCTTACAGTTCCTCCACGAGGCCATTTTACAGCGCGGCGTCAAGAAGAGCGTCAGTCCCATTAACGAGCGCTTTCAGAATCGCGATGGCTTTATTGAAGCCACGCATATTTATGTATTTGAGGAAACCCCCTCGGCGCTGCTGGAAATTTTTGTGCTTATGGCTCAGAGCGCCGATATTAAGGGAGTGCGCGCTTCCACCATTCGGCTGATGCGTGAAAATCGCCACCTGATCGACGACCACTTTCGCCGCGACCCGGTCAATAACCAATTATTTTTGCAACTGTTCACTTACCCGGCACAACTGGTGGAACAACTGCGTCGCATGTCGCGCTACGGTATTCTCGGGCTCTACCTGCCCGAATTTGGCCGGGTTACCGGACAGATGCAACACGACCTGTTTCATATTTATACCGTGGACGCACACACCCTGTTGGTGGTGCAAAACATGTGTAATTTTCTCAAGCCCGAGGCGCGGGACGACTACCCGGTGGCCTGGCATGTGATGAAGCGTCTGCCGAAAATGGAACTGCTGTTTATCGCCGGTCTCTACCACGATATCGCCAAGGGCCGCGGCGGCGATCACTCCACCCTGGGGGCGGAGGATGCCGAAGCCTTTGGCGAGCGTCACGGATTGTCGCCCCGCGAGACCCGGCTGATCAGTTGGCTGGTGGAAAAACATTTACTGATGTCGGCGGTATCGCAAAAGCAGGATATTTCCGATCCGGAAGTCATCTACAACTTTGCCCTCACCGTTGGCGACCAGATGCACCTGGATTACCTCTATGCCCTGACGGTGGCCGACATCAACGCCACCAACCCGGACCTGTGGAATACCTGGCGCGCCAGCCTGATGCGTCAGCTCTACCTGGAAACCAAGCGCGCACTGCGCCGTGGGCTGGAAAACAATATCGACAAGCAGGAGTGGATCGAGGAAACCCAGCAGGCGGCGCTCGCCCGGCTCAATCGTCATCACGTTAGCACCGAGGACGCGCTGGCGGTGTGGGAAGATGTCAACGACGATTACTTTCTGCGCGAGACTTACCTGGATATTGCCTGGCACACGGAGGCCATTCTCCAACACGACAGCGACTCGCCGCTTATTCTTATCCAGGAAACCCCCAGCCGCGAACTCGAAGGCGCCACGCAAATATTCGTGCGCAGCAAGGGACGCGACAATGTCTTCGCGGCGGTGGCCAATGCTCTCGACCAACTCAACCTGAGTATTCAGGACGCCCGCATCTACAGTTCGCGCTCCGGCTATACCCTGGACACGTTTTTCGTACTCAACCAGGACGGCGAACCCCTGGGCACCGACCCCAGGGTACTCAAACACATCCACGATACCCTGCAAAAAGAACTGGCACTGGTGGATGAGTACCGTGAGATCATCACCCGACGCACACCGCGCCGGCTCAAACACTTCACCCTGCCCACGCGCACTACGATGCGTAACGATATGATCAGCGGCTATACCCTGCTGGAAGTGATCAGCCCCGATCGGCCGGGTCTGCTGGCCTGTATCAGCCGCATTTTTATGAAGTTTGATATTCACCTGCAAAACGCCAGAATTGCCACCCTGGGCGAGCGGGTGGAGGATATTTTCTTTATCACCGACAGCCAGGGCCAGCCATTGAGCGATCCCGCCCTGTGCGAGGCACTGCAGCACGAAATCTGCCGGCAGCTGGACGACCGCGTCGACCAGTGTGCGGCTGTTTACTGATATCCGCGCGAGTCTGAAACTGCAAGAGATTGCCCATGAACCCCGACCTGACCCGACTCCACCCCTACCCTTTTGAAAAGCTGGCGAACCTCAAAGCGGGCATCACCCCTCCGCCGGGGCTGGATGCTATCGCCCTATCTATCGGTGAGCCCAAACATGCCCCGCCGACGTTTGTGCTGGAGACACTGGCCAAGGCCCTGCCGCGGCTGGCCCACTACCCGTCCACCCGCGGTTTACCCGAGTTGCGCGAAGCCATGGCCGCCTGGGCCAGCCGCCGTTTCAAGTTGCGTCGCCCCCTCGACCCCGAGACCGAAATCCTGCCCGTCAACGGTACCCGCGAAGCCCTGTTTGCCTTTGCCCAGGCGGTGGTGGACCGCACCGCCGCGCGCCCCACAGTGGTCTGCCCCAACCCCTTCTACCAGATCTATGAAGGCGCAGCCCTGCTGGCCGGCGCCGGCGTGCACTTTATCAACTGCACAGCCGACACGGCGTTTCTGCCCGACTTTAACGCCGTGCCCGCCAGCACCTGGCGCGATTGCCAACTGCTCTACCTGTGTTCACCCGGTAACCCTACGGGCGCGGTGATCGACAGCGAGCATTATCGCCAATTGATCGCGCTGGCCGACGAGCACGACTTTGTAATCGCCTCCGACGAGTGCTACAGCGAACTCTACCCCGATGAGCAGACGCCGCCGCCGGGACTGCTGCACGCCTGCCGCGATATGGGCCGCGACGACTTCGCCCGCTGCGTGGTGTTTCACAGCCTGTCCAAGCGCTCCAACCTGCCGGGGTTGCGCTCGGGTTTTGTGGCCGGCGACAAAACACTGATACAGGCATTTCTGCACTACCGCACCTACCATGGCTCGGCCATGCCGGTACCTACACAACTGGCCAGCATCGCCGCCTGGCAGGATGAAAGCCATGTGCGCGAAAACCGCGACGCCTATCGCGCCAAGTTCGACGCGGTACTCGCCATTCTCGGTGACCACCTGGAGGTCTCGCGCCCGGAGGCGGGCTTCTACCTATGGCCGCGCACGCCAATTGCCGGCGAGGACTTTGCCCAGCGTCTGTTTGCCGAACAAAATGTCACCGTCTTGCCCGGCAGCTATCTGGCACGTGACGCCGAGGGCCTTAACCCCGGCCACCACTATGTGCGTATGGCTTTGGTGGCCACCGAGGCCGAATGTATCGAAGCGGCCGAGCGTATTCGCTCTTTTGTTAAGACGCTCTGATCCACCATGAACGAACCCGTTAAAAACCTCATTCTCAAGGAACGCGTGGCAGTGATCCAGCAAACCCTGGATAACCTCTACCCCACCACGCCCATACCGCTCGATCACTTCGATGCCTACAGCCTGCTGGTGGCGGTACTGCTTTCCGCCCAGTGCACGGATGAGCGGGTCAATCAGGTGACCCCGGCCCTGTGGCGACTGGCCGATAACCCTTACGATATGGCACTTGTGGCCGTGGAAAATATTCAGGCAGTGATTCGCCCCTGTGGCCTGTCGCCGCAAAAGTCGCGCGCCATTTCGGTATTGTCACAACGCCTGGTGGATGAGTTCGATGGCCAGGTGCCCGCCAGTTTCGAAGCGCTGGAAAGCCTCCCCGGCGTGGGCCATAAAACCGCGAGCGTGGTGATGAGCCAGGCCTTCGACGTGCCCGCTTTTCCGGTGGACACGCATATTCACCGATTGGCGCAGCGCTGGGGGCTGACCCGCGGTAAAAACGTGGTGCAAACGGAAAAGGATCTCAAACGTCTGTTCCCCCGCGAACACTGGAATAAACTGCATCTGCAGATTATCTATTACGGCCGTGAACACTGCACCGCACGCGGCTGTGATGGACGCCACTGCGACATCTGCCGCGCCTGCTACCCCGCACGCAAACACCCCAAGCAAGTACACAAGCCCTGACGCCACCCACGCTTTTTGTTATTATCCCCGGTTTTGCGGAAAGCTATTGCAGACGCAGGTAAACGTCGGTTGGGGTACGTTTGGGTAGGTTGGGTAAGCTCAGCGCCACCCGACGATCCAGCGCCACCCAACAATATTCGGTGCCAGCAACGCCCGACGCCCGACGCAACTGTGACCAGCTGCTTTTATGTCCGACAAAACAGTTACAACAGGAAAACAACATGACCACTGCGGTAATCTACGGTATTAAAAACTGCGACACGGTAAAAAAGGCGCGCGCCTGGCTGGAGAGCGAGGGCGTCGAGTATCGCTTTGTGGATGTGCGTGAAGAGGGTATCACCGGCAGGCAAGTGGCTCAGTGGATCGATCAACTGGGAACGGAGCAATTAATCAATAAACGCTCCACCACCTGGAAACAACTCAGTACCGCCGAACAGGCGTCGATTGCATCGGCTAGCGCCGCCACCGAGCTGATACTGGCTCACCCTACGTTAATCAAACGACCGCTGCTGGACACCGGCAGCCATCTGGGCACCGGCTTCAAACCGGCAGACTATGCCCGGCTCTTTTCATCCTAAATATTTTATACAGCAGGAAGTTAGCTATGACACAACTCTACAGCCTCGGCCTCGGCGTCGGTACCCAGAACAGTAAAGGCGAATGGCTGGAGGTATACTACCCCGCGCCGCTCCTTAATCCGGATGCCGCCACTGCCCAGGCAGTCGCCCAGGCCGTTAATTACAGCGGCGGGAATCAAGCCATCGCTCTGGATGTGACCGCCACCGGCACTTTGGCGGAAGCGCTGGAGAAGGCCGGCAATACCGAGCAGGCGGCTATCGCCTCCAGTTTCTTCCACAGCAAACGGCCGTTGGTGGTCACGCTGCTGGAGACGGACGCTGCGCCCGCCAGCGTCCCCGAAGGTTACTTAAAATTGCATCTGTTATCCCACCGGCTGGTGAAACCCCACGGCACCAACCTCACCGGCCTATTCGGCGTACTGCCGAATGTGGCCTGGACCAATGCCGGTGCCATTGACCTGGCCGAATTGTCAGAGCGCCAATTGCAGGCGCGCCTGGCGGGCGAACCCCTGGATGTACAGTGCGTGGATAAATTCCCCAAAATGACCAACTATGTGGTACCCGCGGGTGTGCGTATCGCCCACACCGCGCGTGTACGCCTGGGCGCTTATCTTGGCGAAGGCACTACCATCATGCACGAGGGCTTCGTCAACTTTAATGCCGGCACCGAAGGGCCGGGTATGATCGAGGGCCGTATTTCCGCCGGGGTGTTTGTGGGCGAAGGATCGGACTTGGGCGGCGGCAGTTCCACCATGGGCACCCTGTCCGGCGGCGGCAATATTGTTATTGCCCTGGGCAAGGCCTGCCTGCTCGGCGCCAACGCCGGTACCGGCATTCCACTCGGCGATCGCTGCACCGTAGAGTCCGGCCTGTATATCACCGCCGGTACCAAAATCACGCTATTGGATGATAGCGGCAACGAAGCCGGTGTGGTCAAGGCGCGCGAACTGGCTGGCAAGGACGACCTGTTGTTTCGCCGTAACTCCGTCAATGGCCGGGTGGAATGCCTGACCAACCAGTCCAGTGTGCAATTGAACGAAGCGCTGCACCTGAACTGAATAAGAATCCGGGCTCAAAGAACCCGGTATTGCCAGAGCCCTCTCGAAGAGGGCATGGTGTTCTCTCCAAGGACCGCCGGGGTCGAGTAGTGGCCCGTGGGACACGCCGTAAACCCATCCTTGGGGGCTCCCATTTGCCATCCCTGGCAAATGAGGGTCCCACACACCACTACCCGGCCCCGACTCCGTGCCAATCCGAAGGCGGTACGAAAGACCATTATTAATCAGGCCGCTTCGCGTAGTACCCGTGCCGGCGAAGTGCTCACCACCTGACGACAACTGAAAGCGCCCAATGCACCCACCAGCGCCGCCACCGCCAGGGGCGTCGCCACCCAGTACACATAGTGTGGCTGCACGGGCACTTCGAATACCCACACCTGCAAACTTAACAGCAGCACTTCAGCACCCACTACAGCGATCACGCCGGCCACCAGTCCCAGCACGGCAAATTCCACCCACACACTGTTGACAATCAGTCGCCCGGGGCTGCCCAGGGCACGCAGCAGTCCGGCCTCCTGTTTGCGCGAGGCCAGTGAACCGGTGACAGCGGCAATCAGTACCAAAATACCACCGACCAATACCAGCAGTAGCACCAGCTGCACACCATCGCTTACCTGGGTAATAATGGTACGAATCTGATCAATGATGCGATCCAGCTCCAGGACCACAATGGTAGGGTGCTCGCGCAATAACGTATTGATAAAGCCCTTTTGATCGGGGCTGATGTAGACACTGGTCATATACATGGGCGAGAAATCATCAAGCGCCCCGGGTTGAAAAATAAAGAAGAAATTGGGTTGCATGGACTCCCATTCCAGGGTGCGGAAGCTCGCCACCTCCGCCCTGGCTTCCAGCCCGCCGAGGGAGAACGTCAGAGTGTCGCCAAGCGCCAGACCCAGGCGCTCGGCCACTTCCACTTCCACCGACACCCCAGGTAAATCCGTCCGCTGCCAGTTACCCCACCAGTCGCCGGCCACTATCTGATTATCCGGCCCCAGTTGCTCGCTCCAGGTGAGGTTGACCTCGCGCTCAATACCCTCTTCCAGCTTCTCATTGCCATTAATATGCGTGAGCCGGCCGCGCACCATGGGGTAAAGCTGTTCCTGGTTGAGGTCGTTTTGTTCAAGTAACTGGACCAGATCTGCCCTGGCCTCCGGCGGCACATTGATCAGGAAATGGTTGGGCGCGCGCTCAGGCACCTTCACCTGCCACTCGTCGATCAATGAGGTGCGCACAATGGTAAGTGTCAGCAGCAGCATCACCGCCGTGGCAAACACCACCACCTGCACCACACTGGCGGATTTGCGCCGCTGAATACTGCCCAGCGCCAGACGCCAGTAACTACCCGCCTGGCTGCCCAGCCGCCGCCCACTGGCCAGCAGGCCCAGCGCGAGGCCAATAGCCAGCAACGCGACCGCCCCCAGAGCCACTACCACCGACAGACCCAACCACAGGTCGCGGCTGAACAGACTTACCAGTAAAAGCAATACACCCAGCGCCATCAGCACCTGAGCGCTAACGGCACTGGCCGGCACCGCCATCTCCTGCCGCAACACCTTAATAGGTGGCACCTTGGGCAAATACCATAGTGCCGGCAGCGCAAAGCCCAGTAAACAGAGTGGACCGGAGAGCACACTAAGGACATAGGCCAGCAGGCCAGGCGGCGCCATACGCACAAAGTAGAGACGCGCCACCGCCTCGGCGATAAACCACTGAATCAAAGTACCCAAGAGCACGCCCACCACCGAGGCCACCAGTGCCAGCAACAACAACTGCAAAGCGTAGAGCACGCGCACCCGCGAGGTGCGGGCCCCCAGACTTTTCAGCAAGGCCACCTGGTTAATATGCCGATCGGCGAATTGCCGTGACGCCAGGGCAATGGCTACCCCCGCCAACAAGACCCCCATCATCGCCGCCAGCACCAGAAAACGACGGCCGGTTTGCAATGTACCCTGCAGTCGACGCTGGGCATTCTCCACTCGCAGCACATTCTCGTGTTCCGAGAGCGACGGCTCCAGCCACTCGATAAAACGGCTCATAGGCGTCTCATCGGCGGCCAGCAGCCAGTGATACTCAACCCGACTGCCGGGTTGTATCACTCGAGTGGCGGGCAGGTCGGCCCAGTTAATCATTACCCGTGCGCCCAGCAGACCAAAGGGGCTGGTGCCGTCGGGCTCGCGAATAATCACCCGCGTGGCGACAAAGCTTTCCTCGCCCACCTGCAGGCTGTCGCCCAGTTCGATATTCAGCAGCGGCAAAATGCGTGAATCCACCCAGGCCTCACCGCGCGCGGGAATACCGTCAGCGGGGGCGATCTGCGACTCATCCATGGTAAAGGGCACCTGACTGGTTTCAATCTCGCCACGCAGCGGGTAGCCGGTATCCACAGCCTTCACCGATGCCAGGTGCATCTCCTCACCGGCAAACACCATAGAGCCAAAGTGCGCCGCCATGGTCTGGCGAATCTCGCGTTCGCTCGCCGCCTGCATCCACTCGGGCTGTGGTTGACGATTGCTGGTAACGATTCGGTCGCCCCCCAGCAAGGCCGAGCTTTCCGCCATCATGGTGCGTTCCAGCGAACCGGTAAACAGTGCAATTGTACTCACCACCGTCACCGAGAGCACCAGCGCCACCGCCAGCAGTTTTACCTCGCCGCTGCGCCAGTTGCGCCACAGCAATCGCCACGCCAGCATCTAGCGATCCTCCAGCAGTTGTCCGGCCGCCAACTGAATACGCCGGGCACAGCGCGCTGCCAGGCGTTCCTCATGAGTTATTAGCACCAGAGTGGTACCACTCTGGTGGTTGAGGTCGAACAACAAATCGGCGATTTTTTCACCGGTGTGGCTGTCGAGGTTACCCGTGGGCTCATCGGCAAACAGAATGTCCGGCTCACAGGCAAAGGCGCGGGCAATGGCCACCCGCTGCTGTTCTCCACCCGACAACTGTGGCGGATAGTGACCAAAGCGCTCGGCGAGACCCACTCGGGTCAGAAACTCCCCGGCGCGCTCGTGCGCGCGGCGGTCGCCTCGCAGTTCCAGCGGCAACATCACGTTTTCAAGCGCTGTCAATCCCGGTAACAATTGGAAAGACTGAAATACAAAACCCACATGGCGCGCACGTACATCGGCCCGTCCCTCTTCATCCAAAGCACCCAAATCCTGCCCTGCCAGGATCACGCGACCACTTGTGGGCACGTCCAGCCCCGCCAATAGCCCCAGCAGGGTGGATTTCCCCGAGCCCGATTCCCCAGTGATTGCCAGGGTTTCACCGGGCTTCACTGTCAGGGAAATGGCCTGCAAAATCGTCAGTTCGCCGGCAGCGGTGCTTACCACTTTGCCCAGATCCTCGGCGAGTATGACGGGCGCATCGCGATCGGGAGAAGGTGTTGTCAGATCAGTTTGGGGTTGATTCATAAGGACACCTCTAAAAATTGATTGTGGCCTATGCGCAATCTGTGCGGTATCACTGCAAGGCCCTTTGCGCAGGTGAAGGCTGGCTGTCCTTGACAAGCAAAGAAAAGCTTACCGCATCCCTGCTCTCGCCCCTTACCTACGTCCATGTAGGCAACGCCGCAGGGCACCGCACAGGCCGCGCCCAGCGGGGCTTTCAGGTATTTACTCCAGCATCTTTTCAGGAGGAGGCAATAAACCAGCCCATAGAGTTGGAGAAAATACCTGAAAGCCAGAGGCTGCAAGCAATTTTTAGAGTTGTCCATAAGAACTTCCACATCGTATTGTCAGTCATAGGAGCATAGGTTACGCTTTTGCGCCTCGGGGCGGGCAGCCTTTTTATCCACCCACTGCAAAGAATGGTTAATCATGTATAGATTGTATAGACGTTCACAAGCGCTGTTTGGATGCATACTGGCGCTGATTTTGGGATTAATGTGCGCCCTGCCCCAGGCGGCGGAAAGACCCGTGGTCTTGGTACTGGGCGACAGCTTGAGCGCAGGCTACGGTATCGACCCCCGCGAAGGCTGGGTAGAACTGCTACAACAGCGTCTGGACCGGGAAATGTACAACTACCGTGTGGTCAATGCCAGTGTCAGCGGCGATACCACCAGCGGCGGCAGAGCGCGACTGGGCAAGCTGTTGGAAGCACACAGCCCCGCCATCGTCATACTGGAGCTGGGCGGCAACGATGGTCTTCGCGGCCAACCCCTGCGCCTGATGCGGCGCAACCTTAGCGAGATGATCGAACAGTCGCACAACGCTGAAGCCAAAGTGCTGTTAGTGGGCATGCAAATACCCCCCAATTACGGCGCCCGCTACACCAGCACCTTTGCCGACACCTACACCGAATTGGCCAGTGAATTTGATGTGGCATTGGTGCCATTCTTTCTGGATAAAGTGGCCCTTAACGAAAAGCTGATGCAAAGTGACGGCATCCATCCCAGGGCCGAAGCCCAATCGCAATTGCTGGACAACCTCTGGCCGCACCTGAC
>CBFGUT010000086.1:0-11939 GCA_965652265.1 uncultured Cellvibrionaceae bacterium | reverse complement strand
GATGACCCGGCTCATGCAGGTCAGTCATACACGCATCGACACCCGGGCGTGACCGCCCGCGGCCGGCCTCCACGATTTTGCCGCTCTGCCGCCGCCGGCGCTGCCCGTGCGCGCCCAAGCCGAGGAACCCCTGTTGGCTCTCGAGGCCTTCCTGATGGAATTTGACGGACGCGTGCTGTTTTGCGCCGAGTCCGCCGGCCGCCGCGAAAGCCTGCTGGAGCTGCTGGACCGCATTCGGGTCAACCCCCAACCCGTGACGGGCTGGCGGGACTTTGCCCAGGGCGACAGCCGTATCGCCATTACCGTAGCCGCCGTGGACCGCGGCCTGCTCACCGAGTCACCCTCCCTGGCGCTGATTGCGGAATCCCAGCTGTTTGGCGAGCGCGTACAACAGCGCCGACGGCGCCGGCAGAGCCAGGACAGCGGCGAGAATATTGTCAAAAACCTCACGGAGCTGAAAATCGGCGCGCCGGTGGTGCATATCGACCACGGCGTGGGCCGCTACCGCGGGCTGGAAACCCTCAGCGTGGATGGCGAGGCCAGCGAATTTCTGATGCTGGAATACGCGGAGAACACCAAGCTCTACGTACCTGTTACCGGCCTGCACTTGATCAGCCGCTATAGCGGCGCCGATGAGGCACCGCTGCACCGGCTGGGCACCGAACAGTGGCAGAAGGCCAAGCGCAAGGCGGCCGAGCAGGTGCGCGATACCGCCGCCGAATTGCTGGACATTTACGCCCGCCGCGCCGCCCGGCAGGGCTATGCCTTCGGCGACCCCAAAACCGCCTACCAGACCTTTGCCGCGGGCTTTCCCTTTGAGGAAACGCCTGACCAGCAGCAGGCCATTGAAGCGGTGATCGCCGATATGCTGGCGCCCCAACCCATGGATCGGCTGGTGTGTGGCGACGTGGGTTTCGGCAAAACCGAAGTGGCCATGCGCGCGGCGTTTGTGGCGGTACACAGCGGCAAACAGGTGGCCATACTGGCGCCCACTACCCTGCTGGCCCAGCAACATTTTGAATCGTTGAAGGATCGCTTTGCCGACTGGCCGGTGAGTATCGAAGTCATGTCGCGCTTTCGCAGCAGCAAGGACGTGGAGCAGGCCAAGGAGAAACTGGCACAGGGTAAGATCGATATTATCGTCGGCACCCACAAACTGATTCAACCGGATGTGAAGTACCACAACCTGGGGCTGTTGATTATCGACGAGGAACATCGCTTTGGCGTGCGCCAGAAGGAACAGTTGAAAAAGCTGCGTGCCGAGATCGACATCCTCGCGCTCACCGCCACACCCATTCCGCGGACACTCAATATGTCCATGGCCGGCATCCGCGATTTGTCCATTATCGCCACGCCGCCAGCGCGCCGGCTGTCGGTGAAAACCTTTGTGCGCCAGCACGACGAGGCCACCATTAAGGAAGCCGTTCTGCGGGAAATCCTGCGTGGCGGCCAGGTGTATTACCTCTACAACGAGGTGAAAACCATCGACCGGGCGGCGGCCGAGCTCAAGCGGCTGGTGCCCGAGGCGCGCGTGGACATCGCCCACGGGCAGATGCGCGAGCGCGACCTGGAACGGGTCATGTCGGATTTCTATCACAAGCGCTTTAATGTCATGGTGTGCTCCACCATTATTGAAACCGGTATCGATATTCCCAGCGCCAACACGATTATCATCCACCGCGCAGACAAATTCGGCCTGGCGCAGCTACACCAGCTGCGCGGGCGCGTGGGGCGCTCCCACCACCAGGCTTACGCCTATCTGCTGACGCCGGAACAGCGCGCCATGACCGGCGACGCCATCAAGCGTCTGGAGGCGATTGCCGAGGCCCAGGACCTGGGGGCCGGCTTTACCCTCGCCACCCACGACATGGAGATCCGCGGCGCCGGGGAGCTGCTGGGCGATAGCCAGAGCGGACAGATTCAGACTATCGGCTTTTCACTCTACATGGACATGCTCGATCGCGCTGTGCGCGCCATGCGCCAGGGCAAGACACCCAATATCGAACAACCACTGGACGGTCACACGGAGGTTAACCTGCGTATTCCGGCACTCATTCCGGACGACTACCTGCCAGACGTGCACGGTCGCCTGGTGATGTACAAACGCATTGCCGGCGCCGAGACGGCCGAAGCCCTGCGCGAGCTGCAAGTGGAAATGATCGACCGCTTTGGACTGCTCCCGGTACCCGTGAAAAATCTGATGCAGGTTACCGAGATCAAGCTGGAGGCGGCGGCATTGGGCATCGCCAAACTGGAGGCCAGTGCCGCCGGCGGGCGCCTGGAGTTCACCGAGGACACCCGTGTGGACCCGCTGAGCCTGGTGCAGTTGGTACAGAGTCAACCGCATATTTACCGGCTGGATGGTGCCTCGGCGCTGAAGTTTAACCTGCCGCTGGAATCCGCCGAGACACGGGTGACACACATCCGCGAACTGCTGCGCAAACTCGGCAAGGCAGCCGTAGAAAAAACAGGGTAAACTGGACCTTTGTTATGACCCGAGGCATCGCCAACCTGCTTATGCAAACTCGACTGTTTTTATGCCTGCTGACGCTGTTGGCCCTGCCGCCCTTCGCCAGTGCACAGTTTGAAGGCTGGTATCAAATTGAAGTGCTGGTGTTCGAGCGCACCGGCGGTTTTGACGACGAGCTCTGGCCCAGCGATATCACGCTGCGCTATCCCCTGCACTGGCAGGAACTGCGCGATCCCAACGAGGTTGAGCCGCTGACCGGCACCGCCGTGGACGATAATCCACTCAACCCTGAGCACAGCGAGGCAGCCCCACCGGACCTGGCGCGCGAGCCCTTCTATAAATTGCCGGAGACACAGCGCAAACTCAATCGCGAACACCGCCAACTGGCGGCTCAGGGCAATATCCGGGTACTGTTTCACGAGGCTTGGCGCCAACACCTCGCCAGTACCGAGGAAACGCCAGCCATCCTGGTCTCCGGTGGCGAAGCCTTTGATAAACACCATCGACTGGAGGGCAGCCTGCAGTTCAGCGTGGCGCGCTACCTTCACTTAAACAGCAACCTGTGGCTCAGCGATTTTCAGATCAATACCGGTCAGGGCAGCCCCTGGCCGGAGATCCCGCTGAGCCCGCTGGAACGCTTGCAGCGCACCAACCTGGCGGAAACCGACCCTTTCAACACCAGCGGCAATAGCCTCGGCACCACCTGGGCCTCATCGCACCAGCCGGACTGGCAACAATCGCTGGATAGCGGTTCACTGACGGATTTTCTGGAGGCACCCTACCTGCCGCGGCGGATTGTGACCTTGCAGCAACACCGGCGTATGCGCAGTGACGAACTCCATTACATCGACCACCCGCGCTTGGGGTTACTGGTCATTATTCATCCCTACGAGGTGCCACCAGCGGAGGCGGCGGAGACTACCGACCTGCCCCTGCGCTAGTCGTTGAGAGACAGGGAAACCTGGTTATTGCAAAGTGACCACGTCGTCTGCCTGCAACCCCTTTTCTCCGCTGAGTACCGCAAATTCCACTGTCTGTCCTTCCGCCAGTGAGCGATAGCCGTCACCGCGAATGCTGCGGTAATGAACAAAAATATCTTCACTGTCCCCGCCGCGGGTAATAAACCCGTAACCACGGGCATTGTTGAACCACTTGACGGTACCGGAGAGTCGCTCGGACATAGTGTCACCTCTTATTGTTATCGTCTCACTTATTGTTATGGTTTGTTATGGTCTTGTTCCCGGCTTCAGGCGAAGCCGGGAGAAGAGTTTTACGTGAATCGCGGCAATTTGTCCAGCCGGAGCGCGAGGCCACCTTCGAGGTGGAAAATTTTCGTGATCCAGGTCGCGTTAACGCGATTCGCCCTCGCCGGACGCCTCGGGGGCGGTGGATGCCTCGCGGGACTGAGCGGCCAAGCGTAACTCCTCGGGCACATGCAGGGTCCGGGTGGGAAAGGCACACTCGGCACCGTGATCGAGAATAATATCCATCACCCGCAGGAGCACGTCCTGTTTGATCTCGTGATATGTCACCCAGTCCGTGGTTTTGGTGAACGTGTAAATAAAGAAATTCAGCGAGGAGTCGGCAAACTCGTTGAAATTCACGATCAGCGTCTGCCCGGTATCGATTTCATCATGCTGTTGCAGCATTTCCCGTACCGCCGTAATAATCGGCCGCACTTTGTCGGCATCGTCGTAGCGTATACCCACAGTCTCGAAAATACGCCGGTTGAACATGCGCGAGGGATTCTCCACGGCGATACTCATAAAAGTGGCGTTGGGTACATACAGCGGGCGCTTGTCGAAGGTGCGGATGCGGGTCTGTCGCAAACCGATTTCCTCCACAGTGCCCTCGATGTCCCGGTCCGGCGAACGGATCCAATCCCCCACCTTGAAGGGACGATCCATATAGACAAACAGCCCCCCAAAGAAGTTGGCCAGCAGATCCTTGGCGGCAAAACCCACGGCGATACCGCCGATACCACCAAAGGCGAGCACCCCGGAAATACTGTAACCCAGCGACTGCAACAGTATCAGCAGCGCGGTAATCACCACCGAGATACGCAACAGCTTACCCGCCGCCATCACTGTGGTGGGATCAGCGGGCTTCACCCCGGGTGGCGGTTTCAGAAAGGTTTGCTCGGCGTTCTTGATAAAGCGCACCAGAAACCAGGCCCCCAGTGCCACCACACCCACCTGCAACGCCGTATCGGCCATTTCCAGCACCGACTCCTCGGTCTGGGCGGCCGCTATCTCCGCGGCCCAGCACAGCCCCACCAGCCAGATAAGCGAGCGCACAGGCGTCAAGGCGGACTCAATGATGATATCGTCCCAGCGGTTGTGACTGTTGGTGGCGTGACGCAGTAATCCTTTTAACAGCCAGCGCGCCACGGCGGCCAGCAGCAAGGTCACCAGCACCAGCGCAAATACCTGTAGCATCCACAATTGCTCGGCCTCAGCCAGGCCCTTTACCCACTCTATGGCGCTCTGAATCACGGTGCGATCATCCTCAATAGCTTCTATACAGGACCGAAGTGTACCTGACCGGGCCGGTAAAATCAGCTAATCCGGGCTTTATTATCATAGAAAACAGCCACTTGCAGCACTGAGAATAATCTGCGCACAACCCCTTGCATAGCGCCAATAACTGTATATAATCACAATAACTGTATAAAAAAACAGTTTTCTATTCGTACACGAGGGATCCGGTTTATGCAAAACCTTACTGCGCGTCAGCAACAGGTGCTGGAACTGATCAAGAGCTATGCCGAGGAGACCGGCTATCCACCCACCCGGGCGGAAATTGCCCGTATGCTCGGCTACAAGTCCGCCAATGCCGCCGAGGAACATATCAAGGCCCTGGCCCGCAAGGGGGCTATTGAAGTCATTCCCGGTGCCTCCCGTGGTATTCGCCTGCCCGAGATGCCCGAAGGCCTGCCCATTATCGGCCGCGTCGCCGCCGGCAGTCCCATCCTGGCGGCGGAGCATATCGAGGACTACTGCGATATCCCCCACAGCTTTTTTCACCCCGCCGCCGATTACCTGCTCAGTGTGCACGGCATGAGTATGAAGGACGCCGGCATACTCGATGGCGACCTGCTGGCCGTCCACCGCACGGATCAGGCCCGCAATGGCCAGATTGTGGTGGCCCGCATCGGCGAAGAAGTTACCGTCAAGCGCTTTCGCCGCGAGGGCAACCGGGCTCAAGTGGAACTGTGGCCGGAAAATCCTGACTTCGAAGTCATTCGCGTGGATTTACGCGACCAGGACTTCACCATTGAGGGTCTGAGTGTAGGAGTGATACGCCGTGATTAATGCCGCTATTGCCGATCGCGACCACCACATTAGTGGCGGTCTCACCGAGCTGGTCATGACGGATTTCGGCGGCCAACAGCGAGGTCTGATCCTCTCCATGGCCACCCAGCTCAGTCACAGTATCGATGGCCGCTGGCTGACGTGGATCACCAGTGACCGCCTGCTCGCCCAGGCGCTACGACAGTGTCGCGACCTCGCCCCCGATGGGCTACGGCTGGTCTACTGTGCCGAGGAAGCGGATCAACTGTGGATGACCTGGGATGCTTTAAGTCTGGGCAACAGTCATACTGTGATTGCCAGCCCGGGCCGGTTATCCGATCGGGCACTGGGAGAACTGGAGAGCGCCGCCCAGCGGGGCAACAGCCAGGGCATACTGGTGCGCAACCGCCACTGAATACCGAAGCCTGGCTCCGATAGGGCAAAGACAAACATCCGGGTTCGAAAAACCCGGTATTGCTAGAGCCCCCTCGAAGAGGGCATGCTGCTCTTTTCGAGATCGCCGAGGTCGAGTAGTAGTTATAGGACACGCCCCTAACTCTGCCGCTGGCACCCAAACCTATACGAAACACTATATATCAGGCAAAGCTTATCTTCATTACCACGCCCTAAGGACGTGGCTTTACGTTCAGTAAATAGGAGTAGAAAACGTTACAAACTAAGGGCTGGCGCCCTCAGTGTAAGGTGGGCTTGGTATAACTGCCATCCGCCTCGTCGTTAAAGGCATCCGCAGCGGTGCTGGCATCGGCCAAATCCCCGGCCGCTTCCATACCAGCTTCAATCATGGCCTTGGCCACATCAAACTTGCCGTCCTGCATAAACGAGAGGGTTTCCGGCGAGAAGCGAATGCTCAACAGAGGCACGCCCTCATCGTCCACGCGTTGAAGGACGACATCGCCATTGGCGAGTTCAACAATTTCGTATAAGGGTGCTGACATAGACTTTCCGCCCACTGGCCCTGAAGCCCGGTGGGTCTTGCAGTGGATGAAGCACCATTTTAACACCAAATTGCCCGCGAGAAAATCAGTACTCGGTGGTAGCTTCCCGTTGGCGCTCGATTATGCGCTCCAAATGGCCGACCACCGCCGACAAGGTATCGGCCGTCAGCACCACCGGAGGGGCTGCATCCAGGTTTACCACCGCTATGCGATCGCCATGATGACCTTCTGAGGATTCCGGTAATGCCCAGCATTGCCGATAGTGATTCAGCAGAGCGAACAGCCAGCTCTCTGGCTGCTGGTGCAACTGCCAGAGTTCATCCAGCTCCGCGGAGGCCTTACCCTGTTGGGCCAGCAGGGTGCGAGCCCCACTCAGTGAGTCCACCGCCACCAGATCGCGAATCCCGTAGTACTGGCAAATCTCCCGCAGATAGTGAGTAAAGCCACAGCACACATGAAAAACACAGGCATCGCGCAGGGCAGCCTGCCTCAGTACGGGCTCGTCACTCTCCTCTGCCCGATGTAAATCCGCCAACAGTGCTCGGGCCTGTGCCAGACGCTGATTGACCCTGGCTACCAGTGAGGCGCTCACGGCAGCACACTCGCGTTACTTACCACTGTCCACCCACTTGCCCTGACGATAAAAGCGCTTCCAACCGGTGGCTTTGCCCTCCACCTCAGACTGTACATACTGCTCCTTGGTCTTGCGGCTGTATCGCACCACGGTGGGGACTCCATCGGGGTCGGCCACCGGCGCGCTGAAAAGATAACGGTATTTGCTGTCGATCTCATCTTTGTGGGGCAACAGCTCAGAGACCAGCGGAGCGCGAGTCTCGCGGTTTTTGGGGAAACCGCTGGCGGCCAAAAACAGACCCGAGGCGCCGTCGCGCAAGACATAGTGATCGTCCACTTTCTGACAGGCGAGTTCGGGCATGGGCACCGGGTCCATTTTGGGCGGTGCCGCTTCGCCATTGCGCAACAGTTTGCGGGTGTTTTTACACTCGCTGTTGGTACAGCCAAAATACTTGCCAAAGCGCCCGGTTTTCAACTGCATTTCGCTGCCGCATTTGTCGCACTCCAGCGTGGGGCCTTCGTAACCCTTGAGCTTGAAACTGCCCTGCTCCACCTCGTAGCCGGGGCAGTCGGGGTTGTTGCCGCAGATATGCAACTTGCGCTTTTCGTCCAGCAGGTAGGTATCCATGGCGGTGCGACAGAGCTTGCAGCGGCGCTTGCTGCGCAACTGGCGGGACTCGGCCTCTTCATCGGCATCCACATCCAACGCTTCGTCACCGGACACCAGGTTCATGGTGTTCTTGCAGCGCTCCTTGGGCGGCAAACTGTAACCCGAGCAGCCCAGGAAAACCCCCGTACTGCCGGTGCGGATCTGCATATGGCGGCCACACTTGTCACAGACAATATCGGTATCCACTGGCGCGTTGGGACGCATACCCCGATCTTTTTCCTGGGCCTTGTGCAACTTGTCGATAAAATTTTCATAAAACTCATCGAGCAATTTGCGCCAGTCCTTGCCGCCCTGGGCCACCACATCCAACTCCTCTTCCATGGAGGCGGTAAAGCTGTAGTCCATCAGATTGGTAAAACTTTCGTTCAGGCGCTCGGTGACGATATCGCCCATTTTTTCCGCGTAAAAGCGGCGATTTTCCACTCGCACATAGCCGCGATCCTGAATCGTGGAAATGATTGAGGCATAGGTGGACGGTCGACCGATACCGCGCTTTTCCAGCTCCTTTACCAGACTGGCTTCGGTAAAGCGGGCCGGGGGCTTGGTAAAGTGTTGCGAGGGATCGAGCTTCTGCAAATCCAGGGTTTCCCCCACCTTGACTTCGGGCAGGACCACATCTTCGTCTTTCTTGACCAGCGGCGGCAGTACGCGAGTATAGCCATCAAAACGCACCACGCGCCCACGGGTGCGCAATTCAAAATCTCCGGCCTTTACCACAATGGTGGTACTGGTGTATTCCGCCGGACGCATCTGGCAGGCCACAAACTGCTGCCAGATCAGGGTGTAGAGACGCTCCGCATCGCGCTCCATACCCTTGAGGTGTTCCGGCCGCACTTCCACGTTGGAGGGGCGAATGGCCTCGTGCGCCTCCTGTGCGCCCTCCTTGCTCGAGTAGCGATTGGGTTGCTCCGGCAGATAACGGTCACCGTACTGCTGTTGAATATACTCGCGGCATGTGTTTACCGCCTCGGCACTGAGGTTGGTGGAGTCCGTCCGCATGTAGGTGATATAGCCAGCTTCGTACAGACGCTGCGCCATCATCATGGTCTTCTTCACGCCGAAGCCCAGGCGTGTACTGGCGGCCTGTTGCAGCGTGGAAGTAATAAAGGGAGCCGGGGCTTTTGACTGGGTCGGTTTGTCCTCGCGATCAGCCACTTCATAGCGGGCGTCACGCAGTAGAGCCACCGCCGCCTGGGTATCGGCCTCATTGGTAGGGCGGAAATTTTCCTCGCGGAACTTCTTCACCTCAAAGCGCAAGGCAGTGTCACGCGGTGTATTGAGGTCGGCAAAGATATTCCAGTACTCCTCGGGAACAAAAGCGCGTATTTCCCGCTCGCGCTCCACCACCAGCTTGACCGCCACGGATTGCACACGACCCGCCGACAGACCGCGCGCGACTTTTTCCCACAGCAGTGGCGACACCATGTAACCCACCACCCGATCGAGAAAACGCCGCGCCTGTTGCGCGTCCACACGGTGCTGGTCAATCCGACCCGGCTCCTGGAAAGCATTGCGAATAGCGCTCTTGGTGATCTCATTGAACACCACCCGGCGATAGCGCTCGTCATCACCGCCTATGGCTTCGCGCAGGTGCCAGGCGATGGCTTCCCCCTCGCGATCCAAATCCGTTGCCAGATAAATCGCATCGGCCTTGTCTGCAAGTTGCCGCAGTTCATTCACCACTTTTTCCTTGCCGGGTAAAATCTCGTAGTGTGCTTGCCAGTCGTTTTCGGGGTCGATACCCATGCGGTTGATCAGCTGCCGATGACTTTTTTCCGCCTTGTAGCGGGCTTTTTCCTTTGGCGACATCTTGCGGGTCTTGGCCGCCTGGCGGGCACGTTCTTTGGGGTCAACTGTTTTGCCGCCACCACTGGTGGGCAGATCGCGAATATGGCCGACACTGGATTTGACGATAAAGTCATTGCCCAGGTATTTATTGATGGTTTTCGCCTTCGCGGGCGATTCGACAATGACCAAGGATTTACCCATTTAAACTCGATTCCTTCAGTTGTGCGTGCGTGGATAGCTGACGACCCGCAGCATAAGCGCCCCAGCCGGGGCAAACAAGCGCTATGAAACCGCGTGAGGTGGGCATATATAAGTCCTGAAATGTCCTGGGTCAAGCACCGAGTCCGAAATTCCCTCGCCCAGGACGAGAGCAAAACAGCTCACGAGAGGTATAAATCAACCCTATAGAAAACATTAACTTATTTTCGTATTCCTTTGTTTTTATTGGTTTTTTCTGAAATATAGCGCAGGCAGATATGAATCTGTTCAAGCGCCTCCAGCCCGCCGCGCTCACGCCAGCAGACATAGACACCTGTCACCCCACTTCCCACCACCTCCACCGAGGCCGGCAGCCGCGCCAGGATTGTTTCCAGCCAGGACTGCACCGACTGGGGGGGGCGCTGTCCCTCCGCCCACTGCCACCAGCCCTGCAGATGCAGATCATGCTGATAGCGGGCACGAGTCAACCGCCAGAAGTCCTCCCCCGGTGCGGGCAGCAAATAGGTGGGAAGCGCCACGGTCGCCTCACCCTCCAACTTTTGCGGCTGCAGGCGCACTTGCAACCCGCGCTCACGGGCCGCCTGGCGCAGGGCCTCCTGGCGGCGTTCCGCCGGATTTAACCGCAGCATCGCCACCGGCCCCACCACCATGGCCACCACGCCTATCAATGTCAGCACTACCCACCACACAAAAGCTACCTCTCAGCATAAACACGCGTATAAACCATGGTACAACCTGCCGCTCTCTGCCCCCACAGGGAGATGCTTGCCCGAATCAGCCCGGGCCTCTAGACTTAATACAAAGGGCCGGTCTGTGAGCCGCCCCGATCACCATCGCGTTGTTTCCCAGTACAGGAAAAGTGCTATGTCGTCTTACCGTCATATTCTGGTGGGCCTTGACCTCACCGAGGAATCGCCCGAAGTGCTGCGCAAAACAGCGGAGCTGGCGGCCACCTGCAACGCGCAACTCAGTGTGGCCCATGTGATCGAACCCCTCACCTTCGCCTACGGCGGGGATATGCCCATCGACTTGTCGGAGGTGCAGGATCAATTGCAGATCAAAGCCGAGCAGGAATTGCGCCGCCTGACCAAAAACCTGCCCTGCCCCGTCACCCAGGAGCATGTGCTGGTGGGTCAACCGGCCACCGAGCTACACCACCTGGCCGATGAAATCGGCGCGGATCTGATCGCCGTAGGCAGTCATGGGCGCAAAGGCTTCGCCCTGTTGCTGGGTTCTACCTCCAACAGTGTACTGCATGGCGCCAACCGGGATGTGCTCGCTATTCGGGTCAACCGCGCTGGCTGACGACGTTCAGTCAACTGCCGCCCATATCCTCCAGTTCCGCCCAGCGCTCGTAGCAGGCATCCAGCGCCGCCTGGGTTTCGGCCAGCTGGCGCATATGGTTTTCCACATCGGCACCGGCGCGGCTGTAAAAGTCGGGACCGGCGGCCGCGGATTGCAACTTGTCCAACTGCTGCTCCAGTGACTCAATCTGTGCCGGCAGGGCGTCAAATTCCCGCTGCAGTTTGTAGCTGAGCTTTTGCTTTTTGCCCGACGGTCGGGGCGCAGAGGATTTTTCGCTGTTGTCTGCTGCCGGTTGCGGCGTGTCCACGGCCTCCTCCACCCAGGCACCGCCCTGGCGCAACCAGTCGTCATAGCCGCCCACATACTCGCGCACCTGGCCGCGCCCCTCAAAGGCAAATACACTGGTCACCAGGTTATTGAGAAAGGCGCGATCGTGACTGACCAGCAGCACAGTCCCGCCAAAGTTGTCCAGCACCTCCTCCAGCAACTCCAGCGTCTCCACATCCAGGTCGTTGGTAGGTTCGTCCAGCACCAGGATGTTGGCGGGTTTACTGAAGAGTCGAGCGAGGAGTACCCGGTTGCGCTCACCGCCCGAGAGGGCGCGCACCGGGGTGCGGGCGCGCTCCCCGGAAAACAGAAAATCCCCTAGATAGGAGATGATATGC
>CBFGUT010000085.1:0-11943 GCA_965652265.1 uncultured Cellvibrionaceae bacterium | reverse complement strand
TTATACGTCGTCGACGCCGTAGAACCCCCACGTCCTGTCCAATTGGTGTGGAAATGCTCGCCGCGCGGCTTGTCGGTGCGCTCGTAGGTGTGGGCGCCGAAGTAGTCGCGCTGGGCCTGCAGCAGGTTGGCGGGCAGGCGGGCGGTGCGGAAGCCGTCGAAGTAGTTGAGGGCGGAGGTGATGGCCGGTGCGGGAATGCCGTTGGTGATGGCGGCGGCCGCCACGCGGCGCCAGCCGGCCTGGGCATTTTCCACGGTGGTGCGGAAATAGTCGTCCAGCAACAGGTTTTCCAGCTCCGGGTTGTTGTCGAAGGCTTCCTTGATATTGCCGAGGAAGCTGGAGCGAATAATACAACCACCGCGCCACATTAGCGCAATGCCACCGTAGTTCAGGTGCCAGCCAAATTCCTTGGCGGCCTCGCGCATCAGCAGGTAGCCCTGTGCGTAAGAGATAATTTTAGATGCGTAGAGGGCGTCCTTCAGGTCGTTAATCAGTGCCTGTTTGTCACCGTCGAAGGTGACCGCTGGACCGCTGACCACTTTAGAGGCTCTCACGCGCTGATCTTTTTGTGATGACAGACAGCGGGAAAACACCGCTTCGGAAATCAGCGTTAGCGGAATACCCAGGTCCAGTGCTACTACGCCGGTCCACTTGCCGGTGCCTTTCTGGCCGGCGGTATCGAGAATCTTGTCTACCAGCGGTGAGCCGTCTTCATCTTTAAAAGCGAGGATGTCGCGGGTGATTTCGATCAAGTAGGAATCTAGGTCGCCCTTGTTCCACTCGGCGAAGACTTCGTGCATTTCATCGGCGCTCATGCCCAGCACGTCTTTCATGATCTGGTAGGCTTCGCAGATCAACTGCATGTCGCCGTACTCGATGCCATTGTGCACCATTTTCACAAAGTGGCCGGCGCCGTTTTCGCCCACCCAGTCGCAACAGGGGCTGCCGTCTTCCACCTTGGCGGAGATGCCCTGAAAGATATCTTTTACGAAAGGCCAGGCCTTGGGCGAGCCGCCAGGCATGATGGAGGGGCCGGTGAGAGCGCCCTCTTCACCGCCGGAAACGCCCGTACCGATAAACAGCAGGCCCTTGCTTTCCAGATAAGCGGTGCGGCGGTCGGTATCCGGGTAGTGGGTATTGCCGCCGTCGATAATAATATCGCCGGGTTCCAGGTGGGGCACCAGTTGCTCGATAAAGTCGTCCACCGGCTGGCCGGCCTTGACCATCAGCATAATCTTGCGCGGTTTTTCCAGCGAGGCCACCAGTTCTTCAATCGATTCAGCGCCGCGAATATTCTTGCCCTGGGCGCGACCGGCCAGAAAATCCCTCACCTTATCCACGGAGCGATTGTAGGCGGTGACCGTAAAGCCTTTGCTCTCCATATTGAGGATAAGATTTTCGCCCATGACGGCGAGGCCGACCAAACCGATATCAGACAATGTTTTCATAGCGTACCGTTCGTTGTCAGTGTGAGTGGGGTAAAGGCTTCTGCGTTATTTGCACTAAAATGGCGCGCGGAACCCTATTTAAGGCCGGTGATTGTACCCGATGGCGACCGTTTTTGCTCGTTTGGGCTGATTTTTATTGGCTATGGGCTCGATAGAAGACGTCGGAAGTCGGACGTCGGAAGTCAGACGCATTGGACATCCGGCATCAGACGTCAGACGTCAGACGTCGGACCGTTTAATTTTCCGCTGCCGCCGCCGCTTGGGATTCTGCTGCTGGCTCAGCGCCCAGCGGATATGCTCGTCCACCATTTCGCCGTGTTGGCCCAGCCGCGACTCCAGGGCGGTGATAATGGCGGGGTCGCTGGGCGCGTTGCCGAGGCCGATGGCGAGATTGCGCAGCCAGCGCGCGTAGCCGATACGGCGGATGGCGGAGCCTTCGGTGTTTTTTAGAAAGGTGGGTTCATCCCAGCCGAACAGGGTGAGCAGGTCGCTGTCGGCCAGACCGTGGCGGGGCTGGAAGTCGCCCTCGGCAGTGGGTTTGGCGTATTTGTTCCAGGGGCAGATGGCCTGGCAGTCGTCGCAACCGAAGACCCGGTTGCCCATGGGCTCGCGAAATTCCTCGGCGATTACCCCCTTGTGCTCGATAGTGAGGTAAGAGATACAGCGCCGGGCGTCCAGCACATAGGGCTCGGGGAAGGCATCGGTAGGGCACACCTTGAGGCAGGCGGTGCACTCGCCGCAGCGGTTGGGTTGCTGGCTCTCGTCCACCGGCAGGGGGAGCCAGGTGTAGATTTCCCCGAGGAAAAACCAGCTGCCCGCCTCGCTGTTGAGAATCAACGTGTGCTTACCGGTCCAGCCCAGCCCCGCTTTGTCCGCCAGCGGACGTTCCAGTACTGGGGCGCTGTCGGTAAAGGCGCGCATTTGTTGTTCACCCCGGGGCTTCAGTGACTCGGGCAGAGCGTCCTCGATTTGCCGCGCCAGTTGTGCGAGGCGTTTGCGAATCAGTTTGTGGTAGTCGCGCCCCAGCGCGTAGCGGGAGATATAGGCTTTTTGCGGGTCCTTGAGGATTTTGATTTGTTGTGTGTCGCCCTGCAGGTAGTCCATACGCGCGGAGATAACGCGCACCGTTCCCGGTACCAGCTCCGCCGGGCGCGAGCGCTTGCGACCGTGATCCTGCATCCAGGTCATATCGCCCGCATAGCCGGCCGCCAGCCAGCGCTCCAGACCCGCCTCGGCGGCGGTCAGTTCGGTGTCGGCAATGCCCACTTGCTGGAAGCCCAGTTCGCGGCCCCAGCGCTTGATATCCGCGGCCAGTTGCCGGTAGTCAACATTGTCGTGGTGTGCTGCGGTTATCGTCACGGCCGTAATCCCCTATAATCGCCGCATATTGTACCTGTTTACACCTGCCGGAATCGCCTATGACCACTGATACTGCCTCCACCTCCCTCTATACCGCCGCCGGGGTTCGCGCTCTGGATCAGGCACTTATCGATGGTGGCACACCGGCCATTCAATTAATGAAGCGCGCGGGCAGGGCCGCTTTTCAGCTACTGCTGGAACGCTTCGGGGAAGTAGAGCAGGTGACCGTCTACGCCGGTGGAGGCAATAACGCCGGCGATGGTTTTGTGGTGGCCGCCCTGGCCGCCAGCCGGCGCATACCGGTGAACGTGATACTGATCGCCAGCACGGACAAACTCTCGGGGGCGGCGCTTCAGGCCTTTGAGTACGCCCGTCAGGAAGGGGTGGTCATGATGCCACCGGGGCCGGCACCCACCACCGGCATTATTGTGGACGCCCTGCTGGGCACGGGTATCAAGGGAGAGGTGCGCCCCGAATACCGCGCTGCCATCGAACAGATCAACAACGCCAGCCTGCCAGTGCTGGCCTTGGATATCCCTTCCGGGCTCGATGCCGACACCGGCGCCGAGCAGGGGGTGGCCGTGCGGGCGGGTCTGACGGTGACTTTTATTGGCAAAAAGCGCGGACTCTATACCGGACGCGGTCCCGCCGTGGCCGGGGAAGTGGTATTTGCCGGCCTGGATACGCCCGCCGCTATGTATGAGCAGCAGGCCGCCGAGGTCAGTTGCCTGAGCTATGCGCAGATGCGCGCGTGGCTGCCGCCGCGCGAAGCTGACGCCCACAAGGGACAGTTTGGCCATGTGATGGTGATCGGAGGCGATACCGGCCGCGGCGGTGCGGCGATCATGGCCGCTGAGGCCGCTGCGCGCGCGGGCGCTGGGCTAGTGAGCCTCGCCACCCGTCCCGAGCACGTGGCCGCCGCCCTGGCCCGGCGCTCCGAGGTGATGGCCTGTGGCGTGATTTCCGGGCAGGAACTGGAGCCCTGGCTCAGCGGCCCCGATGTGCTGGTGGTGGGACCGGGGCTGGGGCAGTCGCCCTGGTCGGAGCAGATGCTGCAACAGGCACTGGCCACGGAATTGCCACTGGTAGTGGATGCCGACGCTCTCAATTTACTGGCGGCGGGGCGCCTCAAAACCCCGCGCAACAATTGGATTTTCACCCCTCATCCCGGTGAGGCGGCGCGCCTGCTGGGTTGTACCAGTGCCGAGGTGCAGGCCGATCGCTTCGCCGCTATAGCCCGCTTGCAACAAATGAGCGGCGGCGCGGTCATTCTCAAGGGGTCGGGCAGCCTGGTGGCAGGTACAGAGATGGCCACCAATGTGATCGATGCCGGTAACCCGGGCATGGCCTGCGGGGGTATGGGCGATGTACTCAGCGGTGTATTGGGCGCCCTGCTGGCCCAGGGGCTCAGCCCCCAGCGGGCGGCCAATCTGGGAGCGGCGGTCCATGCTCACGCCGCCGACCTGGTAGCCGCCGAGCGTGGCCAGGTGTCCCTGTTGGCGACTGATCTGATTCCTGTGATGGGAGAGCTGCTCGGTGAGTGAGCACACACTCTGGCTGGCCGACGAAGAGGCAACGCTGGCCTTTGGCGGACGTCTGGCAGAGGCCCTGGCAAGCCTGGAGGGCGGCTGTGTGTTTTTGCAGGGGGAGCTGGGCGCCGGCAAAACCACGCTCACACGAGGGGTGCTGGCGGCCCTGGGACACCGGGGGGCGGTGAAAAGTCCCACCTATACCCTGGTGGAGGCCTACGAATTGACGCCGCGGCGCGTCTATCACTTCGACCTCTATCGCCTGGGGCATCCGGAGGAA
This sequence comes from uncultured Cellvibrionaceae bacterium, assembly GCA_965652265.1. GTDB lineage: Bacteria > Pseudomonadota > Gammaproteobacteria > Pseudomonadales > Cellvibrionaceae > Gilvimarinus. The sequence goes on along the minus strand of CBFGUT010000085.1, from coordinate 7,327 downwards.
CTGGATTATATGGGGATTCGCGATTATTTCGACGGCCACAGCTTGTGCCTGGTGGAGTGGCCCAGTCGCGGCGAAGGTTTTTTGCCCGCAGCGGACCTTCGCGTCACCCTGCAGGTGCAAGCGGGCGGCCGTCTTGTTAAGCTAGAAAGTGGGACAGACGCAGGCGCTGCAGTATGTGCGACCCTCATGGCGAATAACAATGATGACTGACAGACGGTGCTACCGGCCTTTTTGTCTGCTGTTATTACTCTGGCTGCTGGCCACCCCGGCGCAGGCAGTGGATGTGCACGGCGTGCGTTTGTGGCGGGCTCCCGATCACACCCGGGTGGTCTTTGATCTCTCCGCGCCCGTGGAGCACAAGCTGTTTACCCTGAGCGGCCCGGAACGTGTGGTGATTGATATCGATGACACCCGCTTTCGCGCCGCCCTCGACGGCCTCAAACTGGATGAAACCCCCATCAAGGGGCTGCGTCACGCCCCCCGTGGCGACGGGGTGCGGGTGGTGCTGGACCTGTCCGCCAAAGTCGATCCCAACAGCTTTTTCCTGCGCCGTCAGGCCGGCGCCGCCGACCGCTTGGTGGTGGATCTCTACGATCGCGGACAGGCCGCGCAGGCCCCCCCGGAACCCGAGGCAGCCCCGGTGAGCGTCGATCGCGGTGGCCAGCGCGATATCGTGATTGCCGTTGATGCCGGCCACGGCGGTGAAGACCCCGGCGCCATAGGCCCCAATGGCCTGCGCGAGAAGGACGTGGTGATGGATATTGCCCGCGAACTGGTCAAGCGCATCAACAGCCAGCGCGGCTACGAGGCGCGAATGGTGCGCACGGGCGACTATTACGTGGCCCTGCGCGAGCGGCGCGATATCGCCCGCCGTATGCGCGCGGATTTGTTTATCTCCATCCACGCCGATGCTTTTACCAAGCCCCAGGCGCGCGGTGCCTCGGTATTCGCCCTGTCGCGCAGTGGTGCCACCAGTGAGATGGCGCGCTTTCTGGCCCAGCGGGAAAATGAATCGGATGTTATCGGTGGGGTGGGCAATGTCAGCCTCGACGACAAGGACGAGGTGCTCGCCGGAGTGCTGGTTGATTTGTCCATGACCGCGACCCTGGGTGCCAGCCTGCAGGTTGGGGATCATGTGCTCAAGTCCATGGGGCAGGTGGCGCACCTGCACAAACGCCAGGTGGAACAGGCCGGCTTTGCCGTGCTCAAATCTCCCGATGTACCTTCCATTCTGGTGGAAACGGGCTTTATCTCCAACCCCGGCGAGGCACGCAAGCTATCGGACAGCCAGTACCGGCGGCGCATGGCGGACCAGCTGTTCCGGGGGATTGATCAGTACTACAACCTCTATCCGCCCGAGGGCACCTACATTGCCTGGCGCAAATTCAACGGCGGCGATGTACCGGTGACAGAATATATTATTGCCCGGGGGGATACCCTGAGCGCCATCGCCCAGCGTTTTAATGTCAGTGTTTTCCAGCTGCAACAGGCCAATAACCTCAATGGTCATGTGATCAAGGTGGGCCAGACGCTGAAAATTCCCACCTCCTGAACCCAGACTGCTTCATGCCCAGAATTCAACTGTTAAGCCCCCGCCTCGCCAACCAGATCGCCGCCGGCGAGGTGGTGGAGCGACCGTCGTCCGTGGTCAAGGAAATCCTGGAAAACAGCCTGGATGCCGGCGCCACGCGCCTGGATATCGAGGTGGAGGATGGGGGTGTCAAACTGATCCGGGTGCGCGACAACGGCTCGGGTATCGACCGCGAGGATCTGCCACTGTCCCTGTCCCGCCACGCCACCAGCAAGATCACCACCCTGGATGACCTGGAGGCGGTGGCCACCCTGGGTTTTCGCGGCGAGGCGCTGGCCAGCATCAGTTCGGTGTCGCGGCTCACGCTGGTGAGTGCCACCGATGACGGCGGTGCCGGCTGGCAGGTGATGGCCGAGGGGCGTGAAATGCACACTGAGATGGCGCCCGCGCCTCACCCGCGCGGCACCACCGTGGAAGTGCGCGATCTGTTCTTCAATACCCCGGCGCGCCGCAAGTTCCTGCGCACTGAGAAAACCGAGTTCAACCACCTGGAAGAGGTGGTCAAGCGTCTCGCCCTGTCGCGTTTCGATGTGGACTTTACCCTGCGTCACAATGGCCGCGCCATTCACAACTGGCGCGCCGGTGGCAGCCGGGCGGAGAGCGAGCGGCGCGTGGCCCAGGTGTGCGGGCCCGCTTTTATGGACAGTGCTGTGCACCTGGATATCGAGCGCGCTGGTCTGCGTCTCACCGGCTGGGTGGCACTGCCCACATTTTCGCGCTCGCAGGCGGACCTGCAGCATTTCTATGCCAATGGTCGCGCCATTCGCGACAAGCTGGTCACTCACGCGGTACGCCAGGCCTACCAGGATGTGCTCTACCAAGGGCGTCATCCCGCTTTTGTGCTCTACCTGGAGGTGGACCCGGCCACGGTGGATGTCAATGTGCACCCCACCAAGCACGAGGTGCGCTTTCGCGATGGCCGCAGTGTGCACAACTTTATTTTCAGCAGCCTGCACCACGCCTTGGCGGGGGTAAAACCCCAGGACCAGATGCAGCCCCGCGAGGAGAGCCCCGCGCCACCCCCGGCCGCCACCGGTGCCTACCAGCAATCGGCTATGGCGCTGGGCGCGGGCCGCGAGGATCACAGCCGCTGGCGCGAGCGCTATTTTCCCGCCGCCATGGCGAGTGTGGATGAGGGGGAGACCGCCGTGGCCGATGCCGCGCCCGGTTATTCGGCAGCAGCGGCGCGTCCTGCCGGTGAGGAGGAAATCCCGCCCCTGGGTTTCGCCATCGCCCAGCTCAAGGGCATCTATATTCTGGCGGAAAATGCCCAGGGTCTGATTATTGTGGATATGCACGCCGCTCACGAGCGCATTACCTACGAGCGTATGAAAACCGCCTTTGCCGGGGGCAGTATCCAGGCACAGCCGCTGCTGGTGCCGGTGAGCCTGGCGGTGAGCCAGAAGGAAGCGGATTGTGCCGAAGAGCATGCTGAAACCTTTACCAGCCTGGGGTTCGAGCTGGCCCGCGCCGGGCCCGAAGCCCTGCTGGTGCGGCAAATCCCCTCGATTTTGCACGGCGCCAAGGTGGACCAGCTGGTGCGCGACGTGCTCGCTGACCTGATTGAGCACGGCACCAGCGAACGCCTCGGCCAGCGTGTGAACGAAACCCTGTCCACCATGGCCTGTCACGGGTCGGTGCGCGCCAACCGGCGCCTCACCATCCCCGAGATGAATGCCCTGTTGCGGGATATGGAAGCTACCGAGCGCAGCGGACAGTGCAACCACGGTCGCCCCACCTGGACCCTGCAGACGCTGGACGAGTTGGACAAGCTGTTTATGCGCGGGCAGTGATATGGCGCGACCGCCGGTACTGTTTTTAATGGGGCCCACCGCCTCGGGCAAGACCGACCTGGCCGTGCGGCTGCGCGAGCACCTGCCGGTGGAGCTCATCAGCGTGGATTCCACCCTGGTCTATCGCGGTATGGATATTGGCTCCGCCAAACCCTCGGCGGCGGAGCTGGCGCAAGCCCCCCACCGGCTTATCGACATTCGCGACCCCGCCGATCCCTACTCGGCGGCGGATTTCGTCGCCGATGCCGAGCGCGAGATTGCCGATATTCACGCGGCCGGTCGTATACCTCTGCTGGTGGGCGGCACCATGCTCTATTTCAAGGCCCTGCTGGAGGGGCTGGCGCCCATGCCGTCGGCCGACCCCGACATCCGCGCCGCCATCGAACGCGAGGCCGCCGAGCACGGCTGGCCCCATATTCATGCACAACTGGCGGCGGTGGATCCGACGCTGGCGCGCGAGATTCACCCCAATCACTCCCAGCGCCTCAGCCGCGCTCTGGAGGTCTATCGCGCCTCGGGTCAGACCATGACCGAGTTGCGTCGCCAGCAGGCCGAAGCCGGTGGCGGCGATTTTGCCCGGCGCTTTGAGCTGGTACAACTGGCGGTGGCGCCGCGTGATCGGCAAGTGTTGCACCAGCGTATAGAACAGCGGTTCCTGAAAATGCTGGAGCAGGGGCTGGTGGCCGAGGTAGAGGCCCTCTATGGTCGCGGCGACCTGCACCGTGATTTGCCCGCCATCCGCGCGGTGGGCTATCGCCAGGTGTGGGAGTATCTGGCCGGTGAGCTGGATTATGAGCAGATGCGCGAGCGTGGCGTCATCGCCACCCGCCAGCTGGCCAAGCGCCAGCTCACCTGGCTGCGGGGCTGGGAGGGGCTAAAATGGGTGTTTACGCAAGATATGAACGGAAAAACCCTCTCCAGTGAAGAAATTCTACGGTTTTGCTTGAATTCTGCACCGCTCGGGGCCATATAATAGACAGGTGAAATTCCTAGTCAGTTTTTCATGCTTGTCATCGCCCCCTTTTACCCCGTTGTAGAAGACTTAAGGCGTATTCTTATTACCTAAAAGGAGAAAAAACATGTCAAAAGGGCATAGCTTACAAGACCCTTACCTGAACGTGCTGCGTAAAGAGCGCGTTCCTGTATCCATCTATCTGGTTAATGGCATCAAACTGCAAGGTCAGGTTGAATCCTTCGACCAGTTTGTGGTTTTACTGAAAAATACCGTCAGTCAAATGGTGTATAAGCACGCCATTTCCACTGTCGTTCCCTCGCGCGCCGTGCGCGTACCCCTGTTGAACCCCGCCGCCGAAGGCGACTCCGATGGCGATGAGGATCAGGGTGAGTAACCATTTTCTGAGGTACTTCTTTGTTTTTTGATCGTCCCGATTCAGGTGAGCTGGCTGTGCTGGTTCACCTGGATATCTCCAGTGGCCAGGAGCCCGAAGACCCCCGCGAATTTGAAGAACTGGTACTCTCCGCCGGCGGCGATCCCGTGGCAATGGTAGGAGGGCACCGTGCGACGCCCCAGGCCAAATACTTTGTGGGCACGGGTAAACTGGCGGAATTACAGACGGTGGTAGCAGAACACGGCGCCGAGCTGGTTATTTTTAATCACACCTTGAGTCCCTCCCAGGAGCGCAATCTGGAGAAAGCCCTCAAATGTCGGGTATTGGATCGCACCGGGCTGATTCTGGATATCTTTGCCCAGCGCGCCCGCACCTTTGAAGGTAAGTTGCAGGTGGAACTGGCGCAATTGCGGCATATGTCCACCCGCCTGGTGCGGGGCTGGACTCACCTGGAGCGGCAAAAGGGTGGTATCGGCCTGCGCGGCCCGGGTGAGACCCAGTTGGAAACGGACCGCCGTTTGCTGCGCGGGCGCATCTCCAGTATTGAAAAACGGCTGGCCAAGGTGCGTACCCAGCGAGAACAGGGCCGGCGCTCGCGTCAGCGTGCCGCCATTCCTACAGTGTCGCTGGTGGGCTATACCAACGCGGGTAAATCCACGCTGTTCAACCGGGTGACCGGCGCCGATGTCTATGCCCAGAACCAGTTGTTCGCCACCCTGGACCCCACCATGCGACGTGTGGAGCTGGATGATATTGGTGCCACGATTCTCGCCGATACCGTGGGCTTTATCAGTCATTTGCCCCACAAACTGGTGGAGGCTTTCCGCGCCACTCTGGAAGAGGCCACCAACTCCAGCCTGTTGTTGCATGTGATTGATGCCGCCGCCGATGAACGCCTGCACTACATCGAGCAGGTGGAGGAGGTGCTGGACAGTATCGGTGCCGGTGACTTGCCGCAACTCAGGGTCTTTAACAAGATCGACCTGATCGGTGTGGAGCCGCGTATCGATCGCGACGACGATGGCACGCCGGTCGCCGTATGGCTGTCGGCAGTGACAGGGGAGGGTACTGAACTCCTGCGTCAGGCCATCACCGAACTGCTGGGCGAGGAGATGATCGAGGGCGAGCTGCTGCTGGCACCCAGTCAGGGCCGCCTGCGGGCGCGTCTGTTTGAACAGCATGCCGTCAGTGATGAGCAGTATCGCGATGACGGTTCGGCTGCCCTGTCCCTGCGTATCCCCAAGAGCGACCTGTTGCGACTGTTGAGTGGCCTGAATATGCGTTTTGACGAGTTGGTATGGCGCGATGAGGCTCCCTCGCTGGATGCTACTGGCTGACCCCTCCGGCTTTGTTGATGCCGGTTTTGGTGTCCTTTCCGGCGGTCTTTGTTAGAATTCGCTTTGACTTTACACGGGTGGGGCCGCGACGGCTCCCCCGCTCACCACAATTGGAGACACTTTATGGCCTGGAATGAACCGGGAGGCAAGGGGCAGGACCCCTGGGGTGGTCGCGGCAATAACGACGGCCCCCCCGACCTGGACGAGGCGCTGAAAAAATTTCAGGAAAAGCTCGGCGGTATTTTTGGCGGCGGTAAAGGCGGCCAGGGTGCCAGTGGATCGGGCAATTTCAAGGGTTTGTTTGTCGCCGGGCTGATTATCGCCGCCATCGCCTACTTCCTGTTTGGCATCTACCAGGTGGACGAGCAGGAGCGCGCCGTGGTGCTGCAGTTTGGCGCCTTCAAGGAAATCAAGGAGCCGGGCCTGCGCTGGAACGCGCCCTTGGTGACCAAGGTGTTTGTGGTCAATGTGACCGCCGAGCGCCAGTACGCCACCCGCGGATTGATGTTGACGGTGGACGAGAGCATTGTGGAGCTGCCCATTACTGTGCAGTACAACGTCGGTGACGTGAAGGATTATGTACTCAATGTTCGCGAGCCGGAGAGCAGCCTGCAGCAGGCCACCGAGAGTGCGCTGCGCCATGTGGTGGGCTCTGCGGAATTGAACCAGGTATTGTCCAGTGGTCGCCAGATCATTGCCAATGATATTCAGGCTCGAATTCAGGCTTACCTGGATAGCTACGGCGCCGGTATTCTGGTGCGACAGGTAAATATTCAGGAGGGCCGCCCGCCAGAGCAGGTGCGCGCCGCCTTTGACGATGTGATTCGTGCTCGCGAGGACGAGGAGCGTTTCAAGAACGAGGCCCAGGCCTATGCCAATCGGATTATTCCCGAAGCGCGCGGTCAGGCACAGCGTATGATCGAGGAAGCCGAGGCCTATCGCGCCGAGGTGGTGGCCTACGCCGAGGGTGAATCGCGTCGCTTCGAACAGTTGCTGGCCGAGTACCAGCAGGCGCCGAAAGTCACGCGCGAGCGCCTGTATATCGATACCATGCAGGCCATAATGTCCAATGCCAGCAAGGTGCTGGTGGATGTGGATGGCGGCAACAATATGCTCTACCTGCCGCTCGATCGCATGCTGCAGCAGTCCGCGGGTGGCAACCCCGCCGCCCAGCGTGGCGGTAGTCAAACGGTGACCATTACCCCCGAGGCAATGCGCCAGATTTCCGATAATGTGGCGCGCGAACTGGGGCGCGGC